>DATFDP010000058.1:0-31730 GCA_035252015.1 Terriglobales bacterium
ATCTGGGCAGCATGGGTCGCTACTCAGCATGTGAACACTCTCTGGAATTTCAGCGTTACCCAGCCCGGGCCGCTGGAGATTTGTGCCCTCGGAATCCTCATGTGGTTGCATGCCAAGTGGCGGCGCTCAATAAAGGTCTGAACTCCAGGCTGGATTTCCTGGCTCGCAGCAAAGGACTTAGCTTCGCACTGGCCAGTCAGGCCGGTCGGCAATCCTGGCCCTAGCCCATCTGCATCTGTATCATTCTGAGCTATGAAAGACCGCAGCCTGGCGCCACGCTTGCTGGCGCTTTTTCTCGCCTTCTTGATTGCGCAGCCCGTCTGGCTGTTTGCCGCCGTTCACACGCCTGAACTGCCCAACCCCGGTCAGGTCTCCCTCAGCCGAGCGCAACAGCAGCAGCTTGGTCTTAAGGCTATGGGAGAGGTGTATCAGCAGATGCCGGTCCTGCCCGATTCCAGTCCGGTCACAAAATACGTGCAGGAACTGGGGAGGAAGCTGGAAAAGGTCATACCTCAGCAGTACACGTGGCCTTATCAATTCCACGTGGTGGAGCAGAAAGAGATTAACGCCTTTGCCTTGCCCGGTGGACCGATTTTCATCAACGTGGGCACCATTACTGCGGCGGACAATGAAGCCGAGCTGGCCGGCGTGATGGCGCACGAAATGTCGCACGTCTACATGCAGCACTCGGCCAAGCAGATGAAGCAGAACATGGGCCCAAGCATCCTGGCTGGGCTGGGACAGGTATTGGGATCAATGATGGGAGGTGTTGGTGGCGCCGTCGCCGCCATGGGCGGGCAAATTGCCGGCGGCATGTGGAGCATGAAGTACTCGCGCGGCGATGAGGCGCAGGCCGATAGCGTGGGCGCCATCATCCTGTGGAAAGCTGGCTATAACCCCAAGGCTATGGCCGAGTTCTTCCAAAAACTGGAGAAGGAAAGTGGCGCCGGTGGTCCGCAATTCCTCAGCGATCACCCCAACCCGGGTAACCGTGTTGAGGCTGTGAATAACGAGATCAAAGACTGGCCGCCCAAGCAATATCAGGACAACAGCCAGGCTTTTGTGGCAGCTCGGCAGGACGCCACCAAGGTAAAGGCGTACACAGCGCAGCAGATTGCGCAAGGCGCCAAGAGCGGCCAGTGGGCGCGGGAGAACCAGCAAAGCGGCGCTGTACCCAAGAATGTGCCGGTTTCTTCCACCTCGCCCGGCGACCAGGGAAGCGGCGGAGGCACGCTGACCAACGTCAGCTACAGCCAGGTCAAGCCCAGCGGCAGCTTCAGCCAATATCAGCAGGGCGGGATCAGCATTTCTTATCCCAGCAACTGGCAAACGGCGTCCAGCCAGAATGGCCTGACCATCGCTCCGCCGGCCGGAGCGTCGCAAGGCGCAGTCGCTTATGGAATGGTGATGGGGGCGGCGCAGATGCCCAGCGGCGCCTCGCTCGACCAGGCCACCCAAGCGTTGGTTCAGAGTATGGAGCAATCGAACCCTGGCTTGCAAGCTACGGGCTCGAGCAGCGGCATTCAGGTAAACGGCATGCAGGGCAGGTCGCAGATGATGGTGGGCAACTCGCCCATCCAGCAGAATGGCCAACCGCTGCGGGAGCAGGATTGGCTGATCACGGTAGTCAGTTCGAATAATCAACTTGTTTATGCCGTGTTTGTGGCTCCGCAAAAGGACTTTAACCGCCTTAAATCCACCTATCAGCGCATGGCGCAGAGCCTTCAGCTCCAGTAGGTAGCTGATTAAAATCAACAAAAGCCCGCGGCGCGCACCGCGGGCCTCGTTCTTTCTAGGGTTTTCGGTCTCGGGCAGCAGTCAAATCCAGCACCCCCTTTCAAAAGTTGCAGTGTGGCGGCTTCACAGGCAAGGCAACACTGGTAAGCGCCCGGGAATCTCAGCAGCCATCCAGCATGGAGGTCAGTTCGATGAAAGCTCCTTTTCTGCTCGGCCGTCTCGCCTTCGGCGGCTTTTTCCTGTATAGCGGCATCCATCATTTTCTTGATCGCAAGATGCTCTCTCAGTACGCTGCTGGCAAGAAGGTCCCCTTCCCCGATGTGGCGGTCATGGCCAGCGGAGCCATGATGATTATGGGGGGAGCGAGCATCCTCTCCGGAATTAAGCCCAAGCTGGGGACGCTGGCGATAATGGGCTTCCTGGCCGGTGTTTCGCCTATGATTCACGATTTCTGGAATCATCAGGATCCCAATCAGCGGCAAGCGGAAATGGTGAACTTCACAAAAAATCTGGCGCTGCTGGGCGGTGCTCTGGCGCTGATGGGAGTGGAGGAACCTTGGCCGGCCAGCCTGCCCATGGCGCAACCGAGCGCGCTGGAGCGCGGCCTCAAGTTCACGCGCCGCAGGATCGCGGCCTGACAGTCAAAGGTGCAGCTCACTAACCGAGAGAGCGGCCTGGTGGCCGCTCTCGGTCTATACCGACGCTTATCTTACCTGCACGGTGCCATGGAGAATCTCCGGCCCGCTGGGCTGCGTGGCGGTAGGACTATCTTCCGCGGTTACCACCACGTTAAAGGTCTTCTGCGGGGTTGTGCTGGAAAAACTTCCCTCTAGGTTGTTGTTGACGGTCAGCACGCCGGCGTTCTGCGGCTGCTGGTCGCGGGGCTCAATCCAAACCACATAAGCGTTTTTCGCTGGGGTTAGCTGGCTGGGAGCAGCCAGGTTCTTGGTGGCAACGGTGAACTTGATATTCCCGTTGCGGTCATGTTCATAGCTGATCTTGCCGGTCGCTGCCGGTACCAGCGAACTGGCTACCATGGGAATGTCAGCAGCCCAGGCAGCCAAGCCCAGAAGCAGCACGGCTATTGAAAGTGCGAGACTCGCGCGGCGCATTGAGAAAACCTCCTGATCTAAGACCCAAATGGGCATATAGATGCGCCGCGAAATTGGCGGGGATGGCGCGGGGGCGGTCACCCCATCTGACGAGAGCGGACCTAAGCTGCTCCTCGGGAGGAACCAGGTTGCGGCAGGACAAAGTGGCTATCTATAAAATCATCGTAGGATGTGGAATTTATATTCGGTGCGCCCGCCGGCGGCTGGCCAACGTACTCCCAATAAACGGTATCCTGCTCCACCCGCGTGATGCGCTTGCGCGTGCCCAGACGATCTTTCACCAGCAGGCCTGATTGCAGAGCTCCCCGGCACCCGGAATCATCGCTGCCGCTCATGGTTCCCTCCTCCGCACAGACTCCGGGAAGCGTGCCTCGTCGCCGGGTCAAAAACTGCTGCGCCTATTGAGTTGGAACAGCGCCTCGGTGCCTGACGTTGCCATTGAACCCACCAAAATTAAGCCGGAACCGGCGCATTCTGGCGGAACCTGAATGACTGGTCCGAGCAGGTCCGCGCACCTCATTCAAACCGCAACGCCGTCATGGGGCTGACACGGGTAGCGCGCCGGGCGGGCACCCACACTGCCAGCAGCGCGACCGCGGCGAGCAGCAGCGGGGTGGCAACAAAGGCGGTGGGATCCCAGGCCGTGACCCCGAACAGGAAAATGTTCAGGAAATGGCTGAGCCACAAAGCGCCGCCGATGCCGACCACCAAGCCAATCACCGCCAGTACCATTCCCTGGCGGACCACCATATTGCGCACATCTGAGGCCTGCGCGCCCAGGGCCATGCGGATGCCCAGTTCCTGGGTTCGCTGCTGCACGGAGTAGGCCATCAACCCGTAAATCCCAATGGCGGCCATGAGCAGCGCCGAGGAACCAAAAATGGTGAGCAGCAGCATGTTGAAGCGCTGACGGGCTGTATTGGAGACCACCTCTTCGTCCATGGTACGAATGTGCGCCACAGCCAGTCCTCCGCTAGCCTCGCGCAGAGCAAGGGAAATCGGCTTGACGAGAGTGTGAGGTTCCATGCGCGTGCGCACAATCCACCACAGCGGCGCGATGCGCGAGTTGAGGGCCGTGACCTTGTCGGGCATCTGCGCGATGGGGATGTACATGGTGGGAATGGGGTTCTGATTCAAGCCCTGGTCACGCATATCGCCCACCACGCCGACAATCTGCCGCGGCGGCTCCACAAAAACCGTTCCCATGCTGGCACCCACCAGCAAGCGGTCCTGCAGTGGGTCGCCTCTTGGCCAGTATTGTTTCGCCATGGACTCGTTGATGATCACCACTCCCGGCGCCGAACCATCATCCTGCCTGCTAAAAGAGCGCCCGCGCAGGATGGGCACTTTGAATGCATCAAAAAAGCTCCACGACACTGGAAAGTAGCCGCTTTCGCCGGTAGTGGGGCCGTTGCCCTTGGGGCGGCCGACAATATCAAACGGCAGGCCGAAGCCGCCTTCCAGGGGCAGGCAGCAGGAAGCGGAAGCGCTCTCCACGCCGGGAACGGCGTCCAGGCGCTCGGTGCCATCTCGAATAATTTGCGCCACACCTGCGGTTTTCTGAAAGCGCTCACCGCCGATGGACATGGTCATGGTGAGCACGTTGTGGGTTTGGAAGCCAGGGTCCACCGCCTGCAATTTCATGAAGGTGCGGATCAGCAGGGCAGCGCCAACCACCAGCACCAAGGCCAGTGCGACTTCGCTTACTACCAGGGTGGAGCGCACTCTGCCGCTGCGGAAGCCGATGCCGGAGCGATTGCTGCTCTCGTTAATGGCCGCTGCCAGATTGGAGCGCGTTGCGGCAATGGCAGGCACCAACCCAAACAGGATCCCGGTGAGTAGCGAGACGCCGAGTGTGAACAGCAGGACATTGTGATCGAGCGTGACTCCTGAGCCATCCTGGCCAATGCGTGGAATGTCTCCGGGATTTAGAGCAAGCAGCAGGCGCACCCCCATAAAGCCGAGAACCAGGCCCAGCACGCCCCCGCTGAGCGAAACTGCCAGGCTTTCCGCAAGCAGCTGCCGGATGATGTGGCCGCGGCCGGCGCCCAGGGCAGCGCGGGTGGCAAGCTCGCGCTTTCTGGCGGTGGCGCGGATGAGCAGAAGATTGGCTACGTTGGCGCAGGCGATGAGGAGGACGAGGCCGACCGCTCCCAGCAGAACCAGCAGGGAGGCACGGGTGTCGCCAACAATGCTCTGTTCCAGGGAAATCGCGCTGAAGCTGTCCTTCGGGTCGAGCGTGCCCGGATAAGTGCGGCGATACTGCTCGGCGGCAAGCTTTAACTGGGCATTGGCCGTGGGCAGCGTAATGCCCGGTTTGAGCCGGGCTGCTACTACGAAGTAATTGGCCATGTCCTGGGAGGTGAGGTCGAATTGATAAGGCAGCCAGAGGTCCCCGCCTGCCTCGGTGACGAAGCCGCGGCCGATGATGCCGACCACCGTAAAGGGCTCGCCATCAAGCTGGATGTTGCGGCCGATGATGTTCCGATCGCCGCCGAAGCGGCGCTTCCAGAGACCGTAGCTGAGAACAACCACGTGGCCGCCATGCGGGCTGTCCTCGGCGGCGGTGAAGCTACGTCCCGCTAGAATGGGCGCGCCGAACAGGCGGAAATAGTCGGCCGTTACATGGATGCCCTGTACCTGCTCCGGTTCGCCACCGCCGGTGAGATTGAGCCCTGAGCCGCCCTGGTCGTAGCCGGCGACATACTGAAAAATACTAGTCTGCTGTCGCCAGATATTGAATTTGGGCACGCTGGCGCCCCGGAATGATCCCTGTGGTCCTGTCTCCATCAACTGCATCAGCGATTGCGGGTGAGGATAAGTGAGCGGTTTCAGCAGCACCGCGTTGATGACCGAGAAGACCGCCGTGTTGCAGCCGATGCCGACGGCAATTACGATGACCGCGACGGCAGTAAAGCCCGGCATCTTGGCGAGGGAGCGCAGGGCGAAGCGAAAGTCGCGCCATGCGTCTTCTATCCAGAACAAAAAGAAGAAGCCATCTGCCTGCGTTATGGTTCCGTCGGCCCGCATGTAGTGACCTAATGTGAATTTCCCGGACGTTACTATACTCCGTCGAATAGCCGGTCAGCTTGCGTGCTGCACAGTCGCCAGGTTAGAACACGCGATTCGGTTATAGTGCTTTCGTGCCCACACAAGTCGTCATCCGCCAGATGAGGCCGGACGAAAACAACGCGGTGCACGAGCTGGTTCAGGCCATTGCCGACGAAACCTTTGCCTCCTTGTTCGTAACTCCTCATGTACCCATTGGTGAAGCGAATTGGTTTTCAGCCTGGCTGGCGGTCTCGGGAAAAGAGATCGTTGGGGTGACCATGACCCGGGACGAATGGGTCAGTGACTTATGGGTTCGAAGCGACAGCCGCAGAATTGGAATTGGCGCTAAGCTGCTGGCGCATGCGGAACGTGAAATACGCAGTCGTGGACATGACGTATTTCGACTTCGGGTGGTCAAATCGAATACCCGAGCTGTGCAGTTCTATCAAAGTCAAGGCTGGAGAGTTGAGCGCGAATTTCCTCATGAGAAATTCGGGCACCCAATGTTCGAAATGATCAAGTTGGGGCGCGCTAGTCAGCTAGCCAGCCAGTCAGCTATTTAGCGTTTTCTGCGCCCGCAACTGATGTTTCCATCCCAGAATGCGGGCTTTATTGGCTTCAGCCTCCGCTTCCGGAACCATGCCTTTTTTCTGGTAGAGGATAGAAAGTGTAGTGTGGGCGAGCACATCTTCGGGATCGGTTTCTGAAATGCGAAGGGCCACGGTGACGGCCTCGTCAAGCTGGTCCAGGTCCTGGTAGATGCGCACCAGGCCGTGCATAGCGTCGGTAAAACGTGAGTCCACTTCCAAAGCCAGCTGATATTCCGCAATGGCGCGCTGCTGCTCGCCGGCTGCAAACAGCTCCAGGCCGGAAAGAAAGTGCCGTTCCGCATTGCCGTTGTCTTTGCCCACAACACTCCTCAAGACGCTGCCCTCTAGAGTATCAACTATCTTGCACCCACAAGCTTCTTTCGGAAGGGCACGGCTTCAGCCGAGCCGTCCATGCTGGCAAGAAATGTGGGCTTTAGCCCCTGCGGGCATGTGTGGCCGCCGGCCTCCAGAATGAAAACGGGCAGCCTGCAGAGGCTGCCCGTCTCATTGCATCAAATGTTTTAGGCGTTTACGCTGCCCGATCGCGAATGTTGCTGCGTACCCGGCGCTTGCTGTCGTCGTCGAGATTGGTTATACCGTGGCGCTCACGCCCGTGGCGTTCGATCTGTGGCATCAATTCCTCTTCCGAACGGCCGCTCACTTCCCAGTTGCAGTCCTTGTGGCCCATGTCGGCGCATTTGAAGGTCTTCTGTCCGCTCTTGCTCTCCTCTGCCATAAGCTTCCCTCCAATTTGGAATGGCTAACTTTGTTTGGATGGGGAGTGGGCGCCGAATGATGCCTCAACAAATAGTTTCGAGTCTCCAGTTTCGAGTTTCAGCAGCACTTGATTCCACCGGAAACTGGAAACTCGAAACTTGAAAACTTTGGATTAATATTTTTTTCCGGCCGCTGCCCGCTCCTCCCGCTTCCGCCGCGCCCAGCCTTCCTTGTTGACCTGGCGGCCACGGCCAATGGCCAGGGAATCGTCGGGAATATCCTCGGTGATGCAGGAAGCGGCGCCGACATAAGCACCCTTGCCAACTTTGACGGGTGCCACCAGGGTGGCGTCGCTGCCAATGAAGGCACGGTCGCCAATTACGGTGGGATACTTGCCAAAGCCATCGTAATTGCAGGTGATGGTGCCCGCGCCCACGTTTACGCCCTCGCCCACCTCGGCGTCGCCCAGATAACTGAGGTGCTGCGCCTTGGAGCCCTTGCCCAGCTTCAGCTTTTTGCCCTCGACGAAATTGCCCATGTGCGCGCCTTCGGCAATCTGGCAGCCGGGACGCAAATGAGTGTAGGGGCCTAGTACCGCCTGCGCCCCGATGCGGGAATCATCTATCACGCAGCCGTTGCGGATGAGCACGCCCTCTCCCAGTTCGCAATTGATGATCACGCTATAGGAACGAATACGGCATTCGGCGCCGATGCGCGTGGCGCCCAGCAGGTGAACAAAAGGCTCGATGACCGTGTCCGGCCCTACCGTGACGTCACAGTCAACCACGCAGGTTTGTGGCTGGTAGATGGTTACCCCGCTTTCCATTAATTGCTGGCACTTCTTCATCCGCAGCTCCGCATCCACCTCGGCCAGTTCCTGGCGCGTATTGCAGCCTAGGACTTCGTGCCCGTTGGCGGCCTGCACGGCAATAACTTTCCCTTCCATCTTGGCCAGAATGGCGGCCATGTCGGTGAGGTAATACTCGTGGTGCTTGTTGTCGGTACTCAATTGGCGAATATGCTGGAACAGAGGCTTGACCGCGAAGCAGTAAAAACCGGCATTTACTTCCTGCAGGCCGCGCTGGCTTGCAGTTAGCGATTTCTCTTCAACAATCGCTTCCACCTCCCTGCTGCTATCCCGAAAGATAATTCGGCCGTAGCCCTGCGGCCGTTCCATGACCGCCGTCAGCAAGGTCATGGCCGCGCCTTGCTGCAGGTGTTGATCACGCAGGTTTTCAATGGTTTGGGGCGAGATCAGGGGCGCGTCGCCGGAAAGCACAATTATGTGGTCGTAGCGTGAAAGCGCCTCTTCACCCACCATCAGGGCGTGCCCGGTGCCGCGCTGCTCTTTCTGCAGGATGAATCCGATGCCGCTGCCGGCCATCGCGTCTTTCACCCGCTCCGCGTCGTGCCCGATGATGGCGTAAACATCCTGGGCGGGACAGAGACGAGTGGCGGCCGCCACTACGTGTGCCAGCAGCGATTTGCCGCCCACATAATGCAGCACCTTGGGGTAGCGCGATTTTAGCCGCGTGCCCTTACCGGCCGCCAGAATTGCGACTCCGAACTTGCCCTTGTTGGCCGCGGAATTCGAACCCATCTCACCTTTGGAACTGTTGGATTTCGCCATTTAGGCCTCAATATACCCGTTTCCGCTGCGCCGAGTACACGGTGATAGAAAGCTGGACTTCGCTGCAATCTTCAGGGGGGCATACTTAACAAAGATCCGCGTTCTCAGCGTCTCGGCGGTGGAATCAGCGACCCGCAGCCGCAGCCTGCGCTGCTAATCCCAGGAGGTCGCGAGCCACGCGGTCGGTGGCATGGCGAGCCACGCCCTGCGCGGTTTCCAGGTAGTCGCCCAGGATGACTTTGACCCCCATTTTCTCGATAGCGGCGACATCTACTTCGATCTGGGTGCCGCCTTCGGCGGCGTACTTGGCCTTAAGTTCTCCCGGTACCGGTGTTCGGTTCACCATGGCGTAGTCCACAATGCGTGTATGGGCGTGCTCATGCAGCACTCGAATGTGGTCAGCAGCGCTTAAGCCCAGGCTCTCGTTGGCTTCTGTCATCAAATTGCAGACAAATACTTTGACGGCGCGGGAGGCAGCTACGGCTTCCGGGATGCCGCGCACCAGCAGGTTGGGCACCAGGCTGGTGAACAGGGAACCGGGGCCGATGGTGATCAGATCGGCCTGCGCAATGGCTTCCAGAGTTTGGGGCAATGGCTGCACATCCGCGGGGCGAAGTTGAATTTCGACAATGCGCTGTGTGCTGGCGGTGATGTTGGTCTCGCCGGAGACGCGCGTGCCATCCGCCATGGTCGCTTCTAACTGCACGTCAGAAGTTGTGGAGGGATAAATATGGCCGCGAGTAGCCAGAATCTCTGAAGATTGCTTCACGGCTTCGGCGAAGTCGCCGGTGATTGCGGTTAGCGCGGTTAGAAACAGGTTGCCGAAGCTGTGGCCGTTCAAGCCGGCCCCGGTATGAAAGCGATGTTGAAACAGACGCGAGAGCAGGGCTTCATCTTCCGAAAGCGCGGCGATGCAGTTGCGAATATCGCCCGGAGGCAGGACGTTAAACTCCTTGCGCAGCCGTCCGCTAGAACCGCCATCGTCGGTAACGGTCACCACGGCGCACAGCCCGCCCACCGCACGCCCGCCTGCCGCAGGCTCTCCTCCGACTACGTAGCGCTTCAGGCCTTTTAGCAGGGTGGAAAGCCCGGTACCTCCCCCCGTGGCCACTACCTGCAGCGGGCGTGCCTCGCCCGGCGCAGGTGGATAAGCGCCTGCAGATCCCGATGATTGTGACTTCATGCGGCTCCTCAGTCCCTTTCTGACGGAGTGGGGGAGGGGGAGGGTTCGGTGGTGGTTTCCGGGTAAAGCAACTCAGTGAAGCGGGGGTCTTCGGTGAGATTCTGGAAATCCGAGTCGTTTCGCGCCTGGTAGCGCAGGCTTGGATTCAGACGCATAGCGTCAGCTAAATGACGCAGGGAGTCTTCGTAACGCGCAGTCAGGCAGGCCAAGGCCGCCAGTCCATAGTGGACGTAATCGGCCTGGGGAGCCTGCTTAGCCAACTTTTCCAGGTGCTCGCGGGCGGCGATATAATCCCCCAGATTCATCAACGAGATAGAGTAGTCAAAGTGCTCTTCTACCGTCTTGAAGCTGGTGCTGGCACCACGGTCCAGGTGTTGCGTGCAGGTATTCAGGTGCACGCCCGCGCGATCGGCCAGTTCGCGGCTGCCGCTGGCCACCACCTTCTGGAATAAAGCCTTAGCCTTCTCAAACTTACGTTCCTGCAGAGCGCGCAGGCCTGCTTCATAACTCTGCACTGCCTGGGCAAAACGCGGGTCATCGCTGAGTTGGCGTTTGGGTTGAGCTGCGTGGTTCATATGCAACACGCGTCCGGAAGTGCCAGAAAGCGCTTTTGTTTTGTGTGAGTTAGAATTTGCACCCTTGAGTCCTTCCTCGACTTTTTTCTTCATCGGGCCACCATCGCGCGCCCTAGGAGTGGTGGGGGGCGCCTCCCGGCAGGGAAAATACCTGCGATGGCAGCAGGTTAACCACAAGCTAGTAACTCGTCAACTTTCGGTCATTTCAGTTGATCGAGCCGGCAGTTTGCAGATTAATTGGCTTCCATTCTCCCGCAATGATGCCTTTACGGATCTGCCTCGCGGTTTTGCCCTGTTTGTGCATAACGTAGCTGTAATAAAGCTCTTTAAGGCAGGCCCCGCACTCGGCGGCATGAGTGCCTTCATAACAGCTATGCAAGCTTTTGTGTCCCATTCGGTCGCAGTAACAGTAACAAGGCTGCTGGTAAATCACGCTCTGGATCTTGGCGGCTATTTCGTAGGCGTGAGCCTGGAACGGGTACTGATATTCCGGGCCCAGCAGCGCCTCCTTGGGCAGCAAGGGGGGCAGTTTCTCGCCCTTTTTTGGGGGAACCGGGTGATAGGCGGGAACGCGACCGGGTTGATCTTCCGACTCTTGAAAATTCCACTGCGCGGACAGGGTAAGAGCCACCAGCACCAAGAACAACGACAGCAAAACCTGTTTGCGCATGCCAACCACCTTAAGGGGCACATTTTACCGTGTTTTGCGGTTGAGGAAAACACACCTCAGTACACAGCCGAGCGCGGCAAAAGATAAAAAGCATGCTTGTAATTACGGCTAACGATCCGTAATAAAATAGAAATTTATTCATGTCAGCGGAGCCCCAGAACCTGCAAAGCGCACGTGTCAACAGCCCCGAGATTGGGATAGGCCTGGAGCGGCCGCGCGGCATGCCGCTGTTTTCCGCCTGGGTGCGAGATCTGGTGATCTCCCTGGCTATTTCAGCCTTTATCATCATTTTTCTTTATCAGCCGGTAAAGGTGGAAGGGACCAGCATGATGCCGGGGCTGGACGACCAGGAGCGCATCTTCATTAACAAGTTCGTGTATCACCTGGAGCCGATCGAGCGCGACGACATCGTGGTATTTCATTATCCGCGGGACCCTTCTAAGAGCTATATCAAGCGCGTAATTGGGCTGGCTGGAGACCGTGTGCACATTGATGATGGCCGGGTTTATGTGAACGGCCGGCGGTTGTACGAGCCTTACGTTCCCAGCATGTATGCCGACCAGCGTTCATATCCAGAGATCGTAGTTCCGCCCCGCCACTTTTTCCTGCTAGGGGACCACCGCACCATGTCCGACGACAGCCGCGACTTCGGTCCTGTGGATGAACGCTACATCTACGGCAAGGCGGTATTCGGCTACTGGCCCATAGACAAGATGGGAACCGTTCGCTAAGGGCCAGATATCCGGGAAATCCACAGCCGTCTCTCTTTCTCGCTGCGCCAGTGACTGATAAAATACATAAAATCCACCCACCGGAGTCAGAATGCAAACCATCCTGGCTCTGGAAGATGGGCGCATCTTCCGGGGCAAAGGTTACGGTGCAAAAGCCGAATGTTACGGCGAAGTCGTTTTTAATACCTCCATTACCGGCTACCAAGAAATTTTCACCGACCCCTCTTATGCCGGGCAGATAGTCGTTCTTACCAACCCCGAAATCGGAAATTACGGCACCAACCCAGAGGATATTGAGGCGAACCGGCCTTATATCGAGGGCTTGGTGGTGCGGGAGTTCTCGCGAGTGGCCTCAAATTGGCGCTCGCAGGAAGTCGCGGAGGAGTACCTGGAGCGCTTCAAAATTCCTGTGATCTCGGACATTGACAGCCGCGCCCTGGTACGTCACCTGCGCGACCATGGCGTGATGCGGGGCGTGATTTCGTCGCTGGAAACGGATACCGAAAAGCTGGTCGCCAAGGCGCGCGCCATTCCCAAGATGGACGGTACAGACCTGGCCAAAGTGGTCACCACCAAGCAGCGCTACATCTGGGACGTGGGCGAGCGCTCGCACGAGCCAACCGAGGTCGTGGGAGTGAAGGACGCACCGCCACGCTTTGAAGTGGTGGCTTACGACTATGGCATCAAGCACAACATTCTGAGGAAGTTGCGGGCGGACGGCTGCCGGGTGACGGTGGTACCGGCGGAAACGAGTTCAGAAGAGGTGCTGGCGCTGAAGCCGGACGGTATTTTCCTCTCCAACGGCCCAGGCGACCCCGAGCCTTGCCGCTACGCCCAGCAGAACATTCGTCGTTTGATGGGGCGAGTGCCCATCTTCGGTATCTGCCTGGGACACCAACTGATAGGGCTCGCGCTGGGCGGCAAGACATACAAACTCAAGTTTGGGCACCACGGCGGTAATCATCCGGTGAAGCAGCTGAAGAGCGGCAAAGTCGAAATAACGGCGCACAACCACAACTTCGCAGTGGATCCAGATTCGCTGCCACAGAGCGAGGTTGAGCTGACGCACATGGATTTGAACGACAACACGCTGGAGGGCTTACGGCACCGCAATTTGCCGCTATTCAGCGTGCAATATCACCCGGAAGCGTCACCCGGTCCGCACGATAGCCATTATCTGTTCAAGGATTTTGTGAAGATGATGGAGGAGTGGAGAGGCGGGAGTCAGTAGTTGGGTCGCTTTGAAAGGGCACGCCTTCAGGCGTGCCGTTGGAGAACGCAAGGCAATCGGCTTTAACCGCTGAGGGCCGTTTTCAAAGGACGCGGCTTCCAACCGCGCCGTACCGGGGAGAAAAGAAGTCAGGCTGACCCTGAGAGAATTATGCGACCGAGAAGGGAACCTGCAACTCGGAATGAGCAAACCTGCTTCGTAATGTCCGAAACTTGGGGCCGACGAGGGCTTTTCGGCAAAGAGCACTGGGCAAGGGTATTCCTTGATACCTTGTTTCACTATCGCGGAAGGGCGTATCTTTTGCACCAATTCGTTACCATGCCGGACCACTTTGATGCACTTATCACGCCGACCACAAGCTTGGAGAAGGCAGTCCAATTCATAAAGGGCGGATTTTCCCGTCGCGCCAAGATGGAACTCCATTCGAATATGGAGGTGTGGCAGAAGGGGTTTAGCGACCACCGCATTCGGGACCTAGTGGATTACGCGAACCACGTGAAGTATATTCACGAAACTCCAGTGAAGAAGGGATTGTGTGGGTCCGCAGCCGAGTACCCTTATTCTTCCGCGCACCCGGGATTTGACTTGGACCCTATCTTTCAGCGGCTAAAGCCGCGTTCTTCTGCGGCTATGAACAGCACGGCCGAAGCCTCGTCCTTTCAAAACGCAAATCTATTGAACGATGGAACACGTGAAGGTGTGCTCGGTCAAACTAAAGGTTTCAAGCAGAGTGAGCCCCGCGGCGTTCGAAACGGCCCTCAGGGGCTAAAGCCCAATTCGTCTGCGGTTATGGACGGCACGCCTGAAGGCGTGCCCTTTCAAAGCAAAAACAAGAAATATGCATGAATAAATCTTGTGCTAACCGGGAACCGGGAACTTTTAGATGCCGAAACGTACAGACATATCGAAAATCCTGATTATCGGCTCGGGGCCGATTGTCATCGGACAGTCGGCGGAGTTCGACTACTCGGGGGCGCAGGCGTGCAAAGCGCTCAAGTCTGAGGGCTACGAGGTGGTGCTGGCCAATTCCAACCCGGCCACCATCATGACCGACCCGGAATTTGCCGAGCGCACCTACATAGAGCCGCTGACCCGCGACTTTTTAGAAGAGATACTCCGCATCGAGTCGGAGATGTGCGACGGCAAGGGGTTCGCGTTGTTGCCCACAGTGGGCGGCCAGACTGCGCTGAACCTGGCGGTGGAGCTGGCCGATGGTGGCATTCTCGATAAGTACAACGTGCAGCTCATCGGGGCGAAGATCGGCGCCATCAAGAAGGCGGAAGACAGGTTGTTCTTCAAAGACGCCATGCTGAAGATCGGCCTCGACGTGCCCAAGTCGGCGCTGGTGAACAATCTGAAAGACGGCATGGAGTTTGCCGGCAAAATTGGTTTCCCGGTCATCATTCGGCCGTCATTCACGCTGGGCGGGACGGGCGGCGGCCTGGCCTACAACCGGGAAGAACTGCTGCAGACGCTGGCGCGCGGCCTGGACCTTTCGCCGGTCCACGAAGTCTTGATTGAAGAGTCGGTGCTGGGTTGGAAGGAATACGAACTGGAGGTGATGCGCGACCTCGCTGATAACGTGATCATCGTCTGCTCCATCGAGAACTTCGATCCCATGGGGGTGCACACGGGTGACTCCATCACGGTGGCGCCGGCGCAGACGCTGAGCGACCGCGAGTACCAGGCCATGCGCGATGCGGCGATTGCGGTGATTCGTGAAGTCGGCGTGGAAACTGGCGGCTCCAACATCCAGTTTGCAGTGCATCCCGAAACCGGGCGCCAGGTGGTGATCGAGATGAACCCGCGCGTATCGCGGTCCTCGGCGCTGGCCTCGAAGGCTACCGGCTTCCCCATAGCTAAGATTGCGGCCAAGCTGGCGGTGGGCTACACGCTGGACGAGATCACCAACGACATCACGCGCAAAACCCCGGCCTGCTTCGAGCCCACTCTGGATTACGTGGTGGTCAAGATTCCCAAGTGGCAGTTTGAGAAATTCCCGGGTGCCGACGAGGGTCTGGGCCCGCAGATGAAGTCGGTAGGCGAAGTGATGGCCATCGGCCGCACCTTCAAGGAGTCGCTGCTCAAAGCGGTGCGCGCCCTGGACACGGGGAAGCGGCCGGGCAGTGAGCAGATCGAGCCCAAGATTCTGACGCAGCGGCTGGTCACGCCGCACCCCGAGCGCCTGTCCTATATTCGCTACGCCCTGCGCCAGGGAATGACGGTGAAGCAGATTGCCAAGATGACCTCCGTCGACCCCTGGTTCCTCTACCAACTCAAGCAGGTTACCGACATACAACTGGATCTGGAGAGGGTGCCGGCGGAAGCTGCTCCGGCGGAGCTGCTGCGCGAAGCCAAGCGAATGGGATTCTCGGACGCGCGGCTGGCCAACATCTGGCACCTGGAAAACGGCAACTCGGGAGCGGAAAAGGTTCGGCAGCTGAGAAAGAAGAACGGCCTCAGGCCGGTGTACAAGCGGGTGGACACCTGCGCGGCAGAATTTGAAAGCTTCACACCGTACCTTTATTCGACTTATGAAGAAGAAGACGAGGCCACGCCCACCACGAAAAAGAAGGTGATGATTCTGGGCGCGGGGCCGAACCGAATCGGTCAGGGAATTGAATTCGACTACTGCTGCTGTCACGCTTCCTTCGCACTACGCGAGGACGGCTACGAGACGGTGATGGTGAACTGCAATCCTGAAACCGTCTCCACCGACTACGACACCAGCGACCGGCTCTATTTTGAGCCGCTGACGGTGGAAGACGTGCTCTCGATTTACGAGCATGAAGCCGCGGGGGGTGCGCCTGTGGGCGTGATTGTGCAGTTTGGCGGGCAGACGCCATTAAACTTGGCGCTGCCACTGAAAGCTGCGGGCGTGAGCATTATCGGCACCTCACCCGAGTCCATTGACCTGGCGGAAGACAGGAAGCGTTTTGGCAAGCTGCTGGACGAACTGCAGATTCCGCAGCCCTCCGGCGCCATCGCCACGTCGGTGGAAGAAGCCGTGAAAGGCGCGCAGCGTATCGGCTACCCCGTGCTGGTACGGCCCTCCTACGTGCTCGGCGGGCGAGCCATGGTGATCGCCTACGACGACGAGTCGGTCATCCGCTACATGAAGGAGGCGGTGGAGTATTCGCAGGAGCGTCCGGTGCTGATTGACCACTTCCTGGAGGATGCGATTGAAGTGGACGTGGACGCGCTCTCTGATGGCGAGGACGTGGTCATCGGCGGCATCATGCAACACATCGAGGAGGCCGGGATTCACTCCGGCGATTCTTCGTGCGTGTTGCCGGCCGTGGATATTCCGGACTATCTGCTGGCTACCATGCGCGAGTACACCTTCCGCTTGGCGCGGGCCTTGAAGGTGATAGGGCTGGTGAATATTCAGTTTGCCATTCCGCGCAATCCCATGGAAAGCACGCTGGGAGGGAACGGAAAAGGCGAAAAGGTGTACGTGCTGGAGGTCAATCCGCGGGCGTCGCGCACCGTGCCCTATGTTTCCAAAGCCACGGGCGTGCCGCTGGCCAAGATTGCGGCCCGCCTGATGACCGGGCGTAAGCTGCGCGAGTTCCTGCCGGAAAACATCGAGCGCGCCAGCGATCTCGGGACGGGCAATTGCTACTACGTTAAATCGCCGGTTTTCCCCTGGTCGAAATTTCCCGGCGTAGACACGGTTCTGGGTCCGGAGATGAAGTCTACGGGCGAGGTGATGGGCGTGGCCGATAATTTTGGCGAAGCCTTCGGCAAAGCGCAGCTCGGCGCGGGGCAGAGCCTGCCCACCAGCGGCCGGGTGTTCATCAGCGTGACGGATCACGACAAGCCGCACATCGCAGCCGTAGCCAAGAAATTTGTGGACCTTGGGTTCAGGTTGGTCGCCACCAGCGGCACCGCGGAGGTGCTGGAAGCCGCAAGCTTAACGACAGACCGCGTGTACAAGGTGAAAGAAGGCCGGCCCAACGTGGTGGACCTGCTGAAAGGCGAGAAGATTCAGCTGGTCATCAACACGCCGCATGGCCTGGAACCCTGGTTCGACGAAAAGGCCATTCGCCGAGCCGCAGTGACCCACCACATTCCCACCATCACAACACTTTCCGCGGCGCGCGCGGCCGCCGAGGGCATCGCCGCCCGCCAGCGTGGGCAGATCAGCGTGCGGGCGTTGCAGCAGCTGCACGCGGAACGCTTGGTTTTGCTCGAGAAAGAAGTCACCGCGGAGACGCAGAGGGCGCCGAGAAAACGCTTTGATTGAAAAACCATTTCCACTTTCATCCTTAGCAAGCGAATCGAGCGCAGCCAGTCGAGCGCAAGTCGAAGAACCTTGAACCTCGCACCGACAGAACACAAGGTCCCTCGGCTCGCCTTCCCTCACAAGCTCGGCTCTGGCTCGCTCAGGATGACTGTCCTAAGGCATGAGAGGACGGTGGGAACCCCGAAGCTCATCAGTGTCCCTCCGGTTTTCAGTTGGGCAGCAGTAAAATAGCCCCATGCTATTGCAGGGTATTTTCCCGCCCATCACCACGCCGTTCTATCCCGACGGCAGTGTGTACTACAAGAAGCTGGAAGCCAACGTGGCGCAGTATTCGAAAACGCCGGTGGCGGGGATAGTGGTGCAAGGCTCGACCGGGGAAGCGGTGATGCTCTCCGACCAGGAACGTCGCGATGTGTTCAAAGTGGCGCGTGAGGCGGCAGCGCCGACCAAGGTACTGATTGCCGGGACAGGGCTTGAGTCGGCAATCGAAACTTTGCGCCTGACGGAATACGCGGCCACCCTGGGATACGACGGGGCATTGGTGCGCACGCCGCACTACTTCAAGGCGCAGATGAAGCCGCTCAATATGGCGACCTTCTTCCGCACCGTAGCCGACCGCTCGCCGCTGCCGCTCATCATCTATAACTTTCCGGGAGCGACTGGGTACGACATTCCTGCGGAGGTGGTCATCGAGCTGGCCGAGCATGCCAACATCATCGGCATCAAGGAATCGAGCGGCAACCTGGAAAAGATACGCAAGATGGTGGAGGGCACGCGGCACGTGAAGCGCACAGTAAGCGTCACCGAGGTGTTCGCTGCTGTGACCGGGCGCATGCTAGCCATGGAAGCCGCGCCCAGTAATGGCGACGTCGTGCCCGTCGGAGCGCTGGGAGGATCGGCGGCCACGGTGGTGCAGGCGTCGCCCAAACTCAAGACCCGCAGCAAGGAAGTGGGTTTCCAGGTGACTGTGGGAGCGGCGCATCAGCTGGAGCCTTCGTTGCAGTTGGGCGCGGTGGGAGCGATCCTGGCGTTTGCCTGTCCGGCGCCAACGGCTTGCTTCGAGATCTACGCGGCCTTTAAGGAAGGCGATCACACTCTGGCGAAGGAGAAGCAGCAGCGGATCGCAGAGGCGGCGAGACGCGCGGTGGCGGATTTGGGCATAGCAGCGGTGAAGTACGCGATGGACCTGAACGGCTACTACGGTGGGCCGGTGCGCCTGCCATTGCTTCCACTGGACGCCGAGCAGAAGGCGGAAGTGGAGCGGCTCATGGCCGGTATCAAGAACTAATTTTCAGAGTTTCGTCGGTTTCAACGTTTCAGATTATGTGTGGGCACCGGGATTCGCCCCGAGCAGGGCGGGGCAGAGCCCCGCCCGACACGAGTCCTGCTTACGCGATACGACGCTTGCGATTCGGTTTGGTGACATGGACCGAGCGGCTGCCGCCTGCCTGAGCACCTACCTCCACATCAGTAGCGTCAGCTTGGGAAGTGGCTTGGGGTCGAGTTTGCACGCTCTGCGCTCCGCGACGGTTCTTTTTGCTGCCGCCCCTGGCCGGTTGCTCGGGATGCAGGTTCAGCGGGTGGGTACCCGGATCTTGCCCCTCGGTGCGGCCACTGGCGGGATCCACGATATAGAGCAGGTCGGTGAGGTCGGTGGCGTGTTCCTCCTCATCCTTGAGAATGCCTTCCAGAAGGACGCGGGTGGTAGGATCGTCGTCGGCAAAATGGCGGATCATTTCGGTGTAGACCTGGATGACAATGCGCTCGGCGACCAGATCTTCGCGGATCATGTCGGCCAGGGTTTCGCCCTCGACATACTGCGCGGCGGAGCGCTCCAGCAGGTTGCGGGGATTAAAATCGGGCTTGCCGCCGAGCTGCTGGATGCGCTCGGCAATGCCGTCGGCGTGCTCACGCTCGGCATCCGCGTGCTCTTTGAACTCGCCGGCCACGGACTTGCCGTGCACGCCGGTGGCCATAAAGTAGTGGTGCAGGTAGCGCAGGACGCATACGATTTCGGTGGCCAGCGCCTGGTTCAAAATCTCGATGGTTTGTTGTTTATCGCCGCGGTAGGACTCTGTTACAGGTCCCTCTTCAATACTGCGGCGGGCACGCTCGCGCAGCTCCTCAACATCACTTAGAAATTGGGCCATATTCACCTCACTGGAATTTTTGCCGAGAAAAGGGATGGTACTCCCTGCCGTGAACTTAGAATGCCGCTGTGGGCGGTATAGATGCCCACGGCTGCCGCGGTGAGCCGTTTTTCGCCAGTCTCTGGCCATTGGAGCACCCAAAGCCGGCGAATTACCCGCGACTGGCAAGAAGCGGCGCCCGGTGACTCGCGTAACCAGTCCGCGCGCCTGCCGTAACTTTACCGGCAACAGCGGCAGGCTTAGAGTCGAGGTGCGATGCAAGAGCACGGTACCTCGCGCCTGGTGATAGCAGAACCGGAGGACAGGCCTGAGCAAGAAGTAGGCGGGCTTGGCGTGGCCGGTAATGGCTGGGCGGGGACGAGGACCGCGTTCTTGCGAGCTGTGGCGGTATTGCTGGACACCCTGGCGTGGTGGCCGGAAGCGCTTCTGGCCGGTCAGACGTGTCTGGCGGCCCTGCAAGCACGGCAGGGAGATGAGCGCGAGTAAATCGGCAAACAACTAAACTAACCCAGAGCGGGCGATTGGCGTCGGGGAGAGAAGAGCTCCGGTGCTGGTCGCCCGCAGTGCGTTACAGATCATTTGTGGCGCGGGCACCTCGCCTGCTTTTTCCAAACGGAGGTCCCAGACAAAGCTATTTACGCCCGAGACGAATCGCGGGCACGGATGCCCGCGAGACAGCCGGCGAGACGCCGGCGGTACGAGAACGCCCCGAGGCAACTTGCGTCGCGCGAAGCGACTGAGTATCATACTGGTAGAACGAACGTTCGATAGCTCTCAGGGGTGGGGGCTCCAACACAGCATGGGTTCCGCGACGCGTTCCAGCTCGCTTTCCGGCCGTAGCTCGGCCCGGGTTCCTGCCGGGCAGGGCAGCCGTTTCGATCGCCGGCTGGCCAAGATTCTGGAGCATGCCACCGAGGTCTTCTGCGATAAGGGATATGAAGGCGCGTCCATGCGCGACTTGTCGCGCGCCAGCCGTATGTCTCTCGCCGGCCTTTATTATTACTTCGATTCCAAAGAAAAGCTGCTCTACCTGATCCAGAAATACACGTTCTCCACCATCCTGGAGCGCCTGCGCGAGCGCCTGGAAGGGGTGGAAAATCCGGAGCAACGGGTGCGCATCTTCATCCAGAACCATCTGGAGTATTTCCTGGCCAACCAAAAGGCCGTGAAGGTGCTTTCTCACGAGGACGATGTGCTCAAGAACGGCTACGGTTCGGAAATTGCGGCCATCAAGCGCGAGTACTACCGCATCTGCCTGGAGCTGGTGGATGAGTTGAAGCGCGCCGAGGGATTAGAATTCTCCAGTCGCATTGCCGTACTCAGCCTATTCGGCATGATGAACTGGATTTACACCTGGCATAATCCACGGGTGGACGCCAACGCGGGCGAACTGGCGCGAGAGATGGGCGATATTTTTCTGCATGGCGTATGCCGCGGGCGCAGTTCCGGGCCGCAGTCGAAGCGGGCATCAGGATCTAAAATTCGAGTAATGTGAACGAATTCTCAAAGGAGCATTGCACATGGCAACCACAACCCAGCCGGTAAGCGCCGAAACGACCAAGCAACTGATCAACTACCGCACCGACTCGGGCGTGGCGGTGATCGAGATGAACGACCCGCCGGCCAATACCTACACCTACGAAATGATGCGGCAACTGGATGACGCCATCCTGCGGGCGCGCATGGATAACAACGTTTACGTGCTGCTGCTTACCGGCGCAGGCGACAAGTTTTTCTCTGCCGGGGCTAACATCAAAATGCTTTCCACTGTGGACCCGACGTTCAAGTATTACTTCTGCCTGCACGCCAATGAGACGCTGCTGCGGCTGGAGCACACACCCAAGCTGGTGATAGCGGCGCTCAATGGCCACACCGTGGGTGGAGGGCTGGAGATTGCAATGGCTGCGGATATCCGCATAGCCCGCAAAGATTCAGGCAAGGTCGGGCTGCCGGAAATCAACCTGGGCGTGCTGCCCGGCACCGGCGGGACACAGCGCCTGTCGCGTCTGGTGGGCAAGAGCAAGGCGATTGAGCTGATGGTGACCGGCAACACCTACACCTTTGAGGAGGCGCTGGAGTACGGCATCATCAACGACATTTACGACCGCGAGAACTTCATGGAAAACGTGATGGAGTATGCCCGCCAGTTCTGCCCGCCCAACAAAGCGGCCAAAGCGGTAGGCCGCATCAAGCGCGCGGTGCAGACAGGTTGGGAGATTCCTATGGAGTCGGCGCTGGCGGTTGAGCGAGAGAACCAGCAACTGCTGTTCCAGAGCGAAGACGCGAAGGAAGGGCTGACCGCGTACGTGGAGAAGCGGCCGGCTACCTTCACGGCAAAGTGATCGATGAACCACAGAGGACACCGAGAGCAGAGAGGAAAGAAAGAAAAAGAAGGAACCTTTTCTGGGTCCTGGATTCTGGGTGTGAAATCCGGCGAACTGCTTTAGAACCACATAGCTTACTCAGGTTCCTCTGTGACTTCTGTGTCCTCTGTGGTTAAAAAGAGTTTTGTGGTGAAAAAATGTTGGCAGCGAGTAAGACGCGAGTAGAACCCGGCAAACTCCTGATAGGCGGCGAATGGGTAGCAACCTCCAGGAGCTTTGATTCCATCAATCCGGCGACGGGCGAAGTCATCACTCAGGTGGCGGAAGCCGGTCCGGCCGAGGTGGATCGCGCGGTCAAAGCTGCGCGCAAGGCTTTTGACGAGCGCGGTGGCGCCTGGCAAAAAATGTCGGCCAGCGACCGGGGCAAACTGCTGTGGCGGCTTGCCGACCTGCTGGAGAAGAACATCGAGGAGTTTGCCGAACTGGAGACGCTGGACAACGGCAAACCGATTTTTGAGTCGCGCTACGTGGACATGCCCATGGTCTGCGAGGTGCTCCGCTACTACTCGGGGTGGGCCAGCAAAATCCACGGTGAAACCATTACGTCGCGCGCCGACGCCTTCACCTACACCTTGCGCGAGCCGGTGGGCGTGGTGGGCGCCATCGTGGCCTGGAATTTTCCCCTGCTGCTGGCTTCCTGGAAGCTGGGCCCGGCGCTGGCCACCGGCAACACCGTGGTGCTCAAGCCGGCCGAACAAACTCCACTCACGGCCTTACGTCTCGGCCAACTGGCGCAGGAAGCCGGTTTCCCGCCGGGCGTGCTCAACATCATTACCGGCGGGCCAGAAACCGGGCGCGAACTAGTGAAGCACCCGGGCGTGGATAAGCTGGCGTTCACCGGTTCCACGATGGTGGGCAAGGAAATCATGCGCAGCGCGGCCGATACCATGAAGCGAGTCACGCTGGAGTTGGGCGGCAAGTCGCCGAACATCGTGTTTGCCGATTCCGACCTCGATTCCGCGGTAAAGGGCGCCACTACGGGCATCTTCTACGGAAAAGGCGAGGTGTGTGCCGCGGGCTCGCGGCTGTTCGTGGAGGAGAAAGTCCACGACGACTTCATGAACAAGCTGGTGGAGCGCACACGCAAGATTAAGCCGGGCGATCCGCTTGACCCAAAGACCCGTCTGGGCGCCATCGTCAGCGAGCAACAGATGAACACGGTGCTGGGCTACATCGAGTCAGGCAAGAAGGAAGGTGCGCAATTAGTCGCCGGCGGCAATCGCGTGAGCTTGGATGGAGGGAAGGGTTTCTTCGTCGAACCCACCGTCTTTGACGCGGTAAGCAATGGCATGAAAATCGCTCAGGAAGAAATTTTCGGCCCGGTGCTGGCCACCATTCCCTTTGACGATCTGGACCGGGTAGCCGAGCTTGCCAATCAGAACATGTACGGATTGGCAGCCGCCATCTGGACTAACGACATCAAGAAGGCGCATAACATGGCGCGCCGGCTAAAAGCGGGCACGGTGTGGATCAACGCTTACAACCTGTACGATGCGGCGCTGCCGTTTGGCGGCTTCAAGCAGTCCGGCTTCGGCCGCGAACTGGGCAGGGAAGCACTGGACCATTACACAGAAGTGAAGAGTGTGTGGGTGAATTTGGGCTCTTAGCCGTTAGCTGTTGGCTTTTGGCTATTGCCTTTTTGATTTGCGCTAAGAGCTAAAGGCCAGCAGCTAAGAACCGACTGAAAACTGATAACTGATGACTGAGGTGTTATGCCAGGCAAAGTACCGAGAATCGGAACATTCAGCGACTGGGTGGGGCTGTTTGAAGAATGGCGCAAGGAAGTGGGCGTCAATACCGACGACATCGCCGGCTTCCAGTTCCAGACCCTCTACGGCCAGATTGAAACGGAAGAGATCCAGTTCGGGCACTACAAAGGCCGGCGCAAGTGGGAGTCAGTGCGCCAGATCCCCACACAGAACATGCGCGATGCCCTGCTCAACATGATCGTGTACCAAGGCGATACTGAGTTCGCCAGCGTAGAACAGCAGCGTTACCTTTTCGAAAGTGCGCCCACCGATTGGGATCGGCGGGCGCTCACCCGAGTCATGATTGAGGAGATGCGCCACGGCTGGCAGATGTGCGCCCTGCTCATTGAACACTTCGGCCAGACCGGCCGGGTGGAGGCGCAAAAGATGCTGGAGCGCCGCGCCTATGAGAGCAAGCGCCTGCTCAACGCTTTTAACGAAATGGTGGACAACTGGATGGACCTTTACGCCTACACCGATTTCGTGGACCGCGACGGGAAGTTTCAGTTGCAGATGCTGAAGTACTCGGGTTTCGCGCCCCTGGGGCGCTCCATGTCGTACATGCTGCGCGAGGAGGCCTTCCACATGGGCACGGGTGACACCGGCCTGCGGCGGGTGGTCGAGGCTGGGGTGGTGCCGGCCTGGCTGATCCAAAAATATCTCAACAAGTGGATTTCCGAATCGCACGATTTATTCGGAACTGATAATTCTTCCTCGGCGCACTGGGCTTACGTTTGGGGTATCAAAGGCCGCTACGACGAGCCCAAGAACGACAAGGCGCCCGACCTGGACGATGTTAACGACTACAACCGTTACCTGTATCACCAGGAGGTGACCACGCTGGTGGAGCGCTTCAACAACGCGCTTAAGCCCGATCAGCCGCGCCTCTATGTGCCCGACATTAAGTTCAACCGCACCATCGGCCGCTGGGCGGGCCAGAAGTTTCATCCGCATACCGGCGAGTCGGTGGAGGAGAAGGAATACGAGCAACAGCGCAGCGAATGGCTGCCGACAGCTGCGGACCACAAGCTGCTGCTGGACATCATCAGCACCGAAAAGAAGTGGATTGTGCCGCGCACCGGCGCGCGTGATCCGCTGGAGACAATTGCCGAGCCGCGCAAGTCGGCAATCAATATCTAAGCCGTTGGCTGTTGCTATTAGCCTTCAGCTAAAAGCCAGGAGCTAAGAGCCAAGCGCTGACCACCGTGACCACCACCGCTCCCGACATTTCGACTCGCGTCGCTTATACGATGGGCGAACTCATGGTGGCTGCCGCGGCGCGTGAAATTCGCGATGGCGAGGTCGTGTTCGTGGGCATGCGCCTGCCGCTGATCGCCTTTGTGGTCGCCAAGCGCACCCACGCGCCCAATGCGGTGGGACTGTTTGAAAACGGGATTATTCGCACGAGGCCCGCGCAGGAGTTGATCTACACCATGGCCGACCCACCTAACATTTTGGGTGCCACGCAATGCCTGGATATGCTGGCGGTGATGGGCCTGCTGCAGTCTGGCCGGGTGAGCCTCGGCTTTCTGGGCGCGGCCGAGGTGGACCGCTTCGGCAACCTAAACTCCACTCAAGTGGAGAGCGGGAAGAGAATTGTGCGCCTCCCTGGGTCGGGCGGGGCCTGCGACATCGCTTCTCTAGCACATCGTTTCGTGGTTCTGTTAGAGCACGACAGGCGCCGCCTGCCCGAGCGCGTGTCCTACGTCACCAGTCCCGGCAATGGCAACGGTCCCGGCTGGCGCAAAAAAGTGGGCTTGCTGCGGGGCGGTCCCGCGGCGGTGATCACCACGAAAGCGGTGCTGCGCTTCGGCGAAGATGGCGAAGCTTACCTGGGCTCGGTGCATCCCGGTGTGACGCTCGAGGACGTGCTGAACAATACCGGCTGGAAGCTGCGCTTGCCTGCCCAGGTTGGCACCACGCCCGTGCCCACTGCTTCCGAGCTGCAGGCCATCCGCGATTACGACAAGGAAGGCTTCTGGACGAAGTAAGTTTTTGTTCACCACAGAGGCACAGAGAAAGGAAGATCTGGCACAAGGAAATTGAGATGGCTACTCAACCGAAATCGCGTTTCTCCGCCATCGCGCTCGACTACGACGGTGCCATTGCCCGCATCGTGCTCAATAATCCTCCGGTCAACGTCCTCACCGTGCCCATGATGGAAGAACTGCTGGCGGCGCTGGAGGAGGTGGAAGGGCGGCCGGAAATTGCCGCGCTAGTCCTGCGCGGCTCCGGCAAAGGCTTTTCCGCCGGCGTGGACGTGGGCGCGCACACCCCCGACAAAGTGCGCAACATGCTCGTCACCTTTCATGGCGTGGTGCGCATGCTGGCCGCCTCCAAGAAGGTGACCATCGCCGCCGTGCATGGGAGCTGCCTGGGTGGCGGCGCTGAACTAGCCGCGGTTTGCGATCTGGCCTTCACCACTGAGTCGGCCACCTGGGGCTTTCCCGAAATCAGCCTCGGGTGCTTTCCCCCGGTTGCGGCCGCCATGCTAGCTCAGGTGATCGGCCAGAAGCGCGCCGCCGACCTCATCTTGACCGGCAGGAAGATCACGGGTGACGCTGCCTTCAACATGGGTTTGGCCAACGAAGCCGTTCCCGAAGGCGAACTCGACGAACTGGTGGAGGAAACTTGCGATCGCCTGCGCACGTTGAGCCCGTCATCATTGCAGCTTACCAAAAAGGCGCTCTACGCCTGGGATGCGGCGCACTTCACCAAAGGCCTGGAGCGCGCGGAAAAAGTTTACTTGGACGAGCTAATGCAGAGCGAGGATGCGAAAGAAGGCATCAGCGCATTTATGCAGAAAAGGCAGCCGGTGTGGAAAGGGAAGTAATTGCGTAATTGTGTAATCGGTTAATTTAAAAACCGCCTCAGGCGAGCTGTTCAATTACAGAATTACCCGATTACTCAATTACTAAATCGAACAATGTCGAAGCTCACCACAATGCGGGATGCCATTGCTGCCTTCGTCCCTGATGGCGCCAGTGTCGCCCTGGGCCTGCAGATGGAGCAGAACATTCCCTTCGCGGCGGGGCACGAGATAATCCGCCAGAAGAAGCGCGGGCTGCGCCTGATCGGACCTATCTCCGACATTGTCTTTGACCAGATGATTGCCGGCGGCTGCGTCAGCGAGATTGTTGCCGCCTGGGTGGGCAACGTCATGATGGGCTCGGCTTACAATTTCCGCCGCGCGGCGGAAAGTGGTGCAGTCAAGGTCTTTAACATGACCAATTTCTCCATCGCGCTCGCGCTACAGGCGGGTGCGATGGGGGTGCCCTTTATCCCCACGCGCACGGCCATGGGCTCGGACGTGCCCAAGGGCAATCATTTTTTCTATGGCATCTTTTCTCCCTTTGAGGGCAAAGAGCCACTGCTGGCGGTGCGAGCCATTAATCCGGATGTCACTATCGTGCATGCCCAACGTGCCGACGCCGAGGGCAACGCCCACAGCTGGGGAAGTTTTGGGGTGATGCTGGAGGCGGTGCGGGCGGCCAAACACGTAATTGTTGTGACCGAGGAGATTGTGGACTCTGACGTGATTGCCAGCGATCCCAACCGTACCGTGATTCCCGGTTTTCTGGTCAGCGCGGTCGTGGAGTGCCCGTACGGCGCGCATCCGTCGCCCGTGCAGGGCTACTACAAACGAGACGACGCCTTCTTCCGCGAATACCACCAGCAGACCAAAACGCCGGAGGAAAGCGATGCCTGGCTCGTTCGCTGGGTTGATGGTGTATCAGATTGCGAACAGTATGTGGAATTGCTGGGCGGCGCGCGAGTGGAAGCACTGGGAGTAAAGCAGCACGCGTACGCGGCGGCAGCGGATTATGGGTATTGAAAGGAAGCATTCAGCAATCAGCACTCAGGCATTGAGCCCGTGAGAGGGTCGCTGCTGGGCTGAATGCTGACTGCTGAGCACTGATTGCTATAAATGAAGAAAGAACTCCTCCAACTCCGCGTTAACGGCCGTGCCCACGAGCTGGCGGTGGAGCCCAGCAAACTTTTGCTCGACGTGCTGCGTGAGGACCTGCGCCTCACCGGCTCCAAACGCGGCTGTGACGACTCCTCCTGCGGAGCCTGCACCGTGCAGGTGGACGGCATTCCCATGCTCGCCTGTACGCTGCTGGCCGCGAGCTGCCAGGAACAGGAGATCACCACGGTCGAGGGTGTGAGCCAGCACGGCAGCCTGGCCGCCATTCAGAAAGCTTATGGCGATTGGGGTGGCGCTCAGTGCGGCTACTGCACGCCGGGGTTCATCATGACCGTGAAGTATCTGCTGGCCAACAACCCGCAGCCGACAGAGGCGGAAATTAAGCAGGCGCTGAGCGGCAATCTATGCCGCTGCACCGGCTACAACCAGATGTACGAGGCCATCAAGTCGGCGATCGAGGCGGAACAAAAAGGGGCAGCGGCGGTCAAATAAGATGGCGAACGAGCAACGACCAACGAGCAACGGCTTCTCCGTGATCGGCAAGCGCACCGCCATGGTGGATGCCGCCGAGAAAACCACTGGCGCCGGCAAGTATACGGACGACCTTTCTGTTCCTGGCATGCTCATCGGCAAAATCCTGCATTCGCCCTACCCGCATGCCCGGATCAGGAGCATTGATGCCAGCAGGGCACTGGCGCTCGAAGGCGTGGTCGCCGTGGTCACCGGCCAGGACGCGCCCGTCACCTACGGCATTCTCCCCATCGGCCACGATGAGCACGCCCTGGCGGTGGATAAAGTGCGCTATGTGGGCGATAACGTGGCCTGCGTGGCGGCAGAAACGGAAGCCATCGCCGAGCGGGCGCTGGAGCTGATTGACGTGGAGTATGAGCTGTTGCCCGCCTGGTTCGATCCCGAGCACTCCATGAAAGCGGACGCGGAGTTCATTCACGAAGGCCGGCCGCACAACATCGAGAAGGAATATCATCACGTTTTTGGCGACCCGGAACAGGGCTTCGCCGAAAGCGACTACATTCACGAAGCGCGCTACATTGCCAATGAGGTCACGCATGCGGCCATGGAGCCGCACTCGACCCTGGCCAGCTTCGAACTTGACCCGCACACCGGGAAGCTCGGCCGGCTGACGGTGTGGTCGTCCACTCAGGTACCGTATTACCTGCAGCACAAGCTGTCGCTGGTGCTGGAAATGCCCATGGCGCAAATTCGCGTCATCAAGCCGCTGGTGGGCGGAGGGTTTGGGGGCAAAAGCGAAGTCATTCCCCTGGAGATCATTGCCGCAATCGCCGCACGAGCCGCCCAACGCCCGGTGAAGATCACCTACACGCGCGAAGAGGTTTTCTGGGCGCACCGGGGACGCCCCCGCACCATCGTTGACCTGAAAACCGGGGTCACGAACGACGGCCACATGGTCGCCGTGCGCGCCCGCGTGGTGCAGGACGGGGGCGCTTATTGCTCCTACGGTCCCGTTACCATTCTTTATTCCGGCGCGTTGCTCGGCGCCATCTACGATATCCCCAATGTAGCGTACGATGGCTACCGCGTGCTCACTAACAAGCCCGCCTGCGGTGCAATGCGTGGTCATGGCACCGTTAACGTGCGCTTCGCCTTCGAATCGCAGCTCGACGAAATCTGCGCCAGGCTGAAACTCGACCCGTACGATGTCCGGCAACAAAATTTTCTGAAGCCACCTTGCATTACCGTTAATAACCTGCGTGTGCTCAGCTACGGTTTGCCCGAGTGCGTGCAGAAAGTTGCTGCCGGCTCGCGCTGGAAAGAGCGCCGGGGCAAGCTGGGCCGTGGGCGCGGATTGGGAATGGGCTGCAGTCATTACGTGAGCGGCGCCGCTAACTCGATCATCCGGTCTGACATGCCGCACTCCACCGTCAATATCAAGGTGGACCGTGATGGCGGCGTGGTGGTTTACACCGGCGCTTCCGAAATTGGACAAGGTTCCGACACTATGACAGCTCAAGTCGCGGCTGAAGTGCTGGGCTGCGCGCTATCGCGTATTCGCGTGGTGGCCGCCGACACCGACCTCACGCCCATAGATATTGGCTCGTACTCCAGTCGCGTGACCATGATGGCGGGCAACGCCACCTTGCGCGCTGCCGAAGAAATTCGCAAGCAGATTGCCAGTGCAGCCGCCCGCAAAATGAACTGCGCTCTGGAAGACATTGTCTTCCGTGATGACAAGGTTCTGCGCAAGGACTTGGCTCCGTCTTCGCCGTCGTCTATGCATGCGACCGCCGCAGAGATTCTCGAAATCAAAGATGCGCCTCGGGGGCCCTCGGTCAGCGGCCGGGTAGAGGGCCAGATTCTCCGCGGCTCCCTGCAGCAGAAGCGCAAGGAGGAAGGCACCAAGGACTGGATGACCTTCGAAGAAGCGGTTGTAGCCGCCATTGATTTCCACGGCGCGCTCACCGGTACCGGCTCGTACGCTCCTTCGCCGGATGCCCGCGGCGGCAAGTTCAAAGGCGCGGGCGTGGGTCCCTCGCCCGCCTACTCCTACTCGGCGCAGGTGGCGGAAGTCAGCGTCGATGAGGACACAGGCGAGGTCACGGTGCATAAGGTTTGGGCGGCGCATGATTGCGGCCGGGCCCTCAACCCCGTTTCCGTGGAAGGCCAGATCATCGGCTCCGTCTGGATGGGTCTGGGCCAGGCGCTGCAGGAAGAAATGGTTTGGAAAGACGGCATGCTGATGAACCCCGGCCTGTTGGAATACCGCAGCCCCTCGGCGGTGGAGTCGCCTGAAATTGAGCCGTTTATCGTAGAGAGCATTGATCCTGAAGGTCCCTTTGGCGCGAAGGAGTGCAGCGAAGGCTCACTGGCAGCCACCATTCCCGCTATCGCCAATGCCATTTACGACGCGATTGGCATCCGCCTGCGCGAAGCGCCGTTTACTCCCGAACGCGTGCTGGCCGCTTTGCGCGCACAGAAAAACGCTAAAAAGCTCAATCTGACGGAAGGTGTCGATCCCACCAGCCCCGCCCGTTTCCGCGAGCATGGCGGTGCGCTCTGGTTCAAGGGCAAGGGCCCGCAGCGCCATCCTCTTGATCCCGCAGTGAGTGGGCAGCATGGAAACGCTGGAGGAGACGATTGAGCCTGCCCGAATTCAAATTATTGCGGCCGCGCACGATAGCCGAGGCTGTCGAGCTTCTAGCCAGACATGCACCCGACGTCCAGGTCATTGCCGGCGGTACGGACCTAATCCCGTCGATGCGGCAGAAGCTGTTCGCGCCACGTTACCTCCTCGATATCCGCGGCATCGGCGAGCTGCGAGGCATTCGCAGCCGGCGCGGTGGCGTCGAGATTGGCGCTCTCACCACCCTTACCGAAATTGAGTATTCGGACTTCCTGCAGGGGCATTACCCGGTTCTGGCGAAAGCGGCGGGCACTGTGGCTTCTCCCATTCTGCGCAATATGGGCACGCTGGGCGGCAACATTTGCCTGGACACCCGCTGCCTCTGGTACAACCAGTCGCTTACCTGGCGGAAAGGTTGTGGCTTCTGCATCAAGAAAGATGGCAACATCTGTCACGTGGCGCCCGGCGGCGACACCTGCTGGGCGGCCTTCTCCGGTGACACACCCCCGGCGCTGCTCTGCCTGAATGCCGATATCGAAATTGCCGGGCCGGCTGGCACGCGACGCATCCCTCTGCGCGAGTTCTACACCGGCGTGGGCGACAACTACCACAAGCTGGAGAAGAACGAGTTGCTTACGCGCGTGTTTCTGCCGCAGTCGTCGTCAGGATGGCACGGCGCCTACCGCAAGCTGCGCATTCGCGGCTCGATTGATTACCCGCTGGCCGGGGTGGCTGTAGCCCTGCGCCGCAATAATGGTCATGTCGAAGATGTACGCATTGCGCTGACGGCAGTCAATGCGGCCCCCGTCCTGGTCAAGGGTGCGCGTGAAGCGCTGGCCGGTCGTGCCCTGGATGATTCTCTGGCCGAACATATTGCCGAGTTGGCGGCGCGCACCGCCAAGCCCCTCACCACTTCCGCTTTGACACCGGAGTATCGGCGCGAG
>DATFDP010000059.1:0-11217 GCA_035252015.1 Terriglobales bacterium
TCGTCTCGCCGGCGTGGGCCACTACGTGCAGGCCGTGGTCGCGGGCGAAGGCAAAGATGTCACGAAACAGCTCGGGTCCGGCGCGGCGCTCGTCGCCGCCAATGCCGAAGGCAACGACGTTTCGGTCGCGGTAGCGCACAGCGTCTTCGGCCACGCGCCGAGCGCGCTCCGGTCCGAAGTGGCGGGTGGCGTCGAAAATCCACATCAGCGACACGCCGAAATCTCGCTGGCCCCGCTCCCGGCCGCGTTCCAGCGCCTCAAAGATGGCATCGAAGTCCTTGCCCTGCCAGTGGCACACGCCCACCGAAACGTACACCTCTGCGTGTAGGACGTTTTCCGAGCCCAGCCGCTGCATCAGCCGATAGGTGATGAGTTCCCAATCCTCAGGCGCCTGCAAATGTTCGGTGATTGCCTTAAAGGCCATCAGAAAGGCGTTGAAGTCCCGGTATTCGTAAAGGCGCTCCACCTCTCCCAGTTCAGCGCCCGGCATGCCGTGGCGCTGGCGCAGTTCCACCAGCGTGGCCGGCTCCACCGAGCCTTCCAGGTGCAGGTGCAGCTCCCCCTTGGGCAGCGACACAATAAAAGGGCTGGGAACGGCAAGTTTGTAGTCGAAGGTGATCTGCTGGCCGGAGCTCATAGCCGATTCGACTTGGCAAACTCGCTGTGATGCCGGCTGTAGAGGAAGTAGATGGTCAGGCCGATCGCTAGCCAGACAAAGAAGCGCAGCCAGGTTATGACCAGCAGCCCACTCATCAGGCCTACGCAAAGCACCACGGAAATCAGCGGGAACCATGGCACAAGCGGTACCTTGAAACCTCGTTGGCGGTCGGGCTGAGTACGGCGTAGCACAATCACCCCCAGCGAAACGAGCAGAAAGGCGAAGAGGGTGCCGATATTGGAGAGGTCGGCGGCTTCGCTGACCGCAAATATGCCCGCGGGAATGCCCACCGCAAATCCCGCAATCCAGGTGGAAAGGTGCGGCGTTTTGAACTTCTTATGAACGGCGGAGAACAGCTTGGGGAACAGCCCATCGCGCGACATGGCGTACCAGATGCGCGCCTGCCCGTACTGGAAGACCAGCAGCGAGGAAATCATGCCCATGAGGGCGCCGATCACAATCACCGCCTGCGACCACTTATTGGCCGCCAGGTGCTGCAGGGCGTAAGCCACCGGGGCCTGGGCTGCTTCTCCGGAAACGAACGTCGGGTACTTCATCATGCCCAGCAGCACGATGGAGACACCGATGTAAAGGATGGAGCAGACAATCAGCGAGCCGATGATGCCGATGGGCAAGTCGTGCTGCGGATTGCGCGACTCCTCGGCCGCAGTGGAGACCGAATCAAACCCTATGTAGGTAAAGAACACGATGGCGCCGCCGCTGACCACGCCGGCAAATCCGGAAGGAGCGAACGGCTTCCAGTTGCCTGGATTCACCAGCATGCCGCCGATCACCAGGAAAGTGACGATGGCGCCAATTTTGATGGCCACCATCACATTGTTGGCCTCCGCCGACTCACGCACGCCGCGCACCAGCAGCACGGTCAGGATAAACACGATCAGGAAGGCCGGAATGTTGAAGTAAGCGCCGGTCCAGTGGCCCGCATCCCACACCGGCGTAGACCATTTGTCGGGCAACGGTATGCCGAACGACGCTAATTGGGCCTTGGTGTAGGCGCCAAAGCCGATAGCTACCACGACGTTGCTGACCACGTATTCCAGAATCAGATCCCAGCCGATGATCCAGGCGAAGATCTCGCCCAGGGTGGCGTAGGAGTAGGTGTAGGCGCTGCCGGCAATGGGAATCATCGAAGCCAATTCGGCATAGCATAGCCCGGCGAAGCTGCAGGCAAACGCTACCAATAAGAACGAAACAGCAATGGCCGGCCCTGCGGCCGGTCGGCCATGCATGAGCACGCTCGCTGTGTTGCCGTGACGCACAAGGCCGATAATCAGATCCATGACCTGGGCGTGCAGGATGGAGGGCACGGTGAAGTTTTCACCCGCCGCCGCCGTGCCCGTGAGCACGAAAATACCGGAGCCGATGATGGCGCCGATGCCCAAAGCAGTCAGGCTCCAAGGGCCCAGCGTCTTCTTAAGCCGGTGTTCCGGCTCTTCCGCTTCTGCGATCAGCTTGTCAATGGATTTTTTGGCAAGCAGTTGGCTGCCCTGCGGGGCTGCCGGAGGTTGTTTGGCTTCCTTCGTGGTCGTTTCTGCCACTGTGCTCCTGTGGGACTGTGGGAGTAGTCATAACGCGTGCGCCCGGGCGCCGCTCCGGGCAAGGCGGGGCTGAGCCCCGCCTCCACACAGGCTTTACCGTTTCGCCTGGCCGCGCGCCATCTTCTTCATCTTGCGCTTCTTCGAGCCGCGAGCGTAGTCCCGCTTCTTCTTGGGATTCTTCTGCTCCCGCTCCTTGCGCTTGACGCGCTTGGCCTTCTTCCGTTCTTCCTTGCTCAGACTCTTAGTATTTGCCATGAGTGCGTTTGTTTTCTCCCTTTAATGACCAACGCCATCTACCCCTACCAACTACCAATTGCTGACTCCGGACTACCGGTTTCTACGCTTTTTCCAGCTGTGCGTACTTCTCCACTAACTTTTTCAGGCCAAATCGAGGGAATTGTACAGTAATCTTGGCTTCTTCACCTTCCCCTTCACGCTTGCAGACAGTCCCCTCGCCATACTTGGGGTGGCGTACCCTTTGCCCCGGCCGAAACCCGCGGACGCCGCTAGGCGGCGGCACCTCCACCTTGGGGCGCGAGAACTTCTTGCCCCGCGAGGCGAAGAACTCGGCAATGTTGTCAATGGAATTGTAAGTAGGGCCGCCATAGCTGGTTTTGCGCGGCCCGCGACCGCTTCGCTCGGTACCCGAACCCGCATTCCAGGCCAGACTCTGGTCCTCGTCCTCATAGGCGTAGTGAAAATCGGTTGTGTAGGGACGGGACTCCACCCCGTCCTGGGCGGCACGAAGTCCCGCCCCCACACGAACTCTTCGCGGCGAACCCAAATCTTCCAGCAACTGCGGTGGAACTTCCTCCAGGAAGCGCGAAGGTATGGCCGCCTCGGGCAGGTCGGTGCCGTATCGCCGCCGATACTGAGCCCGGGTTAGAATGAGCGTATTCATGGCGCGGGTCATGCCTACGTAGCACAGCCGGCGCTCTTCCTCGACGTCATCAGGGTTGATCAGCGTGCGCGAGTGGGGAAACAAGCCCTCCTCCAGCCCACACAGAAACACCAGAGGAAACTCCAGGCCCTTGGCCGAATGGAGGGTCATGAGCGTGATCTGCTGTCCGGCTTCGTACTGGTCGGTGTCGCTGATCAGAGCTGCATGATCGAGGAACTGGTCCAGGGTCTCGCCGCGGTCGCGCGAATCCATGGCCGCATTTACCAGTTCGCGAATATTCTCTATGCGGGAGAGAGCTTCGGGCGTGTCCTCTTCTTCCAGTTTGCGGAGATAGCGGGTGCGGTCAATCAGGAACTTCAGTATTTCGGCGGTGCTGGCAGGTCCGCCGGGGGAGCGGAATCCGTCGTTCTTCGTAGCTTCTTGGTGGTTGACCGAACCTTCTAAGGCCGACGGCCGATGGTCAACGTCAAGATCGTCCGAAGCGCCGGCATTTTGGCCGCTATCCTGGGGGCGTCCCGCCCCGGGGTTTTCCACCTCTTCGTCCATACCAAAGTCGAAGGAGATGTCGGCCTGCAATGGTTCCTCTTCGCGTTGGCCGCCAGCCGTCGAACGTAGACCGACGCTCTCGTATTCGTTAACAGTTGGCCCTGGATTTTCGACTTCCTGCTCCAGTTTCTCCACAAACGTTCCCGCCAGCATGGCGCGGGCGTCCTCAATAATCTGCCTGAATCCGACCAGCGCAGCCGCCGCCCGCGCCGGTACCAATTGCTGCTCAATGGCCTGTGCGATCACACCCCAAAGCGACAATCCGGTGTTCAGCGCCAAGTGCTCCAGAGTATCCACCGTGGTCTTGCCGATACCGCGCGGGGGCGTGTTCAGCGCCCGCAGCACAGAGATGGAGTCGTCTGGATTGTGGATGACTTTCAGATAAGAAATCAGATCCTTGATTTCGGCGCGTTCATAAAAAGAGAAGCCGCCCACCACGTGGTACTTCATTCCGTACCGGCGCATGGCTTCTTCAAACAGGCGCGACTGCGAGTTGGTGCGGTAGAGCACCGCCGCGCGCGCCTCCTCCCCCTGTCCGGCCGCTTCCTGTAAGTACCGGGCGACGTAGTCAGCCGCGAACAAAGCTTCGTTCTCGCCATCCGGCGCCTCGTAGTAGCCAACCTTGGTCCCGCCCTGGCGCGAGGTCCACAGGTTCTTGCCTTTGCGGCGCACATTGTTCGCCACTACCGCGGAGGCGGCCTGCAGAATGTTCTGCGTAGAGCGGTAATTCTGCTCCAGGCGGATGATCTTGGCGTCAGGAAAGTCCTTCTCAAACTCCAGGATGTTGCGGATGTCGGCGCCGCGCCAGGAGTAGATAGACTGGTCCTCATCGCCTACAGCGCAGACGTTATGCCGCGTACCCGCCAGCAACCGCATCAGTTCGTATTGCGGGCGGTTGGTGTCCTGGTACTCATCCACCAGGATGTACTGGAAGCGCCGGTTGTACTTTTCGCGCACTTCGGGCACAGCCTTGAGCAGGCGCACTGCTTCCAGCAGCAGGTCATCGAAATCCAGGGCATTGGCCTTGCGCAATTCCTGCCGGTAAATTTCGTAGACATGTGCAACACGTTCGGTCTTGGGATCGCGGGAGTTGAGGTAAACCTCCTGCGGATCCAGCATGTGGTTCTTGGCCCACGAAATATGCGCCAGCACGGCGGCGGGCTTGGTTTGCTTGTCGTCCACGCCCAAGCGGCGCATGGCCGCTTTGACCACCAACTGCTGGTCGGTTTCGTCGTAAATAACAAAATCCTTGCGGAAGCCCATGGGCTCGCCGCCGCTGGCCGAAGGTACGCGCAGCGCTTCAATGTCGCGGCGCAGCAGGCGCACGCACAAGGAATGGAAGGTGGCGATGAGCGGCTTCACCAGGGTGTGCCCGCCCACCAGCTTTTCCACCCGATCCGCCATCTCCGCCGCTGCCTTGTTGGTGAAAGTGACCGCCAGGATGGAGTCGGCGGCGACGCCGCAGTTGTCAATCAAATGAGCGATGCGGTAGGTGATGACACGGGTCTTGCCGCTGCCCGCGCCCGCCAGGATGAGCAGCGGACCTTCCGTGCTCTCCACCGCTTCGCGCTGCTGCGGGTTGAGTTGTTCCAGAAATGACAAAGCTACTCCGCCTTCGCCTTTTCCACCCGCTCCGTCGCGCACGTCTCGCAGGGACAATACTCGCGTAGGAACTCCCATGAGTAGATGCCCAGCTCGTGCCCGTCATTCCAGCGAAAGCGGATGGCGTACTTGCCTACCGGTTCGGCCTGCTCCGGCTTGGCAGGCGCCTTGAACATGGGCAGCGCCCCAGGCGCCAACTTGGGCGGCTCGCCCGGCTCGCGGCCGCTCTTTCCCCGCTCCTCGTCGCACAGGGCGCAGGGGCAGGCGTCGCGCAGCCACTTGAAGCTGTAACTGGAGCGGTGCCCGTCCTTCCACTCGATGTCCATGCCCGTCCCCGCGGTCAGGTTCACCTTGACCGACTTGGGATCAGCCTTCTGTAGGGTGGGCATATTGTCAGTATCGCACAGAGAACTGCAGCAAAGATGTGGGTGGCGCAAGCGACCTGACGAGGCCCTGGAAGCGAAAATTTTCCGGTGCTGTCATATTGAGCGAGGGCGTATGCCCGAGTCGAAATACCCCTATAAATATGGCGTGGCCGGGCTTGCTGGAGGGAGTTTTTACCGGACAGTCCTTGGGTCGATGGGAGAACTCCCTGGGACCGTTGTAGTGAAGCGAGCGGCGCGGGGTCCCATGATTAAGGAGGCCGATTGGCGAGCGAATCGGCCTGCTTCGCTCGGGATGACATACCCGCAGGCTACTAGTAACGCGGCGCTAGAGCAGTTCATCCCAAAAGCGTGGACACGGGCATAGAATAGTTGTGTGAAATTAAAACATTGGGTTGGATTTGTAGCATTTCAGCGCTGCTAGCTGGCTACGGTTACCTCCGTCTGCAGCGAGGCATTCTGGTCGGTCAAAATGCTTGCTCGCTGAATGTGTTTACTCCGGGTTTGATTGCGTTTGGTGCGTTCATAGATCCGCTTGTTTGCTTTCGCCCGCAAAGTGGATCGCGACGCTGACCGGCAAGGACCGGCAGGGCAGCCGCGGTCATCTCCGGCGGTAGTTTGTCCAAATTGGCTTCATCCAGTAAAATCTAAGTTTGTCCCACTCAGTTCTTAGATTCTGGAGCACTCATGGCACGCGTATGTGATATCTGCGGCAAGGGGCCGCAATTCGGCAACACCATTAGCCACGCGCACAATACCAGCCGGCGGCGCTGGAACGTGAACCTGCGCCCGGTGCGGGCGATTGTGAACGGCGCCACCCGTAAGCTGCGCGTTTGCACTACCTGCCTGCGCAGCGGCAAGGTCGTAAAAGCCTAAAAATCTTTAACGCAGAGTTCGCAAACGTGTTTTTGGGGTTTTCCCCTGTTTCTCTCTGCGATCTCTGCGTTGAGCTTTTAAACCAGGGCGATGACATCAATCTCGACCACCACGTCGCGCGGCAACCGGGCTACTTCCACCGTCGAACGCGCCGGCGGGGCCGACTTCCAGAAGCGCGCATAAACCTCGTTCATGGCGGCAAAGTCGCCCATGTTTTTGAGAAACACGGTGGTGCGCACCACCCGCTCCAGGCCGCTGCCCGCTGCCTTCAGGATGGCTTCCAGGTTCTTCAGCACGCGCTCAGTTTGCGCCCCCACCTCGCCCTGAATAATCTGATTGGTAGCTGGATCAAAGGCAATCTGGCCAGATGTAAAAATGAAACCGTTAGCCTTGATGGCCTGGGAATATGGCCCGATCGCCTGCGGCGCATCTTTGGTGGCTACCACTTCTCGCATGTTTCACCCCAGTTCTCAGTTCTCGGTTCTTAGGAAAGCAAGCACCTGGCAATTGGCACTTAGAATTTAGCACTTAGCCATTAAACGTTTGCTGCTCAGCCGAGAGAGCCTCATTTATTGCCGCCGAAAGGTTGCCGGCCAAATGCTAATTGCTAAGTGCTAATTGCTGAACGAGCAACTGACAACTACACCCGCTGCACCCTTTGCACATCGTGTACGCCCGAGATTTTGCGCAGTCCGGCGATGATGTGCTCCAGGTGCTTGAGGTCTTCAATATCAATAACCACGTCAATATTGGCTTGGCTATTGGCGGTGCGGACCTCAATGTTGCGAATATTGGTGTTGTCGTCGCTGATGATGGTGGTGATCTGCTTGAGCATGCCGGCTCGGTCGTCGCAGAACAGCGTGAGCTTCACCGGGTAGCCGGCGGGTGCCGCGGTATCGCGCGCCCATTCCACGGCAATGCGCCGCTCCGACTCGTACATCAGGTTGGTGACATTGGGACAGTTGCGGGAGTGCACGGCCACTCCTTTGCCTCGCGTGACATACCCGACAATGTCCTCACCCCGAATGGGGTTGCAACAACGCGCGCGATAAACCAGCAGATCGTCGTGGCCCTTCACCTTAATGGCGTTGTGATCGCCGCCAAAAACCCGACGTACCACGCTGGTGATGGCGTTCTGCTTCTCCTCGTCCGCTTCGCCCGGCTGCTCGGAAGCCGCGGGAGCCAGTTTGGCCAGCGCCTGGCGCGCGGAAAACTTGCCGTAGCCAATTCCCGCCAGCAGGTCATCTCCCCGGCCCAAACCGTAGTCTGAGGCCACACGCTGAAAATCCTGGTCCTTAATCTCCTTCAACGCAACCCGATACTTGCGAGCCTCTTTCTCAATGAGCTTGCGGCCGATTTCGATGGCGCGCTCGCGCTGGTGCACGTTCAGCCAGTGCTTGATCTTGTTGCGTGCCCGCGAGGACTTCACGACACCCAGCCAGTCGCGGCTCGGATGGTGGCCGGGTTGGGTCAGAATCTCCACGATGTCGCCGCTGTGCAGGTGGTAGCGCAGTGGCACCATGCGCCCATTGACCTTCGCCCCCACACATGTGTGCCCTACATCGGTGTGGATGGTATAGGCAAAATCCAGGGGAGTGGCGTCGCGCGGCAAAATGACTACCTTGCCCTTGGGCGTAAAGGTGTAGACCTCTTCCGGGTAAAGATCAATCTTGAGCGTGGATAGGAACTCGCTGGGGTCGGAAACATCGCGCTGCCACTCCACCACCTGCCGCAGCCAGGCCAGTCGCTGCTCGTCTTTCGCGCTGACGGGCCCATCTTTGTACTTCCAGTGCGCGGCGATGCCTTCTTCCGCCATCTTGTGCATTTCCTCTGTGCGGATCTGCACCTCGAAGGGATGTCCATCTTCGGCAATCACCGAGGTGTGCAGCGACTGGTAGAAGTTGGGTCGCGGCATAGCGATGAAATCCTTAATCCGGCTGGGCACAGGCCGCCACAAATTGTGAATGATGCCCAGCACGCCGTAGCAGTCCTGCACGCTCTTGGTGATCACTCGCACCGCGAACAGGTCATACATCTGGTCCACCGTGATACGCTGGCGGAGAATTTTCTGGTGAATGCTGTAAAGCCGTTTTATGCGGCTCTGCACTTCCGCCTCAATGCCCGCTTCCTTGAATTTTTCGCGCAGGATTTCTTCGATCCTGGCCAGAAACTGTTCGCCCGCTTTGCGCCGCGATTCCACCGCCTCGTGTACCTGCTGATGGCCGATCGGATCCATGTAGCGAAAGCCCAGATCCTCCAGTTCACCGCGAATTTTGCCCATCCCTAGCCGGTGGGCAATCGGTGCGTAAATTTCCAGCGTCTCCCGGGCAATCCGTTCCTGCCGCTCGGGCGGAAGGTGCTCCAGTGTGCGCATGTTGTGCAGGCGGTCAGCCAGTTTGATAAGCACCACGCGGATATCGTCCACCATGGCCAGCACCATTTTGCGTACGTTTTCCGCCTGCCGCTCCTCGCTGGAAGCGAAATCAATTTTGCTGATCTTGGTGACGCCTTCCACGATGTGCGCCACCTGCTCGCCGAATTCCTTGCGGATATCAATAATGGTGACCGAGGTGTCTTCTACCGAATCGTGCAGCAGGCCGGCGGCGATGGCGATGGGATCCAGCTTCATTTCTGCTAGCACACAGGCCACTTCCAGGGGATGAACCAGGTAGGGCTCGCCCGAGGCGCGCTGCTGGCCCGTGTGGTGCAGGAGGGAGTAGTTGTAGGCGCGCCGGATAAGCCCCAGGTCGTCGTTGGGGCGATAAGACCGGATGCGTTTCAGCAGTTCGCGGAAACGCGTGACCGTGAGCACATTGGTCGCGATCTGGTGACGCAGCGTCGCCATGCTTCATTATAGCTTTGCGTTTTCGATGATTTAGCCCTTCGTGCCGGCTCCTGTGCTCTAAGTAGCTGTAGACGCGAGGCTTGCAAGTAACGCCGGCGTCCCGCCGGCTGTCTGGCGGGCGTCGCGCCCCGCCAGCAGTAAAGCCCCCCGACTCAACCGCCAAAAGCGGCTCTCCGGTTGTAATCTAGTGAGTTCTCATGATTACCCTTAACATTCTCGCCAGTGGGACCTCGGGTCCGATTGGCGGCGCGCTGCTGCCGGCGCTGACCGCTGCCGGACACCATGTCACCCGGCTGGTACGGCGCCCGTCAAGAGGGGCCGGCGAAATTCAATGGGACCCGGCTAAGTCGGTTGCTCCGGAAACCGTGAGCGGCTATGACGCGATTATTCACTTGGCGGGTGAAACCATCATCGGCCACTGGGATGCGAGAAAGAAACAGAGGATTCGCGACTCCCGCATCAACAGCACGCACAACTTGGCGCAGGCGCTGGCTCAGGCCGCGCAGAAGCCGCGCGTGCTCATCAGCGCTTCTGCGATCGGCTACTATGGCAACCGCGGCGACGAAAGGCTGACCGAGAACAGCCGCCCGGGTTCCAACTTCCTGGCCACCGTATGCCGCGACTGGGAGGCGGAGACCAAGCCCGTGGCGGAAGTGGGCATTCGGACAGTGCAGCTGCGCATTGGTGTCATGCTCAGCATGGCCGGCGGCGCGCTCAAGCAGATGGCAATGCCGTTCCGCTTTGGCCTGGGCGGAATTATCGGGAATGGCAAGCAGTACTGGAGCTGGGTGGCGCTTGAAGATGTAGTTGGCGCAGCGCAGCACGCCCTGGCGCACGACGGTTTGTCCGGACCCGTGAACGTGGTCTCGCCCAATCCCCTGACCAACATTGATTTCACCCGCGCCATCGCCCAGGTGCTGCGTCGTCCCGCGCTGTTTCCCCTGCCGGTGTTCGCCGTACGGCTGTTTTTCGGGCAGATGGGAGAAGAGTTGCTCCTGGCCAGCGCCCGCGTGCTCCCCACCAAGTTGGAGGCCAGCGGCTACAAATTCCGCTATGCGGAATTAAAGTCCGCGCTGGTAGACATCCTGCGCAAATAAGACTCGGCAACTACAGTGGTTTTCACCGCTCACAAGCGGAGGATGATGCCGGTGGAGATGCGGACATCATCTTGTGTATTACCGAAGAACCTCGTTTTAAGATAATCCACCTGGACCCGCCAGCCCAAGGGCCCAACCAGTCGATAATCGAATCCGCCGCCGAAAGCATTTGCAAACGACGTATCCGACAGTTCGAAGAAAAGTGTCGTCGAGGCAGTTTCACTAACATGCGAAGCACCCACTAGTGCGTGGGCAAATGGCCTGATTCGGCCGATAGAAAAAGAAACTTGAGGGCCACCCAGGAAGTTGTAAAGCCGGCTATGCACCGGTCCAATAGCTGTCCCGCAGGATGGAAACAGCGTGCACACCGAACTGGCAGTGGGTGTGCCATAGTGACCGCTGACGTCGGCCACGAAACCGAGGAACGGAGCCACCTTGCCTTCAACCGAGGCGTTCCAGCCGTTCAGGTTGCCAGTTGCAACCGACGGGCCCTGGTGGGAGGCAATGGCGGAGGTGGTCAGGTCAGCATGGGCGTACGAGTATCCGACAAAAAGGTTGACCTTGGGGACTTGCGCCGCAGCGGGCGGAACAGACAATGACAATGCGAGGATAACCAGGGCGATCTTGCTCATCGCGTTCTCCCGGTGTCACTCAGGCGAAGCAACAATGGCCAAAGCTTTTCTCTCCGGTCCCGAACTGAAGTTCTACTCTTCCCCCACGCGCAAAACGGCGAGAAATGCTTCCTGGGGG
>DATFDP010000060.1:0-9903 GCA_035252015.1 Terriglobales bacterium
CCAGGCCGCCGTCGCCGAGCCCAGCCTCATTCGCGGCCTTTCCCTACTTGATTCCGTGCTGCTGCTGCTCGGTGGCATCATCGGCTCCTCCATCTTTCTGACCGCCAAGGACGTGGCGGGTCCCCTGCCTAATCCCCTGTACTTCATCCTGGTGTGGGTGCTGGGCGGCGTGGTTTCGCTTTTTGCCTGCTTCGCTTTTGCCGAACTGGGCGCCATGTATCCCGACTCCGGCGGCCAATACGTGTACATGCGAGAGGCCTATGGCGATCTCGTCGCGTTCCTTTATGGCTGGATGATCTTCACCGTGAGTAACGGGGGCACCATCGCCGCTCTGGGCGTGGCGGCGGCCGTCTACCTGGGCGAAATTGTGCCCTTCATCTCCGCCCAGCACGTGGTATGGAGCGGCTGGGGCTTGACCATCAACCGCACCCACCTGGTGGCCCTGGCTTCGATTGCCTTCACCACGTGGATGAACGTGACTGGCCTGCGCCGCGGAGCTGTTCTGCAGAACACCGCCACCTGGCTGAAGTTTCTGGCCATGGCTGCGTTCGTCCTGCTGGGGTTTTCCGTGGGCAAAGGCTCCTGGTCGCACTTCACCCAGACGGGCGTGGCCGCTGGCGCCCGCGCTTCCGGCTTGCTGCTGGGCGGCAGCCTCTCCGGCCTGATGGGCGCCTTTGGCGTGGCCCTGATCGCGGTTTTCTGGGCCTACGACGGATGGGTGTACATCACCTGGGTGGCGGGCGAAGTGAAGGAGCCGCAACGCAACCTGCCCCGTGCCATGATGCTGGGTGTGCTGTGCGTGGGAGTCATCTATGTGACCATGAACCTCGTGTACCTCTATGCGCTACCCATGAGCAAGATCGCCGCTACCGAAACTATCGCCCATGCCGCCGCGGTGCAGCTGTTCTCCCCTGCTGCCGCCGTCTGGCTTTCGGCCATGATCGCCCTCTCCTGCTTTGGCGCAAATGCCAGTTGTATTCTTTCGGGCGGCCGCGTGTATTTCGCGATGGCCCGCGACGGCGTTTTCTTTCAGAAGATGGCAGAGGTCCATCCTCGCTGGCGCACACCTGCCTTCAGCCTGATCGGACAGGGACTGTGGGGCGCCATCCTGGTATTCACCGGCCGCTACGACCAGCTCTATACCTACGTCATGTTCATGATGATTGTTTCCTACCTGGCAGGAGTTGGCGCGTTATTCGTGCTGCGCCGCAAGCGACCGGACACTCCTCGTCCGTATCGCTGCACCGGCTACCCCTGGCTTCCCGCGCTGTACCTGGTGATTGCCGGCTTGTGGGCAGCCAACACGTTGGTGGAACGTCCGAAGGAAGCGCTTGCCGGGTCGGTGATTGTGCTGATTGGCGTGCCTGGGTATCTCTACTGGAAGCGCGCAAGCCGGAAAACCGTACTTTAGCCACAGAGGGCACAAATATCACCGCCTCGTTCAGGGGCGGTCGAGTGCTGACTGCTGAATACTGGTTTTCTACACCGGCACCGCTGTCTTGCGCGACGGATTGAAGAAGGGCAACTTGACCACGGTGGCAGTGACGGTGTGCCGTACTGACTCCACCGTGAACTCCATTTTCAGGGTATTGCCCAGTTGCGAATGCTCGCGCTCCACACTGGCCAGAGCAATCATCTTCTTAAGTAGTGGAGACCAGGTGGTGGAAGTTGCCTTGCCCACCTGCTTCCTGCCTTTGTATACCGGCACGTGCACGCGCGAAGCGGTGCTGGGCGTTTGCGGCGCCATGCCCAGATTGTCGTAGAAACGCTCGACCTCTGACCACTCTAGTTCCAAGCCGACCAACTGTCGTAACGTGCCCCGCTTTTGCTCCTCCGCCAGTGCCGAGCGGCCGATGAAATTTTCTTTCTCCAGGTGGACCAAGCGCCCCAGTCCGATCTCAGAAGGCGAATATTTCTGTTCCGCAATCAGAGCCTTCTTGCTGCTGATGTAATCCACCTCAATCAGGATCAGCCCCGCCTCAATGCGCGCCACGTCCAGGGCGAGCATACCCGTGGGGTGTACATCGAACTGCTTGCCGTTTTTCATCAGCGCGTCCCAAACCTTGACGGCATCGTTCCACTGCACCCAGATCTCATAACCCAGGTCGCCGGTGTAGCCGGTGCGGGAAATGTCCACGGGCACGCCTTCGATCTTGCCGTGCGTGACGCGAAAATATTTCAGGTTGGTGATGTCGGCGTCAGTCACCGCCTTCAGCAGCTTGCCCGAAGTGGGGCCCTGTACCGCCAGCGCTGCCGTCTTTTCTGAGATGTCCTCAATCTGCACCTCCATGCCCAGCGCATTCTGGCGGAACCAACGCAGGCTGGGATCGGCGGCCGTCCACCGGTATTTGTTCTCCTCCAGGCGGGTGATGGTGCCGTCATCAATCACTTTGCCGTCTTCGTCGCACCAGCAGCAGTAGATGACCTGGCCCACGCCCACCTTGTTGATGTCGCGAGCGATCACGCGGTTCACCAGGCGCGTGGCGTCCTTGCCGGTAACCACGTACTTGAACAGTGGAGTGATATCAATCAGCGCAGCCGCGTTGCGGATGGCGTTGTACTCGTGCTCGTGGTGGGTTTCGTACACGCTTACTGTGTAGTAGCCCGACCACTCCCGGTAATTCAGGCTGTAGCAAAGGGGAAAAGTGCGCTCGTGGAATGCGGTTCCGACCGGCAAGCTGGCTCCTGCAACAAGTGGTACGAAGCCGGATTATAGCCAGCGGCGCCGCGCAACGGCAAGAATGCCTCTTATGGACGTTCATCGAGGCAGGCCGCGTCCGCTGGCAGAGCCCATCCCCTCACGTCTCCCGTGCAAGACAAATCCCCACGCCTCGCTTACAATGTGGCTTCATTCCGCCCAATTCCTATGCCTTCCGGCAAAAATAAATACGATGTGATCGTCATCGGCGGCGGCCACAACGGGCTGGTCAACGCCGCCTACCTGGCACGCGCCGGCAAAAAGGTGCTCGTCCTGGAACGCCGGTATGTGCTGGGCGGCGCGGCGGTCACCGAAGAAATCGTCCCCGGCTTCAAGTTTTCTGTCTGCTCCTACGTAGTCTCTCTGCTGCGCCCGGAGATCATCCGCGATCTCGATCTGCCGCGCCACGGCTTGGAAATTCTGCCCCTGGACGGCACCTTCACCCCCATGCCCAACGGCGACCACTTGTGGCGCGTGAACGACCACGGCAAGACGCGCCGCGAAATAGCCCGCCACTCCGCCGTAGACGCTGAAGCCTACGAGGAATTCGGTAAGGCCATGCAGCAGATGTGCCGCTTCGTGAAGCCCATTCTGAGCATGGTTCCACCCGACCCTTCGACGCTCAACCCCAAAGAACTGATGAAGTTGCTGTTCATCGGTCGCCGCTTCCAGCACCTCTCCAGCGAGGACAAGTACAACCAGGTGCAACTCATGACCATGAGCGCGGCCGACTTCCTCGACCAGTGGTTCGAGACGGACGTGCTCAAGGCCACCATGTCGGCCTCCGGCATCATTGGCACGTTCCTGGGCGTGCGCTCGCCGGGCACCGCTTACGTGCTGCTACACCATTACATGGGCGAGATTGACGGCGCTTTCCGCGCGTGGGGCTTTGCCCGCGGCGGTACTGGGGCGATCTCCAACGCTATCGGCGAAGCGGCGAAGGAGTTTGGCGCCGAGATTCGCATGCGCGCGCCCATCTCTAAGATTCTGGTGAAGAATGGCCGTGCCAGCGGCGTGGTCCTGCAGAATGGCGACGAAGTATACGCCGACATTGTTTCCTCCAGCGTGGACCCCAACCTCACCTTCCTGAAGATGATGGAGCCCAACGAACTCCCGGGCGAATTTCTGGATGAGGTGCGCCGGTACAAGTACCGCGGATCTTCGGGCAAAGTAAACCTGGCGCTTGACGCCCTGCCCAACTTCACCTGCATGCCCGGCGAGGGCGCGCATCTGCGCGGCGCCATCTCGATTTCGCCCGCGGTGGATTACATGGAGCGGGCTTATGACGATGCCAAGTACGGCAAGTACTCGCGCCGCCCTTACATTGATATGGTCATCCCCAGTCTGACCGACCCTTCCGTGGCGCCGCCCGGCAAACACGTGCTCTCCTGCTTTGTGCAATACGCTCCCTACAACATCAAAGAAGGGACGTGGGACGAGAAGCGCGAAGAATTTGGCAACAATGTGCTTGATACGGTGGCAGAGTACGCTCCCAACCTCAGAAACATTATTGTCGGCAAGCAGGTGCTCACGCCGCTCGATCTGGAGCGCGAGTTCGGGCTCACGCAAGGCAACATTTTTCAGGGGGAACTCTCTCTGGAGCAGCTTTTCTTCCTGCGGCCGGTGCCGGGCTGGGCGCAGTACCGCACGCCCATCAAGAATCTCTATATGTGCGGCTCCGCCACCCACCCGGGGGGTGGCATCATGGGAGCACCGGGTCGGCTGGCGGCGCTGGAAATTCTCAAAGATTCTGGAAACGGAGCGCGCTAGGCTATGGCCCATGACGTCGTCATCCTCGGCGCCGGCCACAACGGGCTGGTTACCGCCTTCTATCTCGCGCGCGCCGGCTTTAGGCCGCTGGTGTTGGAGCGCCGCGAGCAGCCGGGCGGGGCGGCCGTTACCGAGGAGTTCCACGCCGGCTTCAGGTGCTCCACCCTCGCCCACTCTGCAGGCCCGCTTCGTTCGCTGATTGTTCGCGACATGGAACTGGAGAAGCACGGGCTCAAAATGCTGAACCCCGAGCTGCGGGTGTTCGCGCCTTCGCCCGATGGCCGGGCTCTGTTCCTTTACGGCGACGCCGCCAAGTCGGCCCAGTCCATTGCTAATTTTTCCGCCAAGGACGCCCAGAATTACGGTGAATTCCAGCGCTCTCTGGGCAAAATTGCTGCCGTGTTCCACCGTGTGCTGGCCATGGCTCCGCCCGACATTGACCATCCCGCCGCCGCCGACCTGTGGGAGATGGTCAAGACTGGCAAAGGCGTGCGCGATCTGGGCAAGAAGGACATGTACCGGCTGCTGCGCTGGGGACCGATGGCGGTGGCCGATCTGGTGGCCGAGTTCTTCGATACCGAACTGCTGCGCGCGGTAGTCGCCGCGCGCGGCATCTTCGGCACTTTTCTGGGGCCGTGGTCGGCGGGCAGTAGCACTGTGTTGCTGATGCGCGCTGCAGCCGATCCTTCGCCTGCAGGCTCCAGTTCGCATTCCATCGGCGGCATGGGCGGGGTGACCAAGGCTATGGCCGCCGCGGCGGCCGCTGCCGGCGTTGAGATCCGCACCAACGCCGAAGTAAAGGAGATTCGCGTCAAGGATGGCGTGGCCACCGGAGTCGTACTGGCCAACGGCGAGGAAATCGCGGCCAAAACGATTATTTCCAACGCCGATCCCAAACGTACCTTGCTCAAGCTGATGGACCCTGTGCACCTGGCGCCCGACTTCGTGGTCAAGCTGCAGCACTATCGCTCGCAGGGAACGGTGGCCAAGGTGAACCTGGCGCTCAACGGCCTGCCGCACTTCACCGCTTTGGAGAAGGCGGGCACGAACGGTACGGCCCTGACCGGCCGCATCCACATTGGCCCGGAGATTGACTACCTGGAGCGCGCCTTCGATGATTCCAAATATGGCAGCTTTTCCAAGGCACCTTATTTGGAAGCCACGATTCCGTCGCTGGCTGATCCTTCGCTGGCGCCTGGTGGCAGGCACGTGATGTCCGTCTACATGCAGTTCGCGCCCTATAAGCTCCGCAATGCCGACTGGAACACCCAGCGGGATGCGTTAGGCAATGCGGTGGTGGACACGCTCGCCCAATACGCTCCCGATCTGCCGGGCCTGGTGGAGACTGGCCAGATCATCACGCCACAAGATCTGGAGGAAACCTACGGCTTGACTGGCGGCCATATTTTTCACGGCGAACTGGCGCTGGATCAAATTTTCACCATGCGCCCACTGCTGGATTGGGCGCGCTATCGCACGCCGATTCGTGGCCTCTACCTATGCGGCTCCGGTACCCATCCCGGCGACGGACTGACCGGGGCCTCCGGCGCCAACGCCGCTCGGGAAATTCTGAAAGACCTGAAAAGATAAACGTAGAGGGCCGCAGAGATTGCGGGAATCAAATTTGATCACTCTTAGGCCTCCGCGATCTCTGCGTTAATCTCCTGCAGGAGAACAAATGAGATTCCTGGACAAGCTGCAACCGCTCGGCTTGGTGGCCATGCGCATCGCACTGGGCGCCGTGATGATCGTGCACGGCTATCCGAAAGTAACAGGCATTCACAATGTGGAAAAATTCTTTAGCAGCATAGGCCTTCCCTGGTGGTCGGCCTACCTTTCTGCGGGCGCGGAATTCTTCGGCGGCATCCTGATTATCATCGGCCTGCTGACTCGCCCCGTTGCCTTTGCTCAGCTGATTGACATGGTCGTGGCCATCGCCAAGGTGCATTGGAAGCATGGGCTGGTGGGGGAAGGCAATTATCAACTGCCCATGACGTTAGCTGCCCTCAGTCTGGCGCTGGTCTTCTTCGGCGCCGGCCCCATCGCGCTGGACGCGATTATTAGCCGGGGCCGGGGTGGGAGCAGGAGAGCCTCCTCTGCCTCCAATACCTGAGCTTTTTCAATCCAGCCTTATCATCCATGTTTGCAGGACGACGCCACGGTCATCCGATTTGGCGTATCTGAACTGTAAGACTGAAGGGGCATCATGCTGAGGTCCTTCAGGCGCGAAGCATTTGGTTCAGGTTCTCATCGCATACTGCTGGAGACGTAACTTGTTACGTGTGTGGGCGTAACGCGGTTCAGACCTTGTTCTGTGTGCCTTTACGTCTCTGTGGTGGATTTAGAACTCGGCCAGCTCCAGCATAGCGCGCTCGATGTCTTCGGACTGCGGCAGAATTTCATCTTCCAGTAGCGGCTGATAAGCTACAAACACATCCTTGGCTGCGATACGCCGCACGGGAGCATCCAGGTCCTCAAATAATTCGTCGGCAATGCGGGCGGCAATCTCTGCCCCATAGCCCCAGCTCAGCGTGTCTTCGTAAGCCACCAGCACGCGGCTGGTTTTGCGTACCGAAGTGGCAATCGCCTCCCAATCGTAAGGATTCAGCGTGCGCAGATCAATTAATTCCACGCTGATACCCTGCTCCCGCTGCAGCCGCTGTGTTGCCTGTAGGGCACGCGGCACCACGGCCCCGTAGGTCACAACCGTCAGATCACTTCCTTCCTGCACCACCTTGGCCTTGCCAAACGGCACCATGTATTCCGGCCCAGGATAGGGCGAGCGCCCAAACGTTTCGCGATAGAGCCGCTTGTGTTCCAGAAACATTACAGGGTCGTCGCAACGGACAGCGGTGCGCAGCAGCCCGTTGGCATCCAGGGCATTCGAAGGAAATACCACGCGCAAGCCGGGAGTATGGGTGAAGATGCTCTCGCCGCACTGTGAGTGGTAAATGGCGCCCCCTGTCAGGTAACCACCAATAGCGACGCGGATTACCGTGGGGGCAGAGAACGCATTGGCGGAGCGCCAGCGGATCAGCGGCAGCTCGTTTCGCAGCTGCATCATCGCCGGCCAGATGTAGTCGAAAAACTGGATTTCCACCACCGGCTTCAGACCGCGCGTGGCCATGCCTGTCGCCCGCCCCACGATATTGGCTTCGGCCAGGGGAGAATTGAACACCCTGTCTGACCCAAACTGCTTTTGCAGGCCGGCGGTCAGCTTGAACACCCCGCCTTTGCCTTTGATCAGCTTCTGCTGCAGGTACTCTTCGCGGCTGCAGTCGGCTACATCTTCGCCAAAAATCACGATGCGCGGGTCGCGCTTCATCTCGTCGTGCAGGCAGGCGTTAATCAGGTCCGCCATGGTCTTCTGCGCGGTAGCGGCGGCAAGGGTGGGCTGGGCGTGGTTCTTGGGATTGGCGAACGCCGGTTCGTTGGCAAATGCCTGCGAACTAGGATCCAAATCTGGCGAATAAATATAGTGCATCACCGACTCCGGCGCGGGCTTGGCTGCGGCCACCGCGCGATCGCTTGCCTCCTGCACCTCCACCTCCGCCTGCTTCTCCAGCCGGCTGATGCTTTCCTCGTCCAGGATGCCCTCGCGCACCAGAAACATCTGCAGGCGGCCGATGGGATCGCGCTTCGACTCCTCCCGCCGCTCCGTCTCGGGCCGATAGAGGCGCTCATCGTCAGAAAGCGAATGCGAGTAGGGCCGCACCACATGCCCATGCAGGAAAGCCGGACCATTCCCGGCGCGGATGTGCTCCGCGGCCTTGCGAAAAGCGGTGTAGCTGGCCACCGGATCGGTGCCATCAAATTCAGCAAAATAGAAGTGTGGAAAATTGGCCACCAGGCGGGAAATGTTGCCTCCGGCAGTCTGCACCTCGATAGGGACGGAGATCGCGTATTCGTTGTCCTCCACGCAGACCAGCAGCGGCAATTTCCGAGTGGAGGCCGTGTTCATGGTTTCCCAGAACTCGCCTTCACTGGTGGCTCCCTCGCCGCAGGAAACATAGGTGATCTCGTCACCCTGGAAATGCGCGTCCTTGAACTCGCGATAGTCGCCCTGCGCCTTCTTGGTGGCCTCCGGATGCGCCGCATAGTAGCGCCCTGCTTCGGCGCACCCTGCCGCCTGCAGCAGCTGGCTGCCGGTCGGCGAAGAGCCCGTCACAATATTGAGCTTAGGATCAGCCCAGTGCGAGGGCATTTGCCGGCCACCCGAAGCTCTGTCCTCGGCTGAGCCCACCGCCTGCAACAGCATCTCCAGCGCGGTCACTCCCAAAGACAGGCAAAGAGCCCGGTCCCGGTAGTAGGGATAAAACCAATCGTAGCCCGGCTTGAGCACCAGTCCGCCGGCCACACCCATGGCTTCGTGCCCCGCCCCGGATATCTGGAAGAAGATTTTTTGCTGGCGTTTGAGGAGGATTTCCCGGTCATCCAGCCGCCGCGACAGAAACATCAGGCGGTAAAGGTCGCTGAGTTGCTTGCCGGTAAGGCCCTCGTAGGTCTTCTCCGGCCCACGGCCCGCCTCAGCGGCGGCACCTTTGGCCGGCTTAGGTTCTACTTTGGTGGTCGCCATCCGACTCCTCAGATGTAATCTTCGGCTCAGTCATTGGATGCGCAGCGCACTCCTGCCGCATTGTAAGCCACCAGCGGCTCTACGAATATACTGGATTAGGCCCGCATCGAACCAGCGGAGCCACTTGGGAACCCATGGTTAGAAGCAATCGCAAGCTGAATGGTAAGCCGCTTAAGCTGTTGATTTTTGACCTCGATGGCACACTAATTGACTCTCGGCTCGACCTGGTTAACTCGGTGAATGCTACACTTCAGCATTTTCACCGCCCCGAACTGCCGCCCGAAATCATCGCCACGTATGTAGGTGATGGAGCTCCTATGCTGATGCGGCGGGCTACGGGCGACCCCAAAGACGAGGGTTTCCTGGCTGAGGCCCTGGCCTACTTCCTTGCTTACTACCGAGTCCACAAGTTGGACCACACTCATGTCTATCCCGGCGTGACGGAGATGCTGGGCGCCTTGCGGAAGGACGGCAACGGAGGCCAGCGCCACCTTGCTGTACTCTCTAACAAGCCCGTAAACCCTTCCCGGCAGATCGTGGAGGCGGTGGGCCTGAAGCCTTTTTTCGACCAGGTGTACGGCGGCAACAGCTTTGCCACTAAGAAGCCCGATCCGGAGGGCGCACGCAAACTGATGGGGGAGGCGGGTGCCTCGTCCGAGGAGACAATTATTATTGGCGATTCCTCCATAGACATTCTGACTGGTCAGAACGCCGGCACCTGGACCTGCGGAGTGACCTACGGCTTTGCGCCGCAAACCCTGCAGACGCTTCCCCCTGACCTGCTGGTAGATTCTCCCGGAGAGCTGGCGCAGGCGTTGGAGTGAGGGCCGTAGCCAGTACCCTGGTACCAGTTCTCAGT
>DATFDP010000061.1:0-7709 GCA_035252015.1 Terriglobales bacterium
GCGCGGTTCGTTGCCGGGATCGTTGTAGTTGGGACCCACAGCTTCCGCAATGCCCCAATACGCCATCGCCATGGTGGGATCGAGCTCGGCGGCATGCTGAAAAGAGTGCTCCGCTTCATCGTGATTGAACGCGTAGACCAGACGCAGGCCTTGGTCAAAGAACTGCTGTGCTTCGGGATTGTGTGTGGAAACTGCGTGGTGCAGGTCTCCCAGCCCGCTCATCAGCGCAACGGGGCGGCTGTCCGGCGGTTGCGCGATCGCGAGATTGCAGCAGATCAACAGGACAACAAACAGGGAAACACGTTTCATAAAAAGTGGCCTCCTCCGGGTGTGTTTTTCGACAGGTAAATGGGCCCTAGTCCGGACCTGATAACGGGGTGCCCCAAACAAAATTGGCCTAAGGGTAGTCGAAAGGGGGAAGCAGCTGCAAGCCGTCGCATAATCTTATGGGTGGAGCGGCCGTCCCCTTAGATCCCTCCGAGCATAGCCCCGGCTTGAGCGGATAAAAGCCGGTACAAACGATTTTGGGTAACTCCAGGCTGGACTGGTGACCGCCGTCCCGACATCCAGAATTTCGGTGGGTACTTAACTGCGGCGCTCCAGGTTGGGTGCCGGCGGTACAGACTGGTTGTGCGACAGACAGTGCGAAAGTTGAATTGCACACACGTGGTAAACTGTTGATCGCAAACCCCGGAGAGGTGGCCGAGTGGCTGAAGGCGGCGGTTTGCTAAACCGTTATACGGGCCAAAACCTGTATCGGGGGTTCGAATCCCCCCCTCTCCGCCAGCGGGCTAATCAGCTTCACAACCCGGTGCTCGGTTGCTATTCCCCCGGCACGGTGATGTAACGTCGGCTTTTCTTTGCCGTCCATTGCCCGTCAGCATCAATCTCAATTCCACATAACGCAGATCGTAGAAATCGGTTCGGCCCGAGGGACGTCGCGTGAGGTAAATCACCAGAGCTGACCAGTCTGCGGCGGGCAAGTGGTCAGGGTCCACTCTCAAGATCTGTGCCGCAAATTCCGGCGCGACCGATTGTGCCGGGTGAACGCTACACGTTTGATAGCCGTTGCGGATTAGAGGGGCGATTGCAACCCGTAACTGTCCCGACTCCCGCCGCCAGCAAAAGCATCAAACTTATGCCACGCGAAAGAAGTTCTATGGCAGGTTATCGGGAAGATTTTGCCGGTACGCGCGACTTCCCGCGTGCATTGGAAATCATGCTCACTTGGGAATTGGATACGACAGCTTAAGTTGAGGCAACATTACCTCCGTAATGGTTCACTTAGAGGATAAGTGGAGGCTGGCCAGTTGCAATGAGGCTGGGCCATAATATTCGGACGCACAGGTGTAAACTAGCCGCCCATGTCTGATATTCGCTCCCAACCGGCCGAGGCGACCCGGCCCCAGGACGGCAAGGACCGGCCCGATGATCCCATGCTGGGCCAGACGGTTTCGCACTATCGCGTCCTGCACAAGTTGGGCGGCGGCGGCATGGGAGTGGTTTATGCCGGGCAGGATCTGCGGCTGGGCCGGGGAGTAGCGTTGAAGTTCCTTCCTGAGGGCCAATCAAGCGCGCATTCGGCCCTAGAGCGCTTCCTGCAGGAGGCGCGCGCGGCCTCGTGTTTGAATCACCCCAATATCTGCATTGTCCATGACGTAGGCGAGTTCGACGGCCGACCGTTTATCGTCATGGAGTTGCTGGAAGGACAAACTCTTAAGCATCGCCTGCAAACCAGGTCACTGACCACCGCCGACATTGTCGAATTTGGCATTCAGGCCTCAGAGGGCCTGGAATACGCTCATTCCCAGGGAATAGTTCACCGCGATATCAAACCCGCAAACCTGTTTGTAACCGAGCGCGGGCAGCTGAAAATTCTGGATTTTGGGTTGGCGAAGTTCACCGCCGCGCCGCGAACTCTACCGCAAGCGCTGGCTGGCTCCGTCACCTTGACTCAAGGGACCACCGGCTCCGATCTCACCGCGCCGGGAGAGTTCGTGGGCACAGTAGCCTACATGTCGCCGGAACAGGCGCGCGGAATGTCGCTAGATGCGCGGACTGACCTGTTTTCCTTTGGCGTGGTGCTGTATGAGATGGCAACGGGGACCCGGCCCTTTCAAGGCGACACTTCGGCGGTGATTTTTGAGGCGATTTTGAACCGCGCTCCCGTGCCGCCGGTCCGCCTCAACCCGCAATTACCAACTGAGTTCGAACATGTGGTCAACCGGGCGCTCACGAAGGACCGGGAGCTGCGCTATCAGTCTGCCGCTGAGATTGCGGCCGACCTGCGGCGCATCGCCACCCACGCCAGTTCGCCAACCGTGACCCTGACTGCACCCGCGCCCCGGCCCGCGGTAAGCGGCGAAATTGTGCTTCTTTATAAGCGCAACGCCCATCCCGATGAGGACCTCTTGAGCCTGGCCGAAAAAGGCTTGCGCGCGCACGGCTATCAGGTTTTCGTGGACCGCCACCTGGTAGTGGGCATGGAATGGGCGCGTGAAATCGAGCAGCGTATCAGCCGCGCGGAGGCCGTTGTCGTCCTGCTCTCGGCTGCCTCGGTGCAAAGCGAGATGTTGGCCTATGAAATCCAGATCGCCCGCGAAGCCGCACAACGCCGCGAGGGCAAGCCCCTCATCCTTCCCGTTCGGGTTAACTTTGAGGATCCTTTGCCTGAGTCCCTGGGTGGCATTCTGGACGGAATTCAGTGGGCCCGATGGAATGGGCCGGAAGACACCGATGCATTGCTGGCGGAGCTCCACTCCGCGCTGGGCCAGGCCACCCACCCGCCATCGCGGCCGGTAAAGCTCGAGGCGGTGGGTGGGGCGGTGCCCCTGGACTCCGCCTTTTACGTAGTGCGCCCCACGGATGATGAGTTCTACGCCGCAGTTTCCCGCAACGATAGCATTGTGCTGGTCAAGGGAGCCCGCCAGATGGGCAAGACCTCGCTCATGGCCCGCGGCCTGCAGGAAGCGCGCAAAGCGGGCTGTAAGGTGGTGCTTACCGATTTTCAAAAGCTGAACTCTACCCACCTGCAGGCGGTGGACAAGTTTTTTCTTGCCCTCGCCGAGTCCATTGCCGATCAGCTCGACCTTGATGTCGAGCCCGACATCTGCAATCCGCGCCGCGGGCCGAGCATGAATTTCGAGCGCTTCCTGCGCCGCGAAGTGCTCAAGAACGTGAACTCGCGCCTGGTGTGGGGCATGGACGAGGTGGACCGCCTGTTCACCTGCAGTTTCGGCAGCGAAGTTTTCGGCCTGTTCCGCTCCTGGCACAACGAGCGCTCACTCGACCCGACAGGTCCGTGGCAGAACCTTACCCTGGCCATCGCTTACGCCACAGAAGCCCACCTGTTCATCACCGACATGAACCAGTCGCCGTTCAACGTGGGCACGCGGCTGACGCTTGCCGATTTCACCCTGGAGCAGGTTTCCGAACTCAACAGCCGCTACGGTTCCCCTCTGCGGGACCCCAGGGAACTGCTTCAGTTTTACGAACTGCTGGGTGGCCAGCCCTATCTCACCCGGCGTGGGCTCCACGAGCTGGCTTCCCGCAGCCTGAGTTTCAGCGAATTCGAAGGACAGGCGGCGCGCGACGAGGGCCCGTTCGGCGACCATCTCCGCCGAATTCTGGTTTCTCTGGCTCAAGATCAGGGTCTTTGTGACGCCATGAAGGCAGTGCTTGCGGGCCGGCCGGCATCCAGTCCGGAGTTGTTCTACCGGCTGCGAAGTTCCGGAGTCGTGACCGGCGAATCCGTCCGCCTCATGCACCCGCGCTGCCGCCTTTACGAAATCTATCTCACTCGGCATTTCGTGTGAGCAGGACCCAGTCTACGTCCGCAGCGGAAGCTTTCTACGTGGTGGGCGGCACCCTGCGCCGCGATGCCGCTTCCTACGTCGCCCGCGAAGCCGACGAGCGCCTATACCACAGCCTCATGCACGCCGAGATCTGCTACGTGCTCACCGCCCGCCAGATGGGCAAGTCCTCGCTTATGGTGCGCACCGCCGCCCGCTTGCGGCAGCAGCAGGCCTCAGTCGCCGTGCTCGACCTCACCGGCCTGGGCCAGAACCTGAACGCCGAGCAGTGGTACAACGGCCTTTCTGAGCGCATCGGGCGGCAACTGGACCTGGAAGATGAAGTCGACGATAGTTGGGCAAAAAATCACGGCCTGGGACCGCTGCAGCGCTGGATGCGCGTGCTCTCCGATGTGGTTCTGCCGGCGTGCCAAGGCCCGGTCGTCATTTTCGTGGACGAGATTGACAGCGTCCGCAGTCTGCCCTTTTCCACGGATGAATTTTTTGCCGGCATTCGCGAGCTCTACAACCGGCGCAGCGACGAGCCCGATCTGAGGCGGCTCACCTTCTGCCTGCTGGGCGTGGCCAGCCCCTCCGACCTGATCCGCGACACGCGCACCACTCCTTTCAACGTGGGCCGCCGCATTGAGCTCAGCGATTTCAGCGAGAAGGAAGCCAGCCCGCTCTCGCTGGGATTGGGCCGCGAGCCTAAACTTGGCTTGCAGCTTCTGCGCCGCGCCTTGTATTGGACCGGCGGCCATCCTTATCTCACGCAGCGCCTGTGCCTGGCGGTGGCGCAAAGCGATGCCGGCTCCACTCACGACGTGGACCGCATTTGCGACGAGCTCTTCCTTTCGCGCCGCGCCCGGGAGAGAGATGACAACCTGCTCTTCGTGCGGGAAAGGATGCTGCGCAGCGAGGCGGATATGCCCTCTCTGCTCACTCTTTACGCCAAGGTCAGGCGCGGCGGAAAGGTGGCCGATGATCCGTCCGATCCGCTGGTGACAGTGTTGCGCCTCTCCGGCATCACCCGTGTGGAGGCCGGCAGGCTCAAGGTGCGCAACCGCATCTATGGCCAGGTCTTCGATGAGGAGTGGGTGCGCTCCTGTCTGCCGGGCGCGGAACTGCGCCGCCAGCGGGCCGCCTACGTGCGTGGCTTAAAACTAGCCAGCACAATTCTTCTGCCCCTTTTGCTGCTGACCGCCGGTTACGGCGTCTATCTTTATCGCCTGAATCCCACTATTCCGCTTACCATCCGGAAATCCGGCACTGTGCTCGAGCCGCCGGCATTTTGGGCTTCGTTCAACACCCCCACAGCGCCTGCGCCCGACACCGGCGGATTGCTGATCAGCACCGGCAGCCCCGGCGTCCGCATCCTGATCAATGGCCGCGAATATGGCAGCACCGGCAAAGGCGGCAAACTGCGCATCCCCTTGATGACCGCTGGAGTTTACGACATCGGCGCCGATAAGCCTGGTTTCCAGGGCGTGCAGCAGCGGGTAGAAATCCGCAAGAATGCCGTCTCTACCGTCAGCTTCCAGTTGTTGCCCGTTTCTGTGCGCGGCGGCCTGTTCGGGACCATCACCGATCCCTCCGGGAGCCCCGTTGCCGGTGCCATCATTACCTTGACCGGGCCGGATGGCAAGACCACCAGGGTTACTGCCAACCAGTCCGGCCACTATGCTGTGCAGAATCTGCTGGCAGAGAACTACACTTTCGGCATCGAGGCTCCGCGATTTCAGTCTTTCAACGCTCCGGTCACCATTTACGCGAATCAGCTTTCGTTGCGCGACGCGCAGCTGGCGGTTGACAGCGAGTTCCGCGATTGGGAACAGGCGGCGAAATCCAGGGATGCTGCACAAGTGACCGCGTTCCTCTCAAAATATCCGCGCGGGACGCACGTGGACATGGCAAAGAACCTTCTGGCCCAGTTGCGTTCTGAAGAACGCGCGGCCTGGGCCCACGCCAGCAGCGCGAACCAGGTGTCTTCTTACCAGGACTTCTTGCATCGGTATCCCAACGGCGAATACGCCACTGCCGCTCGAACGCAGGTGGAAAACCTGCAAGCCGAACTGCGGCGCCGGGCTGCCACCGCCTCCACCGCCTCCACCGCACCGCCCGTCAGGAGTGATGACCAGGTTGTTCTGGACCTTCTGGCGCAATATCAGAGGGCTTACCAAGACCGCGACGTCGAAGAGCTGGCCTCCATCTGGCCCGGCATGACTTCGCGTGCAATCGGGAGCTTGCGGAAGTTTTTCAACGACGCCGAGCAGGTCAGTTTGACCTACGATCTTCTCGGCCAGCCGGAAATCAAGAACGATGAGGCCACCATTCGCTTCCGGCAGTCCTTGAACTACACGGTTGACGGTAAGACACAGAAGCCGGGCTCCGCCAACGTAACCATGCGTTTACACAAACTATCTTCCCCTCAGGGGACGTCCGGGAAGTGGGTAATCGAGTCCATCCGCTAAGCGTCACCCATCACTCAGACGGGTGATCCCAATCACAGCGCGGCAGTGCAATTAACCGTATGCTGGGGTTGATGCCCACGCAGATCGAACTCGAGGAAGAAGTAGAAACCGTTCGCGAACAGCAGCAGCGGCATGCCCTTGAGCGCCGCGAGCGCAACTCCCTTGCCATTGCGGAGGTTGTTGGCCGCAATCCCGCCAGAAAGGTTACCGAAGCAGACTTGCCGCGTAGGACAGCTACAGAGCAGCCGCCAGTGCAGCGGAATTAAGCTGTCCCACAAGCAGAAGCGATTCAGAAAGTGTACGACAGTCCGATCAGCGGCGCGGGCTTGTAGTGCAAACCAGCATCGTTAACGCGGATAAGGATGTTGGCTGTGACCAGCAGTCTCCCAAAGGGGCTTATTTTCGCTCCGAAAGCGACGCTTTCCTGGTTGATTGTCGCCGTGGAGACGGCGATCTCGGGGTGCAAACCGCCGGCGAAGTCCGGCACGGGCGCCGCCTGGAAGATCTTTTTTTCGTTCTGCAAGGCTTGGCCGAGAAAGTCGGCGGAAATGCTCAAGCGCCGCACCACTCCGATGTCGGCCCCGGCTGCGTAACTGAGGACATTGGGCAGCTGCGCTTTTGTATCTGTGGTGACATCACCCGCCAGGATCGAGTTTCCGTTCACCTGCAGTCCCACGTTGGCGTGCGGCGACACTCTCCCTGCATACGAGAACGCCAGGAACGGCCTCATTCCCCAAGTGCCCGAGCCCAGAAAATTTTCTTCGTTGCCAGTCGGAATACGCCCATCCAGGCCCACTGCCAGAGCTGCCTTCTCTCCCTGCCAGGCGCGAAATTTGCCGCGAAACACAATATCTCCCACCCCGGCCGCGGTATGGGCATTCGAAAACAAGGCGTGGTTGTAGTAGGGAGTCGGAAAATTGCCCACCGGCGGGAACAATTCTTTCTCCGTGGACGGCGGATTCACATTGTTGAAGCGATGCACGCAGCACGAAGGTACATTTGCAGGATTTGTTGCCTCGATGCTCTGGATGGTGGCATCGGAGGTTACATCCATGCGCACATCCAGGATGGGGATAGCGATGGATACGTCCAGGCGATCGGTGAGACCGAAGGTGCCCACCAGCGTCGTCTGATGCACTTTCAAATCTATCCTGTTTTGGGTGGAGATGAAATCCTCGGTAATCGCCGGTATGCTCTTGCCGTTGCTCGTGACGCACGTGATGTTGTTGGGATTAGGGCTGGGGCAAGCCTCGAACTCATGATGAAAGGCGGCGCCAAAATCTCTCAGGTTCACGCCGTCGAGGCGATCAAAATCAAAATATTGATAGCTGACGCCGACGAACAATTTGTGTCGCCCTATCGTGTCCGCCCGCTCTGTAAGAATGGGACCGAAGTTCTGCGTGGTTTCTGAGACCACACCCAGGGAAGGATTGAAGGAGAAGATGAA
>DATFDP010000062.1:0-3450 GCA_035252015.1 Terriglobales bacterium
CTGAACCATGTCGTGATCGGCATTTGCGCCGGCGCAATCGGGCTGCTGATCGGCCTCTTTCTGCTCTATCTGCTCTCGGGATGGTTCCTGCGGCGCTGGGGTGCGCGTTGGCAGATCCGCGAACTGGGCGACTGGGCAGCGCTGCCGATGATCTTTCTCATCTTCAGCATACTCGGCTTTTTCGCTACGCCCATCGAATCCAGCGTGAGCCGAGTGCTCGAGCACAACGCCGATGTCTACGGCCTGGAAGTCACGCACGGGATCAATGCCAATCCGCAGGAGGCCGCCGCGCATGCCTTTCAGGTGCTGGGCGAACTGTCGCTCGACTATCCGTATCCAAGCAAGTTCGTAGTCTTCTGGTATTACAACCACCCGAGCATCGCCCAGCGCGTGCGCTTCGCTCATAACTATGATCCCTGGGACAAGGGCCAGCAGCCGAAGTATGTTAAGTGAGCCCGGGAGATCACCCGATCTCCCGATCACCGGATCACCCGATGCTTCACCTCGTCTTGTACTCAAAGCTCAGCTTCGTCTCCTCATCCAGCACCAATGCGCGCGCAAAGCGATATGAGTGCCCTGCGCGCGGCACATCAATGCTCACCGGCAGCACGCCCGCAACTCTCTTCTGCAAGTTGAAGACGTTCTGAGAAGCCGGCTGCGCCTGATCCTTCTTCTTGTCACGCCCTGAGGAACCCGCGGAGTATGTTCTGTTTCCATTCATAGAAAACGTGGAACCCACCTGACTTTGAGTGGTCTCGATCATCGGGGCTTCAGCAGTGACTTCTACCGTCTCGGTGGCTGCAGCTACTTGAAGCGGGATTTTGAAACCTGAAGGCCGAGTGGCGTCATACGGTGTTTTTGAGTATGTAGTCGTTCTGAAGCCGGTAGCGTTCGCTGCGATTTTCACGTTGCCCGAGGGGACACCTGAAATTGTCCACTCTCCCGCACTGTTTGTCTGGACAGTCCGCAAGAACCCACCGCCGACTCTGGAGACCGTCACGCTTGCGCCCGCGATCACCGCACCGCTAGGATCAACCACAACTCCTCCAATCTGGCCGGGAAGCAGCGACATGGGTTGCGGTAAAGCAGCAACTCCAGGCGCGATACCGCCCAGGTATCGCACGTCATCGCTGAGCCACTTGTCGTAACCAGAATTCACCGGCGGAAGCAGGTTTTCAGCGATCGCATCCCCTCCAAAGTGCTTCACCTTGTACTGATCGGGCAGGAACACTTCCCATTCCAGCACGCTGATGGGAACATCCATGCTGGGCAAAGCAATCTCCGACCCGCCTTTCTTTGCGAAGGGCGTTCCCGAGTGCATAAACACATAGGAGACGTTGTACGGGCCGTCGGGCCGGAAGTTAGCCCGCAGCAGCGGCACGCGATTGCCATCTGGCCCCTGCACCGGCTTTACTTTTTCGCCCGCTACATCTGCGGACAGAATCGTGGCGCCTTGAGGCAGGTCCACTTTCAGGAACGGCTGCGCCTGATTGCGGATCGTGAGATCCACTTCGGTAAGCGAGCGGCCTTCCGAGGTAACCAGCGTCGTGACCACCGCGTGTTCGGCCACTGCGGCCAGCACATTCGAATCCGGGAAGCGCGTCCAGGCTAGGGCCAAGCTGGGCCCTTCATTGGGCTCCCGATGATAACGGAACGCCGCCTGCAGCGGCGAGTGCGCCAGCGATCGCAAGAACGGATTGACCTCCTTCACATCCATGCGCTTGAGGCTGCCGCCTTCCTTGGCTGTGAGTTCCATTGCGCCCGCACCCTCCACCAGCACCTCGCCGGTCTCGCGCTGCGCGTCTTTGAAGCTGATGAACGGAACTTCCGCCTTCGAGTCGTTCAGAGCCCGCTCCATGGAGATGAGGAACTGATGTGACTTCTGCGCTCCTCCCGTGAGATGAAGCGTGAGGATTCTGCCGTCTTCCTCACTCGATTCCACGGTGGCCCCGCTCACGTCAGTGATTTCAAAATCTTCGGGGACCTTCACGGCAAACTCAGCCGGCTCTCCCTGTAGCATGGTGATATCAGCCAGCGCGGCGATCTTCAGATCGGCCTCGCCGACCGAGACCAGCGTCTTCACCTCGGAAAGAAATCGCACCTCTTTCGGGGCCACCGGCGCGGCGATCTCGCGCGTGGTCCACCAGACATTCGCATTCTGGCCGGGAACCAGCGCCGCTTCGATTGTGGTTTGGCCCTTCTCAGAGGTCCGGCTCGTGATCAGGCCGGGGTTGATGCGAACGTCAGTATGCTCGCCGGGAATGGCCAGCACCAGGCGAACGCTGCCGGCGGAGGGCGCAGGCAAACTGAAAGACGCACGGCCGGCTTCAATGGCCAGAGGCAATCCGGCATCGAGTTCTACAGAGAATGCCGACTGGCCCGGCAAGACGGCTGTGGCTGTGTGGCCTTCCTCGAACAACGGCAGTGCCTTGCCCTGCTGGCGGGCGTTGAGGATCGTCATTCCATTGGCCAGTGGCACCTTGGTCTCCACTTTGCTAAATACCTGGCCGTCAAGCAGCACCGTTCCCAACACGGAATCTGCGCCCACGTTGAGTTTGAGATCGGCGCGCTCAATTGTGTAAGCGATGGGCGGCTTTTCATGCGCCTTCATCGACTTGGCCGCAAGATCCACCAGGCGGTTGTATTCCGCCAGCGACAGAGTCACGTTCCCGGAGGAAGGCAACGGCACGATGCTTTTTTCTTCACTCAGTGCCATCGCCGTTTGGCCGGCGAAGAACGAATAGATCATCACTATGATGAGCAACTTGCGAGCGGCATTCATCTTCCACCTTCTTTCTTGTCGCGCTGGTAGCTGAATTCAATGGCGGGGGCGTGATTTTCCGCGGTGAGTTCCGATTCCAAAAACAACTGTTTGCCGAATACCGGAAATTCGACCTTCACCGGGAGGGTGCGCGCGCTCTTGCCGCCGCTGGATCGGGCGCGAAAATCGTCAACCAGAGCTTTTCGCGCCAGGCTTTCGCTGTCATTGCCAACCTTGAGAGCGTCAAACACTCCCGGGACTGATTGAGGTTCGTATCCGGCGGGAGCAGCCGGATTAAAAGCCTGCGAAACCGGTGCTTCATAGGGCTGAACGCGAAAAGCGCCAGGCTCGGCCGTGACTTTGAAGAGGGGCGAGTGGTAGAACACCACGCCGGTACGCGAGACGGGAAGATCCAGCGCAGGGAGCATGAGTTGGAGCTTGCCTTTCTCCGACCACGCCGCATCGCGGCTCAGGTACATGATCTCCACGGGAAATGCCGGGGCTTCATCGCCGGCTCGCGATTTTTTGAGCGGCAGCAACACGCCTCCATCGGGTGACCGGCCAGGACGAACCGGCCTGCCATCAAGCACCGCGCTCCATACAACAGCGCCGGCCGGCAGTGTGATCTTCAGAAAATTGCGCTGGTTGTTGCGAACCGCATAGCGCGCGTCCACCAGCATCTTGCCTTC
>DATFDP010000063.1:0-33683 GCA_035252015.1 Terriglobales bacterium
AGGCTCTCCACCCGGCGCTTGCGGGCCGCCCACAGCAGATCGGTTCCCTTGGCGGTAGCTTCCAGCCTCACCCGCCGCCGGTCTTCCTTGGTGACGTGGCGGCGCACTAGGCCGGCGCGCATCAGGCCAGCCACAATGCGACTCATGGTGGGCGGGCGCACCTGCTCCGCCGCCGCCAGTTCTCCCAGCGACCGCGGTCCGGAAAACACCAGCACAGAAAGCGCCGAAAGCTGCGCCGGCCCCACGCCGCTCTCCGTGTCCCGCGTTCTCACCCGCCGCAGCAGGTGGATGGCGGCGGAGTGCAGCCGGTCGGCTACGGCCAGCGCGTCCGGCTCCGGAATCTGCTTGCCTTTTTCCGGGTCCATCAATATATTTAGCTATGCTAACTAATTTTCAGGGGCGCTGCAAGCCCTGAATGGAGCTCACCATGACGCCAGCCGCCCTCGGACTCTCGCAGATTGGGCAAATTGCCATCAATGTGCACGACACCGCACGCGCGGTAGCCTTCTACCGCGATCAACTTGGCATGAAGTTCCTGTTCTCGGCCGGCCAGCTCGCCTTCTTCGACGCCGGCGGCATCCGTCTGATGCTGGATAAGGCGGAGAAGCCGGAATTCGACCACCCCTCGTCCATCCTGTATTTCAAAGTTCCCGATATCCAGCAGGCGCACGCCGCCCTCACCGAACGCGGCGTGAAATTCGAAGACACGCCCCACATGATCGCCCGCATGCCCGACCACGAGCTGTGGATGACGTTTTTCCATGACTCAGAGAACAACCTGCTCGCCCTGATGTGCGAAGTCCGGCCCTGAGAACCCATTCACCACAGAGGCACAGAGACACAAGAGAAGACTTGATGATGATTGTCCAACGATCGATGGAAACCGTTCACGGCAGCAGCACCGTTACCAAGTGTTTTCGGTCATCAGTATTCTCAGTGTCTCCGTGCTTATTTTGAATTTCCCCGCCTGCACCGCCGCCGCGTTTCGCGCAATCTAATCCCCTAGCGTAAAATTGTTGGTTTTGTGACAAGACGAAACTTTCACTAGTACGGAGCGCTCCTTTGCCTGATAAGACCTACGATGTTGCCATCATCGGCAGCGGCCCGGCCGGCTACACTGCCGCCATCCGCGCTGGCCAGTGGGGCCTGAGCGTCGCCCTCATCGAAAAAGACGCACGCCTGGGCGGCACTTGCCTGCAGGTGGGCTGCATTCCCACCAAGGCGCTGCTGTTCAACGCCGAAATCTATGACCACATCAAGTCAGCGGCGGAACTGGGCCTGGAGCTCGCCGGCGCCACCAAGGTTAACTGGCCTGTCATCCAGCAGCGCAAGGACAAGATCGTCACCAAGCACACCAAGGGCCTGGAATTCCTCATGCGCAAAAACAAGGTGGACGTCATCTCCGGCTACGGCCGCCTCACCGGCCCGGCGCAGAACGGCGTGTTCAGCGTGGAGGTGTCCGGTGCTAGTGGAGAGAGCGAATCCATCAAGGCCAAAAACATGATCGTGGCCACCGGCTCCTCGGCGCGTATGCTGCCCGGCTTGGAACCCGACTCGCGCGTGCTCACCAACATCGAGATCCTCGCCATCAAGGAAATTCCCAAATCCCTCGTCATCGTGGGCGCAGGCGCTGTAGGCGTGGAATTTGCCTCCATCTACCGCTCCTTCGACACTGAAGTCACCATCCTCGAGATGCTGCCCCGCATGGTGCCGGTGGAAGACGAGGACGTCTCCAAGGAACTCGCCCGCGCCTACCGCAAGCGCGGCATCAACTTCCACACTAGTGCCAAGGTGGAGAAAGTCGAGAAAACTAAGACCGGGGTTGCCGTCACCTTCACCGCTGATGGCAAGCAGCAGAAGTTGGAGGCGGAGAAGATCCTCATCGCCGTCGGCCGCAAGCCGAACACCGAGAACATCGGCCTGGAGAAGGTCCCGCGCGTGCAAGTGGAGCGCGGCTTCATCAAAGTAAATGAGTGGATGCAGACCGGTGAGGCCGGCATCTACGCCGTGGGCGACATCGTTATGGGCCTGCCCCAGCTGGCCCACTCCGGCATGATGGAAGGCATTGTGGCGGTCGCCACCATCGCCGGCAAGCCGGCCAAGCCCGTGGACCCGCTGAAAATTCCCAACTGCACTTATTGCGAGCCGCAGATCGGCAGCGTGGGCCTGAGCGAGACCAAGGCCAAAGAGCGCGGCATCGAGGTCAGGATCGGCAAGTTCCCCTTCACTGCCAATTCCAAGGCGAGCATCGTGGGCAAGCATGAAGGCTTCATCAAGGTGGTGGCTGACGCTAAGTACGAGCAGATCCTCGGTGTGCACATTATCGGACCTTCGGCTACCGACTTGATCGCCGAGTCGGTCGCCGCCATGGAGCTGGAGGCCACGGCCAAAGATTTGATGTGGACCATTCACCCGCATCCAACATTGTCGGAGGCCATGGGCGACGCCGCCAGCAGCGTGGAGAACTTGTCTATTAACATTTAAGTGAAGCGGCGGCATTAGAATGGAGCCGTGGCCCAGAATTTGATCTCTGTCCTCCAACTCGGCACCGTTGACTACGCCACCGGGCTGCACCTGCAGCAATCGCTGGTGGAGATGCGCAAAGCCAGCCAGGTGGGCGATGTTCTGCTCCTGCTCGAACATTCCCCAGTCATCACTTTCGGCCGCAACGCCCGTCGCGAGAACCTGCTGGCCTCGCCAGAACTGCTGGCGCGCAAGGGCGTGGAGCTTTTCGAGTGCGATCGCGGCGGCGACATCACCTTCCATGGGCCGGGCCAGTTGGTCGGCTATCCCATCTTTGACCTGCGCGCCTTTCAACCCCGCGTTGGCGCGGTGGAGTTCGTGCGCCGCCTGGAAGAGGTGCTCATCCGCTCCTGCGCCGAGTTCGGCATCGCCTGCGAGCGCGTGAAAGGCTTGACCGGCGTCTGGACCACTCCTTCCACGGCTGTCATCTTGAGCGAGGACGCGGCACACCGGCCCGCGTCCGAGTCTAAAGACCTTGCGTCTTTCGACAAACCTCAGGCCAAGATCGCCGCCATCGGCGTGCACATCTCCCGCGGGGTCACCTCGCACGGCTTTGCGCTGAACGTGAACACGGATCTCGAGTACTTTCAGCTCATTGTGCCCTGCGGTATCACGAGCAAGCCGGTCACTTCCCTGGCGCGGGAAACCGGAGCACAGATCAACCTTGATGAGATCGCCCGTTCGGTGGCCGGGCATTTTGCCCAAGTCTTTGCCAGCAATGTACAGTGGGTGGACACCTTGGATGCTCTGCTGGGTCGCAAAGTTGGGGTGCCTATGCGACCTCCGGCTGAGTTGCGCAAATTGCGCGGAGAAGAAGAAATCTTTCGGGCCTAGGAGTCTTTCAAGGCTGGAGCATAATTTTCTCCTGTCATCCCGAGCGAGCCCGAGCCGAGCGCAGCGAGAGCCTGGCCTGAGCGAACTCGAAGGATGAGGGCGAGTCGAAGGTCCTTACGCTGCTGCGTGAGGTAGGCACGCGACGAAAGTAGCCCGGCACTTCAGTGGCGGGACGAGGGGCATGGTTCGGGCGATATTCGGGGCGAGTCCCGCAGGCACGATTGATATTCGCGACGGCAGTCATTCCATGTCGAAGAAACATTCCAGATCAAAGGGTTCCTCGCCCAATGGCCGGCGCGCCGCGGGTACGCCAGCATCACCGAATGGAAGCCTCTCTGCCGAGCGCTCTTATACCATTCCTGACTACCGCCTGGAGCGCTTCGACTGTGCGGTTCGCCAGGTTGCAACCGGCGATGGCGTGCGCTACGAGGTCAGCGGCGACCTGCGCGCTCCCGTCCCTCCCATCAGCGAATCGAAATACCTGAAGCCCCAGCAATGTGTCGAGATCTACCGCTGGATGCTTCTCAACCGCAAGATGGAGCAGGCCCTGGAGAATTTGTACAAGCAGGGCAAGGTAGTAGGCGGGGTCTACTTCGGGTTGGGGCAGGAGGCCTGCTCCTGCGCCTCCGCCTACGCCCTGCGCCCCGAAGACTGGCTGGCGCCCATGATCCGCAACCAGGGCTCGCTCCTGGTGCGCGGCTTCTCCCCCCGCGACGTCATGATGCAGTACATGGCCAAGGCCGGCTCACCCACCTTCGGCAAAGACGCCTCCTCGCATTTTGGCGACGTGCAGAAACACAACGTCTGCGCTCCTATTTCCACCTTGGGCGATTTGATTCCGGTGATGTCTGGCGTGGCCCTGGGTGCGCGCCTGCAGGGTCGCAATATCGCCGCCCTCACCTATATCGGCGATGGCGGCCAGTCCACCGGCGTCACATACGAAGGCCTGAACTTCGCTGCGGTGCAAAAACTGGGCCTGGTGCTGATTGTGGAGAACAACCTCTGGGGCTACTCCACGCCTTCCGACATGCAGTTCTGCGTTAAGGACCTGGCCGAGCGCGCCATCGCTTACGGCATTCCCGGCGTAATTGTAGACGGTACCGACGCTTGCCAGGTCTATGACGCGGTGCACGAAGCCTGCGAGCGCGCCCGCAGCGGCGAAGGCCCAACCCTTATCGAAGCCAAAATGATGCGCATGAAGGGCCATGCCATCCACGACGCTGCCGAGTACGTGCCCAAGCCACTGTTCGAATACTGGCGCAAGCGCGATCCCATCGCTCGGCTGGAGAACTTCCTGCTGCAGAAGAAGTGGCTGACGCCGAAGAAGAATGAAGAGCTCATCGCCGGTGTTGACCGCGAACTCGAGGTTGATCGCGAGTTTGCCGTCAACTCACCCATGCCCGAGCCGGAAAAGACGCCGCAGAACGTCTATTGCGAGGGCTGCCACGAAATTAAGCCTAAGTATGCCGTGCCGAAAACGCAGCCGGAAAAGGGCAAAGCCTCGCCGAAACAGAGTGAGGCGGCGGTGCACCTGAGGTGAGGCAGCACTTGGCAATGGCAGCTAGCATTTGGCGATTGAGCTTGTAATTGTGGGGCTGTACTGTATCCGTTTCCCTTTTGGCAACCCGATTTCCCGTCGTGAATGCCCCAGCCCATAAGGGCGAAACAGCTTTTAGCCCAGGGCGTGAGCCCTGGGTCATGCCAGAAGGAGATTTCAAGCCCCTTTAGGGGCGGCATGAGAACCATATGATCCGCGTTCATCCGCGGCGCATGAATTTATGGCTGCCACCACTTATCTCGAGGCTATCCGCCAGGGCATCTGGGAGGAGATGGAGCGCGACCCCACCGTCTTCTGCCTGGGCGAGGACATCGGCATCTACGGCGGCGCTTTCAAAGTGACCGACGGCTTCATCGAACGCTTCGGCCCCGAACGCGTCATTGATACGCCCATCGCCGAATCCGCCATCGTTGGCGCGGCTTTCGGTGCCTCCCTCACTGGCCTGCGCCCCGTGGCCGAGTTCCAGTTCATGGACTTCATCGGCTGCGCTTTCAACCAGATCACCAACATGGTGGCCAAGGCCCATTACCGCTGGGGTGCGCCTGCCCCTGTCGTCATTCGGGGCCCCAGCGGCGGCGGCGTGCACGGCGGCCCGTTCCACTCACAAAACCCGGAGATGTATTTTGTGCACACTCCGGGCCTCAAAGTGGTCTGCCCGGGCACGGCTTACGACGCCAAGGGACTCATCAAGTCCGCCATTCGCGACAACAACCCGGTCATCTTCTTCGAGCACAAAATGCTCTACCGGCGCATCAAGGAGGATCTGCCGGCCGAAGACTACACCGTGCCCATCGGCAAGGCTCGCGTGGCACGCCACGGCCACGACCTCAGCATCATCACCTATGCGGCCATGCTGCACGTAGCTCTGCAAACTGCAGAGATTCTGGCGAAAGATGGGATTGAAGTCGAAATTTTGGATCTGCGGACGCTTTTGCCGCTGGACCGCCAGGCCATTGCTGCCACCGTGCGCCGCACTCACAAGGTCATCGTCCTGCACGAGGACACGCGCACCGGCGGTATTGCCGGTGAGATTTCAGCCGTCATCAACGAAGAAGTTTTTGACGAGTTGGACGGCCCCGTCGTCCGCATCACCTCGCGCGACACACCCGTACCTTTCTCGCCGCCGCTGGAAGAATATTTCCTGCCCCAGGTTACCGACGTGGTTCGCGAGGCGCGCCGCCTGAAATCGTACTGACGTAACCTTTGGAATCAGCGGCACTCTGTTACAAAATGCCGTTTCTCGGGAGGATCCATGCGCAACTTTATCCTCGGTGTGATTGTTCTAATCCTGGTTGTGGTGGTCGGCGGGCTGGTGTATACACTTACCGGCTTCGTCAACACCAGCTCCGACCAGTCTCCCAGTCCGGCCGAGACCTGGCTCGCCTCTCACGCCATGGACGCCTCCATGGAAAAGCACGCTCCCCACATGCAGAGTCCCATTCCCGCCACCGATGCCAACCTGATTGATGGCATGAAGTTCTACACCATGAACTGCGCTCTCTGCCATGGCACCGTGACCAAGCAGCCGAGCGATGTGGGGCGCTCGCTCTACCCGCCCGCCCCTCAGCTCATCCTCCAGCCTCTCGACGATCCTGAGTGGCACCTGTTCTACGCCATCAAGCACGGCGTGCGCTGGACCGGCATGCCCGCCTGGGGCAAAGTTGCCAACGATGAATACATCTGGAAGACAACCATGTTCCTCAGCCGCGTAAATCAGCTGCCGCCGGCAGTGAAGCAGGCCATCGGCAAGTAGAGCGTTGAGCGACAGCAAGTTTGAGCTTTGTTTTTTGCCAATGTCATCCTGGCGTAGGAACCCGTCGCGTAGTTTTGCCAGTGTCATCCTGAGCGAGGGCGCATGCCCGAGTAGAAGGACCCCGGGTTCGACGATACCGCAACTGCGGCTTCGGGGAGTTTTGACTTCACCCTCGCTCTGTCATCCTGGTGCATGAGCCTGCCATGACTTGCTGAAGAAGCCTACCCTGAGCATGTCGAAGGGCTGAGCGCAACGAAGAACCTGTTTTTTTGTTGGTGGGAAACTATCTTTGCAACGCTTCGTGTCCTTTGTGGTGAATGCTTTTCACGCCCGCAGGATCGGCCTGGTCAGACACGTCGGCCCGCCCCCGCCGTTAATCCCGATTTCACTTGCCGCAAACGTCCGCACCTCGAATCCCGCCCCACGTAAACGTTCGTTCGTGCGCTCGTTTTCGGCGATGGCCAGTAGCCGCTTCTCTCCCAGTGCCAGCACATTGCACGCCAGCGTGTCTCTTTCACGGGCATCAATCTCCACAAACCGGAAGCCGCGTTGGCAGAGCAGCTGCACGGTCTCTGCCGCCAGCCATGGCAGATCTACTAGCACCGTTCCTTCATCCAGCATGCTCACCAGCGACATCAGATGCAGGCAGCAGCCCGGCCCACCTCCGTGCGGCAACGGCGCCGCCAACACTTCCACGCCTCGCTCTCCTAACAGTGCCCGTAACTGCTCAATGCCGGCGCTATTGGTGCGATAGCCCCGGCCCACCAGCAGCGTCTTATGGTCCAGCCAGACTATGTCCCCGGCTTCCACTGTTCCCGGCGGACGAATCTCTCCTGCCACCGGCATTCCGAGCTGCCTATAAAAATCACGATGCCGTTCCGGTTCGCCTCCGCGGGCCGCCTTCCCCATGTTCAGGCAGATAGCGCCACCGTCGGTCATGAATGAGGGGTCATGGGCGTAAACTGCGTCCAGCGATAACCCGCTCCCGTCCAGCTCGATCAACTCCACTCCAGCTTCTTCCAGCGTTCGCTGCAGCTCCTCATGTTGCGCTCGCGCTATGGCGAAATTGACGGGGCGCAGATAACCTAGCTTCCGCCATCTCTCCCCGTCTGCCTCCCAGCCTGCCGACTTCGGTGTGCAAACCGCCACCCGGCGCAGAGGCGCCACCATGCTCTGCCCCCCATAGCTGCCGTGTCTCCCCATACCCGCTTTGTACCATACAACCGCACGACCGGCGAGCGCCACCCGAGAGAGAGTAAGCAATCAAACCTGCTCACTCCTGTAATGCCAGGGACTCCGTAGCCAGAAACTTTTTTCACCTTCGCGGCTCCGCTCGCGGCAGGTAGTGCCGCCTAAGCCATTGCGCCAGCCCATCCAGGCCCGGCAACAGCACCCGCTCGGTGATGTTGGCCTGGTCTAGCTTGTCTCGAATTTCCCACTTCACTTCGGCGGGAATAATGATCCTCCTGGCCGGCCGCGATTTTTGTTTCTCCAGCCATTCGTCCAGTCTCACACCCGGGCTCGACATCATCGAGAACAGCGCAACTGGTTCACGATCCGCGCATCCAGCGAGGGTGGCTCCAGGAATAGGACAAAGTCCCCGGCCGAAAGCTTCTCCATTGACCGCAGGTCTGGCGCCGCTTCAGCCAGCATTTCCACTGTAAATGCGTTCGAGCGTTCGCGATTCAGAATACGCCTCAGCCGCGGTGGCAGCAGCCTGTGTAAACCTACGTAGTCCGCCGCCCAGATCACTCCGTCGCGATCAAAGCATTCCACGGCAGCGGTGGCGAAGTGCGCCGCTACCAGCGGTGAGTATGTCCAGTCCAGCAGACGCGTCGGCAACCCGTGATGCTGGGCCAGCGCCAGCCAGTTCCACTCTGACGCGGTGAAGCTTGCTCCCTGGGCCGCATACTTTTTGAAGTTACGCAGCAGGTGCGCTTCCAACTCTCCGTAATTTCCCCCTAGCCGCATCAGGCTGGAGGTCAGGTCTTCGGCGGAATCGCCCATGCCTCGGTAGGCGAAGTTCGCTCGAAACCGCCGCAAATCCGGGTTCCATGTGTGGCTGTACAGTTCCCGGTTGAGTTCCTCCCACCCCGAAATGCGAATTTCCCGCATGCCTTCTCCGTCCCATGTAGGACGCGTCTGCTAGACACAATGCCGCCCGAACTTTGGGAACTCTTGCTGAGTTTCTCAATAAGCCCTGCCTGACCGGCTTTACCAAAAGTTCGCCCTGAGCTTGTCGAAAAAGACCTCAGCGGAAGATCCCGCTGCTCTGCCGCTTGAAAACTCCTGCTTGCCGGCGGGCCATGCCAGCTTCTGAGGCACACCCCGCAACCCTGCATCACTCCTGCGTTTACACGGATTTCTCTCGTTCTTTTCCACAAAACTGTTGAAAAACCAATCATCCCCATATCAATCACTTGGGAAATAGCCCAACGAACACCAGGCAGAGTTTGTGACGAAGGAGAAGGTGAAGGTGAAAAGGAAAAGAAGTGGAAGGAGAAAGAGACAGGTGAAACAAACTGACGACTGACGACTGAGAACTGACGACTGACGACTGAGAACTGACGACTGACGACTGACGACTGACGACTGACGACTGACGACTGAGAACTGAGAACTGAGAACTGACAACTGAAATAAAAAGGGCTGCAACCTTGGTTATGCCCCATCTGTCGGCTCCTGCGAGGGAGCCAACCGCCTGGGTACATGCACCGCCGCAGCCCCTGGTGCGATCTCCGCTTTCGCGGCGCCAAACCCCAACTGCTCCTCGCAGAGCCGTCGGTTTTTTCGGGTCTGGCTGCCCTGCCGGTCACCCGACCGGGCACTTCGCCCGGCTTACTTCGGACTGGCCTGTTTTATTTTGCCAACCCTTTCAGCCATCGACGCACGCGAAAATAAAGGCTCCACTACAAACATGTCAATGCCCGGTTTTGGTGCAATTGTGGAAATCCTGCGGATAACCGCTCTACCCTGACTTGCTACGGAAGGTTCTCTGCGTCTCTGCGGTGAGAAAGAGGGATAACAAAGTAAATCTACACCAGCACTTCCGGCACTTCCATCTGACCCTTGCGGAAAGCGGCCACGAACGCCTCCACTACTTGCGGATCAAAGTCGGTGCCCCCGCCCTTCATGATTGCCTCTTTGGCGTCGAACGGTGACATCGCCTTGCGGTACGGCCGGTCGCTGGTCAGCGAATCGTAAACGTCCGCCACCGAAAGTATTCGTGCTTCCAGCGGAATGCTCTCCCCTTGCGTCGAATGGTATCCCGAGCCGTCGAACTTATCGTGGTGCGCCAGGATGATCGGAATCAGGCGCGAAAGCGATCCCCCTACCGGCTCCAGCATGTCAATCCCATAGTCCACGTGCCGCCGCATCTCACTTGATTCATCCGCTGTCAGCCGCGAGGCCTTGTGCAGAATGTCCCGGCTGACTTCCAACTTCCCTAGATCATGCAGTAGTGCGGCTGCTCTTACATCCTCGATCCGGTCGATTGAAAGCCCCAGTTGTGCCGCTATGCGCGCCGCGTAAACTGAAACCCGGTAGGAGTGGTTCTGCGTGTATTTGTCCTTGGAGATGAACTGGCTCAGGATGATCAGAATTCCGTGATACGTGCGCCGCAACTCCTTTACATGGGCCTCTTTCTTTTCGTAGAGGGTGCCCATGGTGTATGCGGTGATCAACAGAATTCCGCCCCACACCGTGATTTCGAACCATTTGTCGTAGCTCGCCAGAGCTACGTTTGTGCGCCGGAACAGCGCCGGATTGAAATACGTCACCAGCACTACCAGAAATACGCTGGCTAATGCTGTCATGGTCGCGTGGCGTCGCCCGTAGATGTAAGCAGAAAACAGCGTGGGCAGGCTGTAAAGCCCCAGCACCATGTGGTGCCCGTCGAGCAGCAGATTGCTTAGGCCCGCCAGCACAAACAGCGAGAGCACCAGCCACAGCTCCCGGTTTACTTCTTCCAGGCGCCGCCGCAATCCGGTCGTTGGAGAGCCTCGGCGTTCCGCGTCGCTGCCCTTTACCGCCGGCCATTGCAGCGCAGATTCCATTGCCTGCTTTACAGAATCCAACTCCACATCGCTACCTCTCCCCCCACAACTCCTGACTCAGCGAGAGGGCGTTTGCAGGTTCTACAGCGGGAGGAACCGCTGTTCATCGTAGGTCACCCCTGCTACCCTGCCAAATTACCTCGGTAATCCGTAACTGCTTACGGGCAGGCCGATTTGCTGCCAAACTGGCCTGCCCGCAGCTGGTTAACTCGCTGCTTTGGACTTTGTCCACGCCGAAGCGTTCAAGCACTGGACCGTCCCGTCGATGATTTTCCCCAAACCTTCCCGGAACTTGCCCTCATCCACAATTTCCCGGCTGGCAACGGACTCCGTCATCGACAGAGCCGCTCCCACAAACGACAAGGCCGCCTCTTTCTTCTCGGACCCTGTCCGGCTGCCGAACAGTCCCTCTATCCCCTGTACCACCGCCGGGACAAAAGCTATCCCCCGCAACAGCTTCGACAAGAAATTCACAATGATTCCTCCTCGTGCATCTACTCAATACAGTTACGACTACTCTTTACAGAAGAACCTCATCTTGTTAGCCAGTCTGGAAACCCCGGACTTTAGTCCGGGGAAACAAAAAACGGAATTGTCATGCTGAGCGAGCGGGAGCCGAGCTCGCGAGGGGCGCGCGAGCGAAGGACCTATAGATTTGGAGAACCCGCTTATGCCCGCCTAACGAGCTTCTCCAGCCCTCACTTCCGGCTTTCCAATTACCCGATTACTCAATTACCCAATCTTTATCGTCCGTGGACCTTCAAATAATCAATTCCTACGTGCAGCAGCGTAATGACGGTCGCCACAAACGCGCTGATTCCCCCAACCCGATTCACGAACTGCTCATGCCGTTCCACCCGGTCTTCCAGTTCCTTCAATTTTCCTGGGTGCCCGTTCCCCACCAGCCAGCGCATTTGTGCTTTCAGTTGCGACAAATCCTCCAGCACTTTCTGTTCAAAGTCCGTCATAGCGGATAATCCACTCGCAACAGTGTCGAGTACCGCGAGTACCGCCTCGGGTTGGAGCCGTCGTATTGCCGCAGGTAGTAGGCCTGCGCCCGCGACAGGCGCGGCAGCGTAAATATCCTGCTGCTGAATCGTCCCGCCAGGTTGCGGTCGTTTTCCGCTCCCCATCCCGAATCGCTCCGCCGCGCTTCGAACCCGCCACCAGCCGGCGCCGCGCATCCCATGTCCAGTGTGATCTGCGTCGAACTGACGTCGGTTACCTCCGCTGCCGCCAGGTCCCCTATGCAGTTGCTGCCAACCTGTTCTTTTGCCAGCCCTTTAATCTCGGCCATCAACTGCGCGCGTATGCTCTCGAGGCCGAATCCTCCCGGCTCGCTTCCATCATTGGCCATGCGAATCGTGTATCGGCTGCACTCCTGCCTTGGCTCTACCAGTTCGATTCCAACTTCCCGCACTGTTGTGGGCAGCGCCAGTCCGCGCGACGCTAGTTGCAGCTCCACTCCGTCTCCCGGAAAGCAGTCGTCCACACCTCCCGGCAGGCCATTGCTCCACGCCTGGCACGCCCCACTCACCCGCGGCTCGACCCCGTCTTGCAGCAGCATCAGCGCCGCGTTTTCGCAGTCCATCGACGTCCTTGCTGCCGGTAGCGTTATTTGCTTCACCATCCCTCGCGACCCATCATCGCCGGGCCCCTGCTCGGTGGCGATGCTTGCCGTGTCCATCACTCGTGCCAGCGCCCTCCCCGAACTCCGGTAGCTCACCACGATCTTTTCGTCCGCCGCCGGGGCATACTGCGGAAAGAAGTACAATCCCGCGCTCGTCACCCGGCACTCCGCTCCTTCGGAAAGTGACCCCGCCAGCCGTGTCCGGTAGTTTTGTCCTGGCAGCGCGCTGCGTACCTCGGCCGCTATGCTGCGCACAATCCGCGTGAACGCAATCGCACAGTGCAGCTCTCCTCCATTGACCAGCGCATACGTGCAGTATGCCGGCGCCCCACTCAACACTCCGTCATATAACACCCTGGCCGCAGCGGCCAGCGTAGACGGATTCCCGGGGTCTATATCGTGGACCTCCAGCACTACCCGCACATCCGCCGTTACCGTTTCCCCACCCGTTGCTCCCTGCGAGGAGTGGAATCGTTGCCGCAGCCGGTAAATCTCGTTCGCATACAGCCGCGTGCTCAGCGCATAACGATGTCCTGCTTGAGTTGTGATCGTTGCCCCTGTCGCTCCCCCGTTCACCAGTGCCCGGATCGCGGACTGCCCTCCCGCTCTGCTGACCTGAAACCCTGCCAGGCACCCTCCCGACATCACCGCTCCCGGGTACAGCCCGCCCAGCACCCCCTGCGACTCCGCGCTGAAGCTGATGTCTCCGTGCTGCAGCACCACCGCTCCACCCAACTCGATCTTCTCGGCGAACCGTACTTGCGTCTGCCCGTCAACTCCGCTTCCGCCGTTCACCTGCAATTTGCCGCCGCTCACTTCCACTGCCGCCGGATCCACTTGGCTCCACCGTGTGCTTCGCAGTGTCGTGCCCTCGTACTCCTCGTCCAGCAGCGTCTGGCTGTAGCTCATGAACGGCGGCTCCGGCAGATCGAAGCTCAACGACACTCCATTGCCCACAAAGTACGCTTTCACATGTGCCTGCGGCTCCGCCTGCCCCATCACCAGTACGTCATTTGCTCTCGCCCCCGCCTGCGTTATTTTCAATTCGCGCGGCTGAAAGCCGATGCTGTCTTCACTCAGCACGTAGTTACTCGCTCCAAGGCTGCGTAGCACGATCGCTCCGTCGTGCGCCCGGTAACTCGCCCGTGCCAGCAGCGCGATTTCCGCCGCGTGCTCTGACCAGCTCTTCTGCGGCTTAACCGCATAGCTGGCAATCACATCCAGGTCTTCCACCCTGCTGACATCAAATCCTCCATCCAGCAGGTCCTCCGTGATCTGTCTAAGCGCCTCCCCGGCGCTCCGTCCCGCCATCGCGGTTCGTGCGGGGAGGACCTTTCGGTCCAACGCATACTCGTCGCTCACTGCGTGCAGATGGTAGCGGTATACCGGCCCGCTTTCGCCCCACCCCGCATACTCGAACTGCGGCGCCTCCGTCAGATATCCGGTGAATAGTTTGCTTCCCGTGTCCCCGCGCTCAACCACCACTCGGGCTCCATCCACCGGCACCACGAACGCCGCTGTGCCGGCGAGCAGCGTCGCCTCGAATTCGCTTGGCTGGTTCAGTCGCCGGTGGATTCGAGGCGCCGGTTCCCGCGCCACAAATAGGCTGTAGTCCCGCGGCCCCGTTCCATCCTGGTTATCAATCTTGAATTTCATGGTGTTGTCAGAAAATTACCGCGCTTCGCCCCCACCCTCGCCGCCCTTATCAACATTTCCGGACCGCAGAACACATTTCGTTCCGACCTCTTCCCAACTGCCATCCTGAGGGAGCGCGGCCCGAGCTTGCGTGATACTGCGGACGAAGCATCTATGTATTTGCTCCACTTGATCCTTTCCCAACTGTCATCCTGAGCAAAACAGGCCGATTCGCTTTGCGAATCGGCCCGTGGAGTCGAAGGACCCTTACCGCGCTGGACTTGTCTCTGCAGCTTAAGGGAATTCTCCCAAGCGAATGTGAACCGCACGCATGCGACGAAAGCGAGTCGAGGGACCTTGCGTCTCTCGGGCTACATCTCCCTCCGCACGAGGGATCTCGCCTGCGCTGCCGAGTAACTCTACTGGGTAAGGGGCTAAAAGATATTTGCGCCGAGCCGAGCTGGCGAGAGCCTGCCCTGAGCTTGTCGAAGGGTGTGACGACCCTCGCTCAATACACCGCCGCGGCGCTTGCCGGAAAATAACTGCGATAGCACAGCGCCGTCTCTCCGTCCCCGCTGTCCAGGTAGGGCAGCGCCACAAAGCTCGCGTGCAGCGCGTAGCTTGTCACCGCTCCCGCCACCTCGATCGCCGTCTCTCCTTGTTCTTTGCCCGCTGGACTTAGTCGCGGATAGTAGAAGCACACTCGCCCCCCGCTCTGCTCCTCCATGGCAAACAGCGCCGACCATTCTTGAAAGAAGCTGCCTCCCTCGCGATCCATTAGCGCCACCACTCTCTGCACCCCCGCTCCTGCCGGCGGCGCTCCCCCCAGCAGCGGCTGTGCCATCATCAGCGATGTTGACGACTTGCTTGCCACCCGTCCCACGTTAAACGTCACTCGCCGTACATAGTTCACATCCTGCCCCACTGACGCCGCGTCCTTCACATACGCCGCCGCAATCCCCGCCCCCACGTACCCCGCCTGCTGTTGGTAGTCAATATCCACCGCCACCATGTCTCCAACAGCAAAGAATCCCACCCCGGTTGCGCCTAGCATGATCTCGTTCGCCGTGGAACCAGCTTGCACCGTCACCGCCGCAATCGGCGTCCCTCCTCCCGGCTTTACTTCCGCCGTCGCCTCCGTCGCCAGCACGTTCATGTGCTGCGCTCCTCCTGCCAGCGCCATCTGCAGTTTGCCCCATTCCCGGAAGTCGAATTCCACTCCCGCATCCACTTGGCTGCGAAATTGCGCCGCCCTCGCCTCCTCCCAGCCGGTCCGCTGCGCTTCCACTTCTGTCTTTGCGTAACGCCGGAAGTTCGCTATCCATCCCAGGTCAAGCCACGGTGCTGGCGGCGCGTCTAGCGCGAAGCGCCCATGCTTGCCCGGATCGAACACCGTCACCGCTCCTGTGCTCCGCTCCACCGGCGCAAAATAACCGCGCGCCCGCGCCGCCATCGGCACCATGGCCGCCCGCAATGCCTGTCCGCTGCTCATCGCTGCTCCGTCTCGCCAAAAAAATAGATGGTCATGCTGGCCAGCCGCTGCAATCGCGCCCCCGAAAGTGCCCGCGATTTTCGCCAGCTGCTCGGCGCCTCCCCCACCGTCTCCGTTTCTCCAAAATCCGGCGGATTCCACATCAGGTGTGTCCCCAGCTCCACTGGCGGCGATTGCGTGTAGTCGCCCTTCGCCGCCCATCCTGGCCGGCAGATGGCCAGCGGTTCCTCATCCAGCCTCGCCAAGCTCCGCCCCCGGTCAACTCCCGCTTCGCCGCTTCCTGCCGTCCGATAAGCAATCGTGCACTCCAGCCCTATCAGCGGCCTCTCGCCTCCGCTGTGCGCCTTGATTACCTTTGCCCCGCCCCAATAAATATGGAAAGTGTCCGCCACCGGCTCCGCCACGCTCGCCGCCTCGTTTTCCACCACCAGGATGGCTGGCCGCGTTACCCCGTTCATCACCACCGTACGTCCCGGGTTCACTACCGTCAGCCTTTCCCTCAGCGCCATGTAGAAACTGTCCTTTGCAAATTGCATATTTTCTTTTCCGAAAATAACTTCTACCCGCTGTCATCCTGAGCGAAGCAGGACGATTCGCGTGCGAATCAGTCTGCGCAGTCGAATGACCTTGCAGTATTAGAACGAACGTCATCCTGAGCGAGGGCGTATGCCCGAGTCGAAGGCCCCCCGCACCATTCATCTTCTCTTGCGGTCTCAGGGAGTTCTCACATCCAACGTCATCCGGAGGAAGCGCGAGCTGCGCTTGCGCGGAAAGGCGGTTGAGCCTTAGGTGACGGCCAAGCCGCCTTCCGAAACCGCCAAGGACAGTAGTGAATGATGTCGCCTGACTCTGACTCCTGACCCCCGCTTTCTCACTCCACCGCTATCACCCGGTGCAAATACGCTGTCCCCGCGAACGTCTCCGTCACCACGCTTTCAATCCTCATCAGCATCCCGTCTTCCACAATCCCCAGGCTCGCATTGAAGAAATCCTGCGCTGACTGGCTCCCCCGTGCTTCCATGTACCGCGCCAGCCCCGCTGCCGAAAACAGATACTCCACTCGCCGCTGCCCGTTGGCCGGCGCGGCTGCCAGCCGGCACACTGGCGCGACCTCCACTTCCTCCACCGGCGGCACCACCAGTCCCAGTTCCTCGCCCGCGCCTCCGCTGCTCGCCCCCGGAAACAGCACCTGCACCCCTCCCCCGCCCAAGGCCTGCAACATGGCATCCGCCGCCCTCACGAACGCCAGCCCTCTCCCCGATTGCGCTCCCATCTCCCGCATGGCTAATCCACTTTCTGCGCCACGTATGGCGCCAGCAACGCCCTCACCGTCTGGTCAATCAGCGTGTCCGAAAAATATTCCAGGTGCATCCGCTCCAGGTTCCCTGCCCGCACGTTTAGCGCCGGGGTGGCCAGCGCGTTGCGCACAACCTGCGCGCACGCACACTTCACTCCTTCGGGAATGTTGTCCAGCCCTGCCGTGTAAACAATCTCTACTTCGCTAAAGCCCCACCCCAGCGGGCTCGCCGGCAGAGTCAGCTCCCCGGTGTTCGCGGCATAGTCAATGATCGCCGCGCTCAGTTCCGTCCACATGCCCGGTATCCCGAACGCCTGCGCCACCTCTGCCGCCCAGTCGCCCTGCCCTGTGCTCTCGCCTCGGCGCGCCACCGCGTAGCGCGCCCGCGCCGAGACGATGGGCGTGGTCGCGGGCGCTACCACCGCCAGCGGGAGGTAGCTCAGGCGTACCACGTTGCGCCCGCTGCTCAGACCCAGGCGCTCCCCGTACTGGGTTACTCCCAGCGTTTCCCTGCGGCAATGCGCGTTGATTAGCGCGCTCGCGGCGGTCACCCACCCTTCCGCCGTCGTTGCTTCCAGTCCATAAGTCTCAAATTCCGCCGGACTCAAATAGTTCATCTCTTCTTCCCCAACAAAGAATTACTCGTTTCTATTCTGCAACACCTTCTGCACCTGTCATCCTGAGCGAAGTTGAAGGACCTTGGGTTTCACTCCCAATTCACCGTCATCCTGAGCGGCTCTCAGTTCCGAAGACATTTCATCCCCCAAAAGCTCGGCTTAATTGCGAAACGTGAGCAGCCACCACCTCAGCCCGAAGGGCGAAACAGGTTTTAGCCCAGGGCGTCAGCCCTGGGTAAGCGGCAAAACAAACTACACGCGAGCCGAGCTTGCGAGGCGAGCGCAACGAAGTGTTTTCGTTTTTTGTGCTTCGCTTGTCCGGTCCCGCGACGACTCAATTAATTCCCCGGTCGCCGTCCCCGCTCCCCGCGGAGACGGCAACCCGGGCACCCTCACCGCTCCACGCTCACGTGATAGTGCGCGTATGACGCCCCCTTTACCACCACTGCGCCGAACTTCACCACCACCATCTGCGACGCCAGCGAACCGCTCAGCCCCAACTGGAACACCCGCGGGTTCTGGTCGGTTAGCCAGTGGTACTCGATCATGTCCTCGCTCACTATGTACGCCGGCAGCACCGCGCTCCCGCTCCCCGGCACTCCCGTGTACCCCAGCGCCCACTCCGGTATCAGCGGCAGTTCGCCCGCCTGCGTCGAGAGCGTCTTCACCTTCATCCCGCCCACGATCTCGGCGCTCGAAAGCACCACGTTGTACGCTGCCTTCATCTCCCGGTCGATCAGGTCCAGCAGCACCGGATTGGCGTAAATCGCGCTCGGCCTCACTTCATAGGACGAGTTCGCCACCATCGCCGCCACTGCCGCCTTGATCCCGTCCACAATGCTCTCCGAATTGTGGATGGTCGCCAGGTTGCCGCCAGCCGCGATCTGCCCGATGGCCCCGTAGTACTGGGCCGTGGTCGGCAAGCTTAACGACGTGTCGTTCCCATTCCACAACGCCACGTCGTGCGTCCGCATCAGCCCTTCCACTGCGTCCACCAGGTCCTTGGCCTGCAGGAACGCGAACTGGCTCTGCTGCGCGCCCACTTCCAGGTCGAACAGGTTGTAGTTGATTTGCGAAACCAGTGCCTTCAGTGGAACGCTCCGTTCCGACCGCGCCGGCGCTCCCACCGTGGCCACGATGTTCCGCGGGTCCACGAAGGCGTTGGCCGCGCTCGGCGAAACGATGGCCGTCTGCTCGAAGAACCGCGACGGATGCCCCGTTGCCGGCACCTGCCGGATCCTCTGCCCGAATGCCCCCCGCCGCCGCACGATGTCCGTAATTTCTGATTGATACCGGTTCACTTCCACTGCTCCCGGCCCCAGGTAATCCGCCGCCGCGGCCAGGTCTATGAATTGTGCTCTCATATGTTCCTTTCGTTATGATTTGTGTTCCCGAATCTCAACCCCCACTTGTTGATTTGTCATCTGAACGGAATTTGATCTGTCACCTGAACAAACTCTGATCTCTGTCATCCTGAGCGAGCGCGACCCGAGCCTCGCGACGGGAGCGCGACCGAAGGACCTCTGTACTTTGCCCTGCGCGTGCCCAAACAAAACGGGCACGGCTTCCAGCCGTGCCCACCCAACTACCAGCTACCAACTACTGCTCTCAAATTATTCCCGCCCTCGCCATCTCCGCCTTCACCGCGATCCGCTGCTCCACGCTCAGCGAACTCAGTGCCTTATCCAGCTTTCCGGCATCCATCTCTTCTGCTTCGTAGTTCTTCCCCAGCAGCGCCGTCACCAGTGGCGGCAATGTCTTTCGCCCCAGTCGGCTAGTCTGCGCCTTCAGCTCCGCGTTCGCCCGTTCCAGCTCCGCCACGCGCTCCTTCAACCCCTCCTCCGGAGCCTTCTCCTCGATGGCCGCGACAATCCGCTCCACCTTTGCGTTCAGCGCGGCATGTTGCTCGTCCAGCCTTGCTAGCGCCCGGTCCAATGCTTCAGCCGCGTTCGCCAGCTTCTCTGCGCTTGCTGCCAGTTGCTGCATCATCTCCTGTTCCATTTCCTCTCCTTGGCTCTGTCATCCCCAGCGAGGGGCCGAGCGTACCGCCCGGTCCCGAGTCGAGGGACCTTGCGTTTTTCCTTCCTTCGTGCCCTTTGTGGTACTCCTGTTGCTGACTCCCGACTCCTGGCTACTGACTCCCGGTTTCCACCATCTCTATCCACGTCTCCCGGTACGCCGCCTTTTCCCGCAGCAGAATTGCCGCCCCTGTGAACGTGACTTTCGTCAGCTTCCACACCGCTTCCCGCACATCCGCCACCCGCGCGTCGGCGATCTCATACGACATTCCCAGCCCGCCCCGCATCTTGCGTCCATTGCCCCTTATTGTTCGCACCAGTTCCGGAAAATCCTTCGCGAACAGGTATCCACCCAGTTCCAGCTTGCGGCCCACAATCTCCGCCCGCGTTATGATCCCCACTTTGCGCTGCGCATCGTGCCGGTCCAGCGACGGCGCATAGTCCAGCCCCATCCCCAGCAGCGACGCCAGCGCCTCCTCCGCCGCTCTCTTGGTCAGCACCACCCGGTGCCCCCGCGCTCCCGCCGGCGACCGGTCCGAAGCCACATCTACCACGGTCAGTACTCCGCGGAACTCCTCCCGGTTGGGATGAGCCTCCACCCGCGGCATCTCTATTGCCATGGACTCCACTTCAATGTTCATATCGTTTTTTTAAGCAACACACTTTATGGAATGTCATCCTGAGCGAGGGCGCATGCCCGAGCCGAAGGACCCCTGCGCTGCTGCTCTCGCATCGCCCTTCCGGGGAATTCTTGGTTTGAATGTCATCCTGCGGAGTCAGACGACCTTGCGCTTCTATTCCAAACTAATGTCATCCTGAACGGGCGCGAACCGAATGCCAGCGAGAGAGCACGACCGAAGAGCCTGCCCTGAGCGAAGTCCAAGGGACCTTGTGTTTCCTTCGCTTCTCAATGTCATCCTGAGCGAGGGCGCACGCCCGAGTCGAAGGACCCCTTCACGGTAGATCTCTCATCTACTGTTTCAGGGAGTTCTCCCGTAAGCTGTCATCCTGAGTCAGGGCGAAATAGCTTTTAACCCAGGGCGTCAGCCCTGGCTGCCTGCCCATACAAATAAATGCCGCGCGAGCCGAGCTGGCGAGGCGAGCGCTCGTAACCTTACAACGCCCCCAGTCCCCTCGCCTTTCTCACCTCGTTCACTGTCACCACACCGTTGCGCAGCAGAATTTCTTGGATCTGCGTTTCCTCCAGTTCATTCCTCGCATCTACGTCGGTAAACACGAATTCCAGGTCATCCCACCCTAATTTTTTCTGGATCGCTCCCCGCGTCAGGTGCTCCGCTAGCAGCCTCGCGGTGGGCACAATTGCCGACCGGAACGCCTGGTCGTTCAGCTCCGCCGCGGTTGACCGGTTTACATCTCGTTCCACTCCCAGAAACTGTGGCGGCAGGTCAAATGCGTCCGCTATCACCCGCAGCATGAATTCCTGCCACGCCAGGCGCAAATCTGCGTCTGTGCCGCCTCCAAACCGCAATACTTCCGGCTTGCTCTCCACCGAAAGGATGGGCACTCGCCCTGTGCCCTCGATCTCGTCCTGCCACCATCGGATCAGCCGTTCATGATGTGCCGGCGTCAGGTTCTGCAGCCATAGCGCGTACTGCACCACCGAATTGCTTGCCAGCCGCGATGCATACCGGTGCGCGCTCAAAAACGCGTTGATCGCCTCGAATCCCACCTCCAGCCGCCCCAGCCCGAACGGAGTGTGCGTCCGCGGGTTCAGGCGCACATAGATCAGCTCATCGTCATTGAGCTCCAGGTTCGCCTCCGGACCAGGCCGCCCCGTTGCCTGCACGTAACGCGGCGAGCTTGGCTGACCGTCCCAATCCGCCTTCATGCGGATCGTCGCCCCATCCACCGGCCACAGCAGCAGCGGTCGCGCCACTTCTCCTGTGGCCTGCACCTCGATTGCCCCGAACCCGCCTACGATCACGTCTTCCAGCACCTGCTCCGCGAACGACCGGAACGAATCCTCCGGATTCGGCGCTTCGAAGTTCGCCGTCAGGGTCAGGCTCCGCCCCTCGCCCTCCGGCAATTCCGCCAGCGACCGTCCGCGCTTGGCTTGCACCCGCCACCGCATCCCTGCGATCCGGTCTTTGATCGTGTTAATCGCCTTTCGCGCTACCGGTGTCTCCGCAAACCGACGCAGGTTCGTCGGCGTCAGCTTGGGCAGCGCGTCCGCCCGCAGCGAATACGTGTTCAAAATGGATGGCAGCGCCACCGTTCGCCTCTTTTCCGGCCCTGCTCCATTCATGCTGTCCTGCCGTATAGACACACTTGCCCGCACGCGGCGCCACGCGCCACTCACCTTCTCTTTGATTTTCATGATTGTTCTTTTAAGAAAAATTGCTGTTCTTGCAAAGACTTCTTACAAACACGCCCTCCCTGCCGATCCCTTTCTTTCTGTCATCCCGAGCGAGCGCATCCCGAGCTTGCGAGCGAGCGCGAGTCGAGGGACCTCGTGCCTCGATTAAAAAAGAAATGTCATCCCGAGCGAGCGCATCCCGAGCTTGCGAGGGAGCGCGAACGAAGGACCTATGCATTTCCTCTTCGCCTGGTCCGTGGCTCCTGGCCACTGACGACCGGCCTCTGCTCGTCACACCCTCAGCTCCACCCTCGCCCGTTCCGCTATCCCCGCCAGCTCCTCCGTCCTCGCCACCCGAATCCTGCTCTCCTCCAGCACCGCCAGCGCAAACGCAATCTCTTCATCCTCGCGCTCCAGTTCATCTTCCACAATCGCCGTCATCTCCGCCCGCGCCTTTTCCTCCCGCTCAATCCCCGCTGCGATCTGCGGATAGCTGAACGCCAGCACCTTCGCCGCATCCCTGTCAGTCCCCAGCGACACCGCCTGAAATAGCCTGACCTCCCCATTCGGCCGGTACCCGCAGTCAATCTTCAGCGGATCTCCCGGATGCGTATATTGGGCAGCCGGAATCGCCTTCCTCATCAGCCCCCACACTCCTGCCTGCTCGAACGCGCCCCGCATCCGCCCCAGAATCGCTTGCCTCCCCGCCTCCACCCTCGCTGCCCGCCGCTTCGGCGTCTCCAGGTACATCCTCGCCAGCGCCTCGATCTCCTGCGCCGGGTCTGCGGTCAAACATCCCTTGCTTACCGAAACCTGCAGCGTGTTCGATAGCGAATCCTCCAGCCTTCTCAGCATCTCCGCTCGCGCCCGTGGTTCTGCCAGTTCCTCCCGGATCTGCGCCTCCATCGCCTGCAGCACTTCCAAGTCCGCCCCGGGGTCCAGGCATCTCACGCGCCTCCAGTCCTGCGTGAAGCGTACCTCCGCGAACTCCGTCCCTTTCGCGCTGCGCTGCAGCAGCACCAGCCCGATATTGACGAACTCGTCCTTCACCGCGTCCGGTACATACCGCAGCAGGAAAAATTCGCAATGCTTCATCTCATCCATTTCACTCTTCTTTATTCTTCTGTCATCCTGAGGAGGTGCGAGCCACCGTTTGACGCGGTGAGCGCAACGAAGGACCTATGCATTTCCTTCCCGTCCTCTGCGGTCTTAATTTGTTTCCCACCCCGGAAACGGCTGCCTCGACGACTTCCGAAATTCCTCCACCAGCTCCCTTACCCGTCCTCTCCTCTTTATTAGCTGCTCTACCAGCTTCTCCATCGCCTCCCAGTCGTTCTCGTACCACTCCGGCGGCACCTGCCCCGCCGCGTCATAAATTCTGGAAGGTTCCATCTCCTCCACCCGTGTCATCCACGGCTCGAACGACTCCCACCCTCGTACCCCAGCGTACACCTCGTTCCGCGCGTACACCCCCCGAAGGGGCGAATCCGGAAAGTTCCACTCTCCCGCATTGAAACAGTATCCCTGATCAATAAACGTCACCGTGTACTTTCGTTCCCGCGACTTCCGCCAGAATGTCGCCTGCCGCCCATTCGCATTGCACGTCCACTTGTCCAGCACCAGAATTCCCGCAAACGCCTCCACGTTTCGCACCCGCTCCATCATCGTCCACGGCAGATAATCGAACACCTGCCCTTCCAGCGGCGTCACCACATATCGCGACCCAAATTGCAGCCCCGCCTCGCACCGCACCGCTCCATGCGCCAGGTGGATGGTCAGCTCGTCCGTATGCTCCACCAGCCAGTCGCTGACCTCCACCACCTCCGCCCCCGCCACCGGCAATCCCACCGCTTCCGCCAGTCGTGCCGCCAGCAGCTCATTCGCCAGCACCCGCAAATGCTGCGGGTTGTTCCGGAACTTCACTACGTAAAAAAATCCGTCGGCCGCGCGCATCAGATGCGCCTGCGCCCCTCCCCGCATCCTCCTTACGTGCTGTACCGCCGATATCGCCAATCTTCTTTCTCATTGTCATCCTGAGCGAAGTAATCCGATTCGTTTGCGAATCGGATTACGAGTCGAAGGACCCCTGTGTTTCTTTGTCCCTCAACCATCGTCCCAGGGAGTTCCCACCCGGCCTTGGTCATCGTCCAGGCTCGCCCTCGCCCCCTCTGAACCTCGTCACGCCACGCAAGCTCTACTTCCTGATTTCAACCTTAAATTAGTATCATCCTGAAAATTAATGTCATCCTGAGGGCGCGCTACTCGGGTTTGCGAGAGTAGCGCAACCAAAGGACCTATGCATTTGTCTTCACTTTAATCATTGTCATCCTGAGCGAAGCGAATCGTTTCGTTTGCGAAACGATTTGCGGAGTCGAAGGATCTCGCGTTCTTGCATCCCTCAACTCCCGCCCCAGGGAGTTCTGGCAACCCACCTGGCGACAGCCGCCCTCGCCTGTCCAGCACAAACAGTGGGCAAGGGGCTCTGTCCCGTGCAGGGCGGGCGCAGCCCGCCTCGCCTCGCGCCACCGCTAAAGCCTACCCCTCCCCGCCCCTCCCCGCTGTGACGCCCGACACACTAGCGATGCTCCATGTACACAAGCGCCTTCATCGCGTGCTTCGAAAGTGCCCCTACCTGTGCCTTCCGCACCGCAAAAGCCATCGCCATCGCCATCACGCAATCGTCGTGTGCTCCTCCCTGCGCCCCCGTCCATCCATCCCCATGCCGCACAAACGTCCGGCATTCCTCCAGAAACCGCGGACTGTGGAACAGCCCCGGCGTTGTCCCTACCACTGCTGCTAGGTTCTCGATCATTGCCGGTCGCGTCGTAGCATTGGTCAGCCAGCCTTCCTGCTCGCCGTGTTCATACACCCGTGGGTACTCCGCGGTTCCCAGATACGCCAGCACCCCGTGTCCATGGTTGTTCCGTTCCACCACCACCAGCGCCCGGTTGTACTTATTCCCCAGTTCCGCCACTTTGATTGCCAGCGCCTGTGGCCCATAGTGCCCGTGCAGTTCCGCGCACTGCATCCCCGTATGCCGCTCAATCACCTGCGCGCACGCGTAATCTCCCTCCGTGCCTCCTCCCGCCGGGTCCACTCCCATGATGTACTCCCGTCCCGGCTGCGGCGGAAACCATATCAGCAGCCGCCCGCTGTCCTTCCGCTCCAGTGGCTGCCCGCATTTCGCCAGTTGCGCCTGCACCACCTCGCTGTCAAACACGCAATCGCCCGACGCCAGGAAACACGCCATCGCGTCTTCCACGAACTCCTGCCCCGCCAGCCCCCTAAGGCTGCCCTTCATCTTTCTGCGAAACGCGATCTGCTCCCGGCTCAATCCATTCTGCTCCACCAGTTCCCGTTCTTCTTTCGTCAGCTCTCCCACCTGGCTTGTGTCCTCTACATAGCTCGGCTCCCACCACCAGGGAAAGAAGTGCTTCGTGTACCCGTTCTCGTCCGCCAGTTCCCACTCCTCGTAAAAACGCCCTCCTGCCCCGTTCGGAGTGGATTCCAGCACAATCTCTCCCGAAGGCGGCACCGCTGCCCGTAGCGACGCCAGTGTCTCCAGCGCGTCCCGCGGCCATCGCGCCACCTCCGAGCAGTGCAGGTTGTGAATCGTCAGCCCGCGCCCCGCGTTCGGGTCCGCCGCCGTCTCCACCCGGTACTCGCTGTCCAGTTTGGGAAATATCAGCTGGCGCACGTTGGCCCGCGACGTCAGCAGCGCCGTCTGCCTTACCCGATTCGGCAGATTCACATGAAACCGGTGTACGATGCGGAAAATCTCCTCCGCCGACCTCTGGTCGTGCGCCACCTGTACGCTCAGCGTCCCTGGCCGCGTGATTGTCTGGATAAAGAACCGCGCCGCCACGTAGGTCGTGATCCCCAGCTGTCTGGCTTTTACCACGATGTTCCGCCGCGTGCATTTCTGTCCGTACTCCCGCTGTGCCCGGTTCGGCCGCAGCTTTACCAGTCGGCCCTTCTTGTTCCTGATCCGCAACATTCGCTCGATCAGGAAATCCCGCACGCTCGGCTCCAGTCCGCCCCAGTCCCCCAGCTCCAGCGGTCTTCCCCCCACCTCATGGAAGCGCGCGTCGAGCTCTCCTCCCAGCCTCACCAGCTCATTAAGATCGCTCACCTTTTTTCACCCGCACCGCCCTAACATGAAATTTCATCCTGAGCGCAGCAGAGCGATTCGCTTGCGAATTGCTCTGCGGAGTCGAAGGACCCCTACACCCCTGATCTTTATCTTCTGTGCCAGGGAATTCTCAAAGTCAATGTCATCCTGAGCGAGCGCGACCCGAAGCTTGCGACGGGAGCGCCACCGAATGACCTATGCATTGGTCCTCTCTCTCTACTCCTCAAACTTCCATCGCTCCATTTTTCCTCCTCTCTCCCCTGCCGCCGAAACGCAGGTCACCGTCACCATCACGGCGTCGCATTTGATCAGACTTTCCGATACCGCCTCGCAAGGGTGGCCCCACTTCACCTTCTGGATGCATCTGTTGGGCACATATACTCGCCGGCTTGCATGTGCGCACCCCGAGATTCCCAGTGCCGCCAATACCACCGCTGCCGCCAACACACTGTTCACTTTTTCGGACCCTCGTTATAAGCACGTATCTAGTGGAGGCGCCTTCCGCTGTCATGTTAGTAGCAGCGATTCACTCCGTTGTAGGAACTCAAGCCCGCCAGGCCGATGGCCACACAGGGGCTGGCGAAGTGCGAGCGGGAAAAGATGTCGCGGCCGTTGACCACCGGCGTATTGTTGGAAATCTTGTTCAGGTAATCGTTATTGGGCTGCCCTCGGTACTCGCACCACTCGGAAGTGCAGGTGTTGGCCACCTGGTCCATGAACTTCTTGTAATTGCTCTTGCTGGCATCGGTTAAGGCGCCGGGAAACCCGTGGCTGTCATAGAAGGCATAAGCATCGCCCGCCTCGCCACGTGATATAGACATGGTGCCTGAGCTGCCGGTGTCGCCCACATAAGCGCCGTAGTAAGTCAGCGCCTCCACGTACATGAAGGGGATGGGCTTCATCTTGGCCACCCCAGAACAAGTGGCTTTGGCCGGGTTCAGGCAGTCCAGTTCCGCGTCGGTGTAATCCAGGAAAAATAAAGCGCCATTGGGTGGCCGGGTTGGGTCGGAGCCGGGCTTGCCGCGAGATGTGCAAGTTCCTGCCGTGCCTCCGGTGGAGGGGAATACCCAATGAGCGGGATAGGCTCCGCCCGCCGTGCCCGTGCATTCTGTATTGATATACAAAGCGTGGTTGATGTGCCCCGCCAACCGCTCGGCATAACTCTCGCTGCTGGCCAGTGGCCCGAAATTGTTCGATTCGATGTCACCGCTGCCATAAACCTGGCCCTCGGCGCCCGACTTCCCCAATCTTCCCGTTGTGACGTTGGAATAAGAGCAGTAGTTGTTTCCGGGGCCGCTGTAGGGGCAGGGATCGGCATCGGTGCCCTTGTTAACCCCATTGGGGCAGGCAGGCAGCGCGGGATAGCGTTGCCCGTTGGTATAGAAACCGAAAGCCTTGTCCGTGTTCTGGTCCCAGATGATGATTTCGTTATCGTAGGGGTTCACGTTGGAAGGGATGCCATAGTCACTGAACCAGGCGCCACTGGGGGCATGAAAAATCTGGCCGTAGCAGTTCCAGCGCATATTGCTGTTGCTGATTTTATAAGCGGGGTCGCACACCTTGCTTGGCCCAGCCACGTGGTTGGCGATGTCGGTGTCCGTGCAACTGGCATCCTGCCGGCCGTAATACTTCACCTGCATGGCGCCTTCCGCCGAGGGGTAGATGTTGATGCGCGAGGCAATCCAGCCATAGCCCGTCCAGCGGTTGTTGTAGAGGTCGGTCTTCATGGCCGAATCGTTGTTCATCAGGTAGGCCGTCGGGCCCCCGTTCCCGGCATTAGGCAGACGCTTGGCGCTGAAGGCGTGAGGATAGGGAACCAGGGAAGTAGGCTCCTGGTTCGCGCTGTAGATGTTGAAGGCACCCGTCCCGCCTTGTTGGGTGAAGGAGGCGCTGACGGTAGCATCGGAGTTGAGCGTAACCGTGCAAGTTCCTGTACCCGAACAAGCTCCACCCCATCCCGCAAATATAGAACCTGTATCGGGGACTGCGGTTAAGGTCACCGGAGTAGTTGCCGTAAAGGTTCCGCTGCACAAACTGCCACAGTTGATACCTGAAGGCGAAGAACTAATTGTGCCCGCCCCCGTCTTACTGGTGTTCAGGGTCTTGCTAGGCAAAGCGAGTGAACCCTGGTCGGTGGCGCGGAATTCCGTGAAACCGGCATTCGCACCCGAGCCGCCAGAGGGAACCCAGAAGCCAAGTCCGGGGGCACCGCTGGTGATCTGTTTGGCGGCGTCGGTGTCGGTGCAGGTGGCTTTTAAGGTCTCGGTTCCACCATGGAGGTAGTAAACCTTGAGGGTTACGGGCGAAGAACCGGAAACCGTCGCCCGCACCCAGTCGCCCACGGCCACTCCGTAGCTAGCCCCGTTATTGGCGCAACCCGCATTGGATAGAGCCGTCCAGGTACCATCTCCGTTCCAGCGCACGAAGTTCAGGAAACTGCTCCCGGAGTTGGCGGAGCGGATATCAACTTCGTATAGTTTGCTGCCCTGACTGCGCAGGTGAAGTTCCACCTCGTTGCTCAGGGAACTTCCGTTGTACCAGACCGCGCCCATCGCCTGTTGATCCGCCAGCCAAGCTCCGGCAAGATAGGCGGCCGAGTCCGCGCACTGAGTTACCGCCCCGCCGTGGGTGTCGCTGCAGCCCTCGGTGGCAGTCATGGTCCCATAGGCAACTGACGTATTGGTATTGACCTTGGTCGAACCCGGCCATGTGGTCTGTCCGGCTCCAGGGACAAACCGCGTCCACTTGCCGCTATCCGACAGCGGACTTTGACTCGGCGCCATAGACCCGAAAACCACCGAGTACGTCTGGCCCGTAGGCAGCACCTCAAAAGAAACTGAGGCCGTATGGCTGGCGTTCATGGTCAAGTTGCAGGTGTTGCCGCTGAACGCCTGGCAATCCAATCCCCAGGACTGGAAACCGGAACCTGGGTCCGCCGTAGCCACGATGGTGACGGACGTACCCTGGCTGAAGGATGTTTGGCAAAGGGTTCCGGTATGGCAGGAGGTATTCCCCGGATTGATGATTACTCCGCCGGTTCCAGTGTTGGCCCATTGCACCGTCAGAGGGTAGGACGGGGGTAAGTCATACCGATAGCCGCCCGGCAGCACGCCCTGGAAGCCGTCCGGGTTCACCACCTTTATATCCACCAGTCCCGCGGCTTGTGCTGGCGCGATGGCGGTCAGTTGGCCCTTGGTCACATAAGTAGTCGTGGCAGCCAGCGTGCCGAAGCTGGCGACCACACCCGGCTGGAAATTTTCGCCATTGATGGTGATAGTCTCACCACCCGCCGTGGAACCGGAACCTGGACTTACCGAATAAACTTCTGGCGCCGGGGTCACTCCCGTCTGGCCGGCGGCTTTGAAACAGGCGGCATTCAACAACCATGACTGGCTCTTGGCCGAAAGATTAACGGCAAGGTTATAGCCGCCTTGGGATTGGAAGATCCGGTCAAAGGCCGCGCGGGATGTAGCGGCGGGATTAAAGACCCGAAGATTGGTGGTCGGGTCGCTGACCACCACCGAATCTACAGCATCGGTGGTCACGATCCCACCCACGGCCACTTCTGAATCCGTGGCCATCGTCATTGCGTCAGTGCTCGCAACTACCACATCGCTAGGGCTGGAGGCGGTGCCGCTCTTAGAGGTCGTGGTATCCAGGGGCGAAGTCTGATCTAAACCAGAGTATTCCAGAATCTGAATGGTCGGGCTGGTCGGAGTGTTGTCGCCGCTGAAGGCCGCCGTTACCTTATTAGAGCTGTAGGCCGCAATGTTCTTGGCGAAGTAAATGGCCTGTCGCAGCGTCACCCCGCCAAAGGTGTAAGTCGCGGTGGAACCCGCGGCAGAGTAAGTGTTCCCGGCCGTGTCGGTAACACTTGAAAGGGTATGAGTCCCATCCTGCCAGCTCACAATGGCGACACTCAGATTCCCTGCCGTATTGGCTTGAATAAAGGTCGCCGCCGCGCCCGGTTGCTGGCTGGTCGTGGGCTTGGCCCTAAATCCCAAGGCGTGCAGAATCCAGTCGCTGCCCCCGCCTGCATCCAGCTTGGCTTTGCCTTGTTGCGTCCCTGTACTGGTCACCACCTTGTAGCCCAGCAGTCCCCAGCGGGCGAACAGGCTGTTGGTATATCCGGTCTGGCTGCCGTTGCTGTCGTTGACCAACCAGTAAGTGCTGGCGCCCGCCAGAACTAACAATTCGGTGGGCGTGCTGGTCACCATGTTGGCCGTCTGGACGGTGGCTCCCGCAACCCCCGTGCCCGAACCCGCCGCCGACACGTCATAGACGTTGGCCGCATCAACATTGTTCAGTTCCGCAACTTGGACATTCAGGACGGTAACCGCCGCCTTGAAGGCCACGGTCACGGTATTGCTGGCGCCTCCGGCGATGCTGCGCGACCAGAACACGGCCTGGTTGAGATTCTGGGTTCCGTAGCGGGCGGTAATCTTGCTGGCGTAGTAGTTGTAAGAAGTATCCGAGGCGTAATCTACGTCTCCCGTTCCCTCCCAACTGGCCACTACCACGTTGATGTTGCCCGCCGTTTGCGCCGAAGGAAAAGCGCAGGTGACGCTGGTCTGCGACGTTCCAAAGGCGCACAGTTTCTTGTTGCTGGTGATGGCCGGAGCGGCATAGCCGGTGACCTGCGTGGCCCCGCCGCTCGCGCCCTGCATGAAAACAGGGACGGCCTGCCGATTCTCGGCCTGGGCAATCCTCACGCCAGGATTGATTTTCACGCCAGGATTCAATTTCACCTGCGCTTGCCCTGCGTGCACCAGTCCTATCAGCACCGCTGAGACGGCGAGCACGCCGAATTTGAATTTCAGAAGACTCATTCCAGTTCTTTCAGTGACACAACTCCCTGTGCGCCGGGTCACAGTTCTCGGCGCGGGCTGCGGCAATTAATTTGTGAAGCTAGTAACTCGGGCTAGGCCGAGTGCGGTAGACACACAAAAAACATCGTCGTGAATTCGCTTCTCACTGAATCTTCACTCCTTGAACAGTGACCCCGGAGTAGCGGATGGCCGTAGCGGGCCTATTGAAGGTGGCGGTCACGCTTTTGGCTGCGTTCAGATTGTTGAAGGTGCAGGTATTGCCTGCCGGACAGGCGCCGCCATCCACCCCGCTCCAGCCGGCGAAACTTCCGCCTTCGGTGGCGGTCGCGGTCAGGGTCACGTTCGAACCCTGGTTGTACTGCTGCCCGCAAGTGCCCGAAGAACAGACAAAGCCCAGGCCATCCGACACCGTGCCCGAACCTGTGCCGGCAATGGTGACGCTCACCATGTAAGCCGTGGTGCCCCCGCCAGTGCCCAGGGCCAGCTCGTAAATCGCCGGGGTATCGGCATTGCCGCCGCCGCTGAGCGAGCCGTGCACGGCAGCGTTGTCGAAGAAAATCACCTTGTCGGTGCCGGGGTCATACTGCGCCTCGGTGGAGGGATTCCAGCCCATTGAGGTGCTGTGGGCGTAGGTGGTGGGGCCGGCGTTGGTCGAGATCGGCGTCCAGGCGTTGGTTGAGGGCGTGTAGGCATAGACGTTGCCCTCGCTGAAGGTGATGAGCCGGCTGCGCAGCGAATCCCATACCCAGATAGGCGCCTGCCAGCCTTGCGCCGGTCCGGCGCCAGTGGGATTCAGTTTGGTCCAGGCTTTGGTGGCGACATTGAAAGTGTAGATGTCGGTGTTGAATGGCCCCACGGAGCAGTCGCTGGCTTTGCAGCCGCCGAAGTAATAGAGGACGTGGTTGGCGACGTCGGCGGCAAACTTGCCGCTCACCATGCCGATGCCGGAATTGGGAATGCCGGTCTGGCCGCTGGTTTCATCCGTCCAGGTGTTGCTGGCGGGATGGAAATAATAGAGTTTGTTGCTGATGCTGCCGCCATATGCGCCGCCAAAGGAAATGAATACATCCGCCCAGGGCACAAAGATGCTGGCGCTGTCGGTGATGTCGGCAGGATAGATGCTGCTGCCCGCCTCGCTCCAGGTCAGGTTACCGAGGTTGAGAAGCCAGGTGTGGTGCATCTGGTAGCCCTGGCAAAGCAGTCCGGTGATGAAAAACTGATTGCGGGTGGTGTCCACCTCAAACCAGCCCATAGGGTGGCCATCAAAATAAGGAGCGGCGGTGAACTGGCCGTAAGAGCCGCTGCCGCCATTGCCCCCGCCGGCAATGTTGTTGCACACGTAATCCGTGGTGCCGGTCCAGGAAATGCGGTTGGCGGTGTGGGTGTTGGAATTGTATTCCCAGACCGCATTGCTGTAGATGCTGCTGCCTCCGCCTGCCCCGCCATAATAAAGCACGGTGCCGCGCGTCGGAGCGTAGGGCAGGTTGTAGTTGTAGCCCCGCATGTAGGGCCAAGTCGGTGCCGGGCAGGGATGGGGGCCAGTCGAGCCGGAACAGATTTGCGTCCAGGTGGCGCTGGCGCCGCCGCCGCTATTGTTGACCACAACCACGGCCAGGGTGGCTGTGTTCTGATTCCCGTTCGTGTCGCGGGCCACCGCGCTCAGGATGTGATTGCCGTTCACCGCCGTGGTGGTGTCCCAGGAAGCGGAATAGGGCGAGCTGGTGTCTTCGGCTCCCAGGTTCACGCCATCCAGTTTGAACTGCACCCCGGCCACCGCATCGTCGGGATCGGTGGCGGTAGCGGTTACGCTGACCGTTCCCGATACATTTCCCGGCGCCGGGCCGGTGATGGTCACTGTCGGTGCCGTGGTATCAGTCGGCGGTGGCGAACCCGACCCGGAAAAGGCCTTGACCATGAACTGCTCGCCCGTAGAAGGCAGAGCCGTGTTGGCGGCGTCCTGGGTCACGGTTATAGAACAAGTGGAACCGGGGCAACTGACCGTCTGTTCTTTGGTGTAGTTGGAGCCAAACCAGGTGGCGTGCGTGGTGGGGTCAACGCCCCAGGTGCCGCAGGCTTCGGTCAGCGGAGCTACGTTCACCGTGCAGTCGTTATTGGTTCCGTTGTTGTAGCGGATGTCGAAGTTCAGCCAGTCCACAATCTGCTTGCCGCTGGCGTGCTTCACCGCATAGGTCGCCCCGGAAACCGCGGGGAAACTCAGGCTGTAAGAGCCGCCACCGTTGTTGGTGACGGTAAGCGGCGAAACCGTGCTCATGGCCAGGCCCGTGGTTACGCCGGCAGGGGAAGCCACGGTCGTGGTGGGATGCAGATAGTGGTACATGGTGCTGGACATGCCCCACTGGCCCCACTCTGTGTTGCTGGCCGGCGGGAAGACTGCCATGTACTTGCGCAACACCAGGTCAAAGCCGCTCTTGCCGGAGGTGCTGCCCTCGTAGTCCCACAAGTAGTCCCACAGCATCCATACCGTGGCCCGCGCACCGTAGGTGGCCTGACAGGGACAGATGGGGCCGTTGGGATTGCAGGTATGGTTAAACGGATAGCCGTAGCGGATGCCACCAGTACTCCAGTCGCCGGTGTCCTCCATACCCTGATGGTTGGCGGTGGAAGACTTCGCCCAGCCGTAAGCCAGGTCGCGGAGTAATTTGTAGTTCGCCCAGGACGGCCCGCGAATCCAGGCCAGTTCCTTGACTCCCTGCACCATCATGGAAGTCTGGTAGGGCACGTTGCTGGTGGTAGCATAAGTGCCGCCCAGGTTGCCGTCTTCGTAAGCGTTGCATTCGGTCTGGTAGTTGGTGTGGCCAGCGGTGATGCCCGTGTAGTTTCCGCCCCAATCGAGCAGCACCTCTCCCCTGGTGCGGCTGGTGCCGTAAATGGGCAAAGCGTATCCCATCAACGTATCGGTGCCGTGGGTATTGGCGCCGGTGCCCGAAAGTTGCACGTCGCCGGTGACCAAAGCCGCCAGATTATCGCCAAAG
>DATFDP010000064.1:0-38941 GCA_035252015.1 Terriglobales bacterium
ACTACAGAGGACACCGAGAGCACAGAGCAAGAAGTTTCAAAATCCTCTTACCCCTTCAAACCAAAGCTCCCGGGCAGCTGGTTAATCCTCTTACCCCTTCAAACCAAAGCTCCCGGGCAGCTGGTTTTGCTCTCGAGTGGCGAGTCAGGTACCTGAAGGCAGCGTGGCTGACGTCAGACTGTTATGTCTTGAGACAGATGTGTGAGAAGACGTTGAGCATGCCTTCTCTGCGCTCTCTGTGGCCTCTGCAGTGAAAAAGCAGGTTTAGCAGGTTTAGCAGGGTTTGCGGGGAATGATTTCGCAGTCGCGGATGAAGAATTGGGCGGCGCAATGTTCGGAGCCGCAGATTACAGGCAGCAGACCGGCAATCTGCCGGCGAGTGATGAGGCCGAGCGTGCCGCAACTCGGGCAGGCGAGCACGGCCCAGTAAGGGTCGTCCTTCTCGCCCACTTCACCGGCATTTTCCAGTACGAACACCGTTCCCGGTCCCATCTGCTCCGGAATCCACTCGGTAAGCACGTTTAATTCGCCGACCATTTCTCCTCCCACCGTGTTTACAGGGCCTTCCTTCTGGCGTGCTGCTGCGGACGCACAGAGGTATTCTCTTTCTTGCGGTCGCGGATATTGGCGCGGATCGCGCGCACGGTATCGCTCAAGCAGACGCTAAGAATGGGCTGGCGCGCGTTTTTCAGGATATCCACAATCTGTTTGGCCGAAGTTTCCAGGTACAAATGCGAGCCGTCAGTGAGCAGGTGGTATTCGGGGCCGCCTCTGACGGTTTGAGCCAGGCGGCTGCCCAGTTCACGCTGCAGAAAGCGCACGACTTTCCGCACCCTTTGCAGAGGAAAGCCGCGGCGGCGCAGGTCGGCTATGACCGCCATTTCCGCCAGATCGTCGAGCGAGTACAGGCGGCGATGTCCCTCCCGAGAGGGAACAACGATTCCCTGCTCGTCCCACCACTGCAGCTGCCGGGCGGTAATGCCGGTAAGTTCAACCACCTGTGCGGATGTAAAAAGCTCTGCCATTTGCTGACTTTATTGTTTTAAACAGAAACGCTTGCAAATGTTTTACTTAGCTTCTTTGGGACTCATTCTAGGGAAGAGCGCAAGAGAGTCAATACAAAATACTTCTCAGCTGCGGCTCTCGTGTTGACCTTTCCGGTTCCGCGCAAAAAATGCAGCCGGGCCCCGTGAAAAATGCTGTCAGTCCGGCATTCCCTGGGATGATTCGACAGCAGCCGCGACTCTCAACCAAGCGTTGTATAAATGATTTCCACAGCCATATGTAACGTGCTGTCGGTACATGTCCTGTTGGGGTTTATTTTGCTGGTGCAGGGGATACGCTGGCCGCTCTCCGACGTCTAAACTAGGAACATTGGGCGAACTTTTATCCGTTCACATACGTACTAATTCTTGGGCACATATCTGGAGGAATGATGTTGCGGTTGTTGGCACAACGTTCGGGAGACACAGTTGTCCTGCAGTGCACCGGAAAAATAGTGGCCGGCGAAGGACTCAAGGGCTTGCAGCGTACCGCGACCACGCAACGGGCCGCAGCTTTGATTATTGATTTGCGCAGAGTGGAGGTCCTGGACGCCGCCGGACTGGGCACCTTCCTGCGCATAAAGCAGTGGTGTGATGCGCAGGGTATGAACCTGAAATTTGTCAATCCTGGCAAGCACGTGCAGGAAGTGCTGGCGCTGACCGCTCTGGATTCCGTGCTTGACGTGCTCCCCGCCGCGAGCGACGACGATGTTCAATCGCTCCTACGGGAGTGGGCCTGCGCGGAAACCTAGAACTTGAATTCAGGTTCCCACCCGGGCGGCCTTAGAACTGCCCTTTGTTTTTGCGCTATGGCTGAAGGCGGCGGCAAAACCCGCCGAAGGTGTATATTCTCCCTTCTCCCATGCACAAAAACTCGCTCCCCTACTCATTTACATTCGCCGCCACACTTTTAGTTTTTGTGCTGCAGGTCTTCAACGGATCTGTGGCTTGCGCCCAGGGCGTTGATCCCGATCTCTATGCCGGGCTGCGCTGGCGATGCATCGGCCCGTTTCGCGGCGGACGGGCACTGGCCGCCGCCGGTGTTCCTGGCGAACCGGAGACGTTCTATTTCGGTGCTGTGGGCGGCGGAGTATGGAAAACCACCGACAGCGGCCGCGTCTGGAAACCGATCTTTGATGCTGCGCCCATTGCCTCTATCGGCGCGCTCGCGGTTGCACCTTCTAATCCCAGCGTGCTCTACGTCGGGACGGGCGAAGCCGACATGCGCTCCGACATTTCCTTCGGCGATGGTGTTTACAAATCCACCGATGCCGGCAAGACCTGGCGCAATGTAGGCCTGCGCGAGACCCGCCACATCGGCCGAATTATGGTGGACCCGCATAACCCGGACGTTGTGCTGGTGGCGGCGCTGGGGCGCGCCTACGGTCCCAACCTGGAACGAGGTGTCTTTCGCACCACCGACGGCGGCCGGACTTGGCAGAAAGTTCTCTTCAAAGACGAAAACACCGGGGCCGTCGACCTGGCCCTCGATCCCGATAACCCGCAGACCGTTTTTGCCACCTTGTGGCGTACGCGACGGCCACCCTGGAGCACCTATGCGCCGCTGGGCGGGCCCGGCAGCGGACTTTACAAATCCACGGATGAAGGCTCTACCTGGACGGAGATCTCGAGCCACGGCCTGCCCTCCGGCGAATTGGGCAGAATCGGCGTGGCCGTTTCCGCGGGCACACACGGGCAACGTGTTTACGCCATAGTGGACGCCAAGCAGAAGGGCGGCCTCTACCGCTCCGACGATGGTGGCGCCAACTGGACGCTGGTGAGCGCCGACCGCCGCATTCACCAGCGCGGCTGGTATTTCGGCACCGTCACCGCCGACCCGCTCGATCCCAACCGGGTTTACATTCCCAATGTTTCTCTCTATCGCTCCACCGACGGCGGCAAGACCTTCACCTCCATTAAGGGTGCACCCGGGGGAGACGATTACCACCTGCTCTGGGTGGATCCCGGCGAATCGCGGCGCATGATTGTGGCCAGCGACCAGGGCACGACCATCAGCGTGGACGACGGCCAGACCTGGAGCAGTTGGTATAACCAGCCCACAGCGCAGTTCTACCACGTCGCCACCGATAACCAGTTCCCTTATAAGGTGTATGGAGCGCAGCAGGACAGCGGCACTGCGGGCACACTCAGCCGCAGTGACTACGGCCAGATCACCTTCCGGGATTGGCGGCCGGTGGGCGGCGACGAAGGGGGATACATTGTGCCTGACCCCAGCGACCCCAATTTTGTCTATGCTGGTGGCACTCTGGGAGAACTGCACCGCTTCAACTGGAATACCGGCGAATCGCACGATATTTCGCCCTGGCCCAGCGTCAGCTTCGGCACCGAGATCTCCGGTCGCAAATACCGTTTCACCTGGACTTCGCCGATCGTGTTCTCGCCGCAAGACTCGCACACGCTCTACATGGGCGCCCAAGTGCTGCTTGAGACGCGCGACCGGGGCATGAGCTGGCAGGCCATCAGCCCTGACCTGACCGGAGCCGAAGCCGGGGCAGCCAATGCCCAGGGGCAACTTGCGGTCAACAATGCCATGCAGCGCGGCTATGGCGTTATCTATACCGTTGCGCCCTCGCCGATTAACCCTGGAATGATCTGGGTGGGTACCGATACCGGCCTAATCCAACTGACTCGGGATGGCGGCAAGAGTTGGGAGAACGTCACGCCCAAGACGCTGGCGCCGTGGAGCAAGATCAGCCTGATAGATGCTTCCCGCTTCGACGCCGGTACCGCCTACGCTGCCGTTGACCGCCACCGGGTGGACGACTTCCGTCCATACATTTACCGCACCCACGACTACGGCAAGACTTGGACCCAAATTAGCGAAGGCATTCCCAATGCTGCCTATGTCCACGTCGTGCGCGAAGACTCGGAGCGCAAGGGTCTGCTGTTTGCCGGAACGGAAACCGGCGTCTACGTTTCCTTCGACGATGGCGGGCATTGGCAACCGCTTCAGTTGAACCTACCCGTAGCACCAATCCACGACCTGGTAGTGCATGGCGGCGATCTGGTGGTCGCTACGCATGGCCGGTCGTTCTGGATTCTGGATGACATTACGTCGCTGCGGCAGCTAAGCCTAGATGTGGCCAGAGCCGATGCACACCTCTTCCGCCCGTCCGTTGCGCTGCGCGTGCGGGGCAATCAGAACCGCGACACTCCCCTGCCCCCGGAAACGCCTGCGGGTCAGAACCCGCCCGAGGGCGCGATTTTTGACTACTATCTGAAGACTGCTGCCAGTGCGCCCTTGGTTCTGGAAATTGCCGACGTGCAGGGAAATGTTGTGCGCCGCTTTTCCAGCAGCGATGTCCCACCATCCGTGGACTTTTCCCAGCTTGCCTTTCCGCCTTATTGGGTGGAAGTGCCAGATATCCTGAGCAACGAAGCGGGCGAACACAGGTTTGTGTGGGACCTACGTTATCCCACGCCGCAATGGCTGTTCCACGAATACAGCATGGCAGCGGTAGTGGGAGAAACTCCCGTGGCACCGCGCGGGCCGCTGGTGTTGCCCGGGAAATACGAGGTCAGGCTCACTGCACGTGGCCAGACTTATCGTCAGCCGCTGCAGATCAAGGAAGACCCAAGGGTTTCAACTTCACCGGCCGACCTTGCGCGCCAGCTGCAACTGGAGCTGCAGATTACCGATGCCGTAAGCAAAGACATGGGGGCGTATCACCAGATTTCGGCGTCGCGGAAACAGCTGGAACAAATGCTGAAGGAGATATCGAGAAAGCCGGGCATGGCGAAACTGGCAGCGGCAGCAACCGAATTGGATAGCAGACTGACGACACTCGCCGGCGGCAGCCCGATTCCCGGCGGAACGGCCACGTTTGCAACCGTGAATGGCACGCTCGCCGCTGTACTTAATGCCGTGGAAAGCGCCGACACCGCCCCTACAGCGCAGTCCTATGCGCTTTTCGAAGAGACCCAACGCTCGCTGCAGGCGCTGCTGGCCTCGTGGCAGAAGCTTCAGCAGCGGGATATGGCGGAATTGAACCGCCAGGCGAAGCGCAGCGGCCTGCAGGAAGTTGACGTTCCGCCTATGAAGTAATCTTTGGGTCGAAACATGAGACCTCACAGGCTACGCCACTACATCCGGCGTCGTATTAGAAGGCCAATTTACATCTGCGCTGGACGCGACTGAACACTCGCACGGACACAGCGTCGCTGAGAGCCAAGCGTTTGTGAAGGGACCGCCGCCGCTACTTTTTCATCACCGGCTCAGGCCGGCGCTATCGCGCTTCTGACGGGCTAGGGATTCCAGGTACTCCTCCGGGCTGGCTACCCCATCCTGCGTAGCGCCCAGGCGGTCCCGCACGCGAGCCGCAATTTGCTCGGCACTCTGGCGGCGAACTTCTGGGCTCAGGTCATAACGCCGCTGCAGGAAGTGCTCAATCAGTTCCAGTTCCTCAGCAGAAATCTGCAACCCGGGAGAGGGCGAAATGGAAGCAACCGCAGCGGCAAAATCCGGCTGCGTATCCTGCATGGCTTTTTCGTGTACCACGACCGTACCGGCCACGATGTCGCCCAAGCGTTTATTGCGCGCGGTCAGGAAAACGGAAATTATGCCCACCACGTACAGCCCTGGAAACTGGTCCACGATCCGCAACAGGTTGCGCACAACGGCTTCATAGACTGTGATAGGCCGGCCCGAATCGCTAATCACGCGCAGTCGTACCAGGCGCTTGCCCGGAGTCTGTCCGTTCCAGAACACTTCGAACAGCGCGTAATAGCCGGAATAGAGGACAAATACACAGAGAAAGAAGATGGCGGCTGCCCAGGTCCAGGCGCGCGGCGTGAAACGCGCCGCCGTGGGCAGGAGTATTTCCGCCACGAAGACAATCAACAGAAAGGCCAGCGCCTGGATGAGCATATCCAAAGCGATAGCCAGAAAGCGACTGCCAATCCCCGCCAGCGGAAATTCCAGCGGGATCTGTTCGGGAGTTTCGATGGTAAGCTTGTCCGGCGAGTACACCCGTGATCTCCACGCATTGGCTCGAAAAACGACAGCCCTACTGGCGCCGCCTGGAAGCGCTGGTGGAGCAATCGGGACGGCGCGGCGTTCGGCGGCTCAGCCGTGCTGAACTGCAGGAACTGGGCCTGCTCTACCGCCAGATCGCTTCCGATCTTTCCACCGTGCGCGAAGATCCCGCCAGCCGGCAGATTTGCGCTTACCTGAACCAGTTGCTGGGCCGCGCCCACAACCTCATCTACATGGGGCGCAAGACCAATGCCGCGGGCATTGTACAATTCTTCCGCGTCACTTATCCCCGCCTATTTCGCGAGAACCTGGTTTACCCCCTCACCGCGTTTCTCATATTTCTGGGAGCGGCCATTGCCGGCATGGCCCTGTGCTTCTCCGACCCAGGTTTTGAACGCTATTTCCTGGGCGGGAGGATGATCGACACCATCGAGCAGCACCGCATGTGGACGCAGTCGGTGGTCTCGGTCAAGCCGCTGGCCTCCAGCTTCATCCTGACTAACAACATTACTGTGGCGCTGGCCACGTTTGCCAGCGGGATCGCGGCCGGCCTGGGCACGATCTATATGCTGTTCTTTAACGGCCTGCTGATCGGGGTGATCGGCACCGCCTGCTGGCAGGCGGGCATGAGCAATCAGCTATGGAGCTTCGTGGCGCCGCACGGGGTGCTGGAGCTGCCTGCCATCTTTATCGCCGGGGGCGCAGGGTTGTTGCTGGCGCGCGGGCTACTTTTCCCCGGCAGCTTGCCGCGGCGGGACTCGCTAGTGGAGGCCGGTGGCCGCGCCGTCCGCCTCGTACTGGGCGTGATTCCCATGCTAGTGGTTGCGGGCTTCATTGAGGGATATCTCTCGCCTTCTAATTTTCCGGTTTCGCTGAAGTTCGCTCTGGGAGTAGCGCTGGGAACGGCTCTCACCTTGTACCTGTTTTCAACAACAGACGAGAATCCTCATATGGAGGTGTGATTGTCGGCATTACCGCTGAAAGTGTTCCCTGCAATGTCTCATCGCGACCTACAGCAGTCCCCGGTCCTTGATTTCCAGGTAGTGGTTCACGACGGCGGTGGAAACCTGGTCGGGCGGCATCTCCAGGGCGAAGGCTCCCTGCTCGCGTAGCCGCCGCAACAGCAACTCGCGGCGCTGCGCCATCTCTTGGGCTGCCATGACGCGATACATGTTGAGCGGATTCTCCGGCGCCCGGGCCAGCAGTTCAATGGTCTGCGGCTCGGAGAAGGTGATGAACAGCAGCAGGTGCCGCCTGGCAACCTGCAGCGCTGCCTGAATCACGTCGGGTGTCATGGCGGTCTCCGCTAAATCGGTAACCCACACCACCAGACTGCGGCGCTTCTGCATGGCCAGGAGCACACGGGCGGCGCGAGCGTGGTCCGCTTCCGCCACCTCGGAACGCACCAGGCTGAGCTGCTCCACCATAGCGCGCGTGTGCGGACTGCCTCGTCCCGGCGGCAACTGTTGCTGCACGCGGCGGCCATAGGCCAGCAGGGCCACACGGTCCCCGGAATACTGGGCCACGTGCGCCAGGGTGAGGGCAGCGTTGACGCTGAAATCCAGCTTCTGCAGTTTGCCCACTTTAGCCCGCAACAAGCGGCCCGCATCCACGACCAGGCAGACCGTCTGGCTGCGCTCGACTTGGAATTGCCGCGTAATCAGCTTGCCGCGCCGCGCTGTTGCGGTCCAGCACACATCACGGAGCTCATCGCCGTCGCGATAGTCCCGCAGACTCTCGAATTCCCTGCCCAGGCCGCGGCGGCGCGTCAGCCTGCGCTCCAGCTCAATTTGACGGCTGCGCAGCAGATAAAGCATGTGCCGCTTGGCCTCGCCCAGGTTGGGGTAAATGCGGACCGTCTGTGCCAAGCCGGCGCGCAGCCAGCATTCCGCGATCCGCCACCGGCTCTGACAGCGCAGAAAGAGCGGGCCGAGTTGCACGTCCCCGCGTTGTAAAGGCTCAATCTGGTAGCTGGCACGCGCTTCGCCCCAGCGGTCGGTTTGAAACTGCAGCGTGGGAGGAGTGCGACGAAGGCTGGCGGGAATATCGTCCTGCGCAGCGGTATAAGAGATTTCTCCCAGATTTCTCAGCTCAACGCGAACTTCAGCCGGGGTGGAAAGCGAGGGGGCACTGGTCCAGATTCGGCTGGCTTCGGGGCGGGCGCGTTGCAAGCGCCACAGGTCGCAGATGAAAATGGCCAGCAACAGCACATCCCAGGCAAGCAGGCCGTAGAGAGCCCGGCGGTCCCACCAAGCGGGCACCAGCCAGAGAAGTCCGATTAAAAGCAGCAGCACCAGACGCGGCCCAATGCCGAAGCCCCGGCGGCGCCAGCTTCGCGCCACCGCCACCCGGGGTTCCGGAACCATGCTACCCAGCATTATTTCGGAACCTCAACCGCGGCCAGCAGATCGCGGACCACTTGCTCACCGCTCACGCCTTCCAAGTCAGCCTCCGGCTTGAGCACTACGCGATGTCGAAGCACAGCAGGAGCGATCTGCTTGATGTCGTCAGGCACCAGGTAGTCGCGGTCATCTATGGCGGCAATCGCCTTGGCGGCGAGCAGCAAGCTCAGACCGGCGCGTGGGCTGGCGCCCAAGCTGAGCGATGGCCAATCGCGGCTGCGCCGCACCAGTTCGCTCACGTAGCGGAAAATTCCTGGTTCCACCTGGACCGAACTCACGGTAGCGCGTGCCTCACGCAGGGCTTCCATTCCCAACGATTGCAGCTCCATGCGTTCCAGTTGGTGCGCGTCGAAGCCTGTCTGGTAGCGTTCCAAAATCGCAATTTCCTCTTCGCTCGACGGATAGCCAACGCGAATCTTCAGCAGAAAACGGTCCAGTTGTGCCTCGGGCAGCGGGTACGTGCCTTCGAATTCGATCGGATTCTGGGTGGCAAACACAGTAAAAAAGTCGGAGAGCTGGTGGCGCGTGCCGTCAATCGTAACCTGCGCCTCCTCCATGGACTCCAGCAGCGCCGACTGCGTGCGCGGGGGCGTGCGGTTGATTTCGTCCACCAGCAGCAGGTCGGTGAACAATGGCCCGGGGTGAAGGGTGAAACCGCTGGTAGCGCTGTTGAAAATGTTACCGCCGATCACGTCGGCGGGCATAAGGTCGGGAGTGCACTGCACGCGCTGAAACTCCAGTTGCAGCACTTTGGCCAGTGCTTTCACCGCCAGCGTTTTGGCCAGGCCGGGCACGCCCTCAATCAAGGCGTGGCCCCGGCACAGCACTACCACCAGCAGTTGTTGGATAAACTCATCCTGCCCGACCAGCACCTTGCTCAATTGAGCACGGGCCTGCTCCGTCAGGCTGCCTACTTTTTCCATCCCCGTTCTCCCACATTTTGTAATGAAAGCACCACACTGAACTGGTGCAACCCCTGCACCAATTCCAGCGCCTTGCTGTCTGCTAAATCCAGGTCGTCCTGCGCTGCCCGGCAGCGCTGCAATGTTTCGAGCAACCCTGGGGCAGGCGAAAGGCGCTGCTGAGCCGCCTTTTCCAAATCCGTGTCTGCTGCACTCAATGGCATGCCCAATCGCTTGGCCAGCAGAAAACGAAAGCGCTGATAAGCGACCTCCACCGCGCCGCGCGCGGCATGCGCCCGCTGATAGAGCCCGCCCAAGGTGTCAATGAATTCCAGCGATGAGAGCCGCGATTCGCTCGGCAGGGGATGCACCGGACCGCTGCGCCGCGAAAATGCCAGCAGGGCGAACATCAGCAGCAACCCCAATTGCGCCAGCCCCCACGGCAGCGGCGTGCGCGTAAAGTAATCTGCCAAGGAACGCCCTTGTCCGTGGAAGTATTCGTCCCAGAAAATGCGCGTGCGTTGCGGCGAGCCGGCAAAGTTCAGCAGCAGCTCCAAATTGCCGGCGCGCTGGATACCAGCGTTCGTCAAAGGCGTGGATGCGGCCAGCCACAGAATCTGGCCACGCCCCAGGGTGTAAACCACCGCCACCGGAGCGTCGGCGCTGCCATAAAGCGGAACGTAACGCGCGCCCGTACTTGTCCACTTTGCCAGCGGAACCAGCGTGATGCTTTTAGCGCCGCGGGTCAGCGCTCGCGGAAACAGAGCAGGAAAATCTTTCCACTCCACCGCTAGTATGTCGTTCGCACCGGCCGAGGCCTCGGGCAATAGCATGTCGGCTCTTATACCCGTAGCCAGCACCTTTCCGCCCGACTCCACGTACTTGCGGAGGGCCTGCCGCTCGTCCTTGCTGGGAGGAACAATGGGATCGGCAAGAATGAGGATGGTGTCCTTCGCATTGAGCGCCTGTGGCGGCTCCAGCCAGCGCTCCGTTCTGTAGCCTAGGCGCTGCAGGGTGAGGAACGCGGCTTTGCCGCCGTCGGAGGCCGTCGAATAAGTGGAGGGATAGCCCGAGGAACTCGGGCCCTCGGTGCCCACGAGCGCCCCCATAATGGCGAGCACCAGCACGATGGCCGCGGCGCCTATCAGTAGCTTGCGGTCGCCGCTATCGAGGGCGAGCTCCATTCCAGGTTCTCCAATTCCTTCAGGGCAGATTCCGCCTGCGTCTGGGTCACCGGCCGGTATCCGTACCACACCACTTCGAAGCTGCGGGTCAAGCTGGCCATGATCTCACGGTGTTGGGAATCACGGGGCAGCAGGCGCAGATATTCGCGGGGAGTGCGTGAATTATCCAGGCGCCACACACCCATCTGTTCCAAGCGGAACACAGCGGCCCAATAACAGCAATGAACTGCCTCGCGATAGCGTTGCCCGGCGACCGCGGCTTGGGCCGCATCCGCCCACTGCCGCCAGCCCCACGTGCTGGAGGCTGGCGCCTGCAGACCGAGGGGCATTATGCCGCGCGAAGCGCGCCGCAGGTTGCGCCAGAGTATTACCGCCAGCAGGAGAAAGGCTACGCCTAGTAGGATCCAGGAGAGCACATTGCCAACCGCCGGCTTCATATGCAGGCGGCCCGTCAACTTCTCCAGCTGCCGGCCTAGCCAACGCCATATCCGGGCCCACAACAGGTCCCACCAGCTCGGCGGCCTTACAAAGCGGAATTCCCGCCGGCTGAGCACCGCCGCGAGCTGTGACCGCGCCACCTGGGATGAGGGAACTTCTGCCGGCCGGCCTAGCGCCTGTGCCTGTTGCAGCTCCCATTGCAACCGCTGCGCAATCTCTTGCTGGATGGCCGCACGGTGGTGAGCATCGTTTTCGAAATGAACCAGGGCCAGCACCAGCCAGGCGTTAGAGACGGTGTAGCGCTGGCCACCACCTTCCATTTCAAATTTCAGCGGAACTGAGCGGCGAAGCTCAGAGGACTTCTCAGGGTGAGCCGGTAATTGGGCCACAGCTTCCGACCAGTTCTGTAAATCGGTAACATAGCCACGCAGGTCGATGGCAGCGCTGGCCACCTGGGCATGGCCCTTCACCGTCAGCCAGAACACCAGCGACAATACAAACGCCGAACAAAATTTCCGGGAAGAACACGACATGGTTAAACGCTGGGCGCTGCAGCCGCCGCTCCTGGAGCCGGCTGCGCCCCGGCATGGTCCACCAGGGACATCATCAGTTGCAGGTCGAAGGCCTCTTTGCGGACCCGGATATCGTAATACAGAAGCACCAACCCTATCATGATGAGAGGCGCCGAGAGCGCCCCTCCCAGCGCGCCAAACACGGAACTAAGAGAGAGCAGCCAGATGGCTATTTGGCCATGTCGCGCGGTCAGGATCATGGCGATGTAGAACGGCCCTTGGAAGATGGTCAGGCTTACGTACGTGATGACAACGGTCAGCATCAGCAGTAAGAAGCAGCGCAGGTAATTGCCCTTCATGAGTTGTGCGCTGCGCCGGATGGCCTGCCCGGCACGCAGATCCTCCAGAACCATGCTGGGGATGCAAACGCTGTAGCGGAGCATCAGCCAGATGGTAAGGCCAAAAGCGACGGGGAAAAGCACCAGCATCATAAAGATGGCCACCAAGCCCGCCACGCCAGCCGACGGACCCCGTCCACCCAGCAAGGGAATGAACAGGGCAAAACCCAGCATCAACAACACAAATACCCCGAACACCCGCAAAGAAACCAGGAACATGAGCCAGAATAGCCGCCAGATGTGCCCGCGGATGCGGCGATAGGAAGCGGCGATGGTCGCCGTCCGGCCCAGATAAACGTCCGCAACCGCGAAGGTGCTGGCACCCAGTGCGATGGCGTACACAATCCAGTACGCCACCATTGCCACCACAAAGCCGCCCATGGCACTGGCGAAAATCAGCGGGTTGACCGCCGTTGCTCCCGAACTGGGTGCTGGCAGTATCGGCGAACGAAATACGGCCATAATGATGCCCGAAGCCATAGCCAGCAGAGAGGGCAGCAGCATGATGCCAAAAAATAGCAGGAAGTTCTTGCGATACAGACTGAACATGCGGTCGAGCAGTTCGCCGAGGTTCAGCGGCTGCAGTACGACACCGGGCATAAAACCTCCGGGCAACAGGGCTGCGGTTGGCCGGATACTACCATAGGGCCAGAGAGAAACGTGTACTTATAAGTTACCCGTTCCGAAACCAAAGGATCAGCACCCGAGCAGCGGCTGTGAGGTGTGTGCTGCCAACAAATGCCGGTAGAGGCGTCGCTGGCAAGGTTTCTCCTCGAGGCAGCAGCGTATGTTATCGGGAAAGGAGCCGGTGGGCGGCTACCAAAGCCTGACCCAGACTTAACCCGCCGTCTCCGGCCGGAACCTCGGCATGTGTGAACACCTGGAATCCCGAGGCATGCAGCCGGGCCTGCAGTTGTTCCAGCAAAAAGCGATTATTGAACGTTCCTCCGCTCAGGCACACGCGCTCCAGTGAAGTGCGCTGGCGCAGAATTTCGGCGGCCCTCACCAAAGCGTCAACTAAGCCAAGGTGGAAGCGTGTGCTGATGATGGCGGTTGCTGTTGACTTCTCCAGATTGCCCAACAGCTCAACAAAAAGGCGGCGCGTGCTAAAGATGAGTTGTCCGTTCTCCTCCACGATATCCAGTGGATAGCCTGGCTGACTGGGAGTGGTGTCTATTGCCATTTCCAATTCAATTGCTGCCTGCGCCTCGTAGTTCACGTGCTGTCGGATTCCGGCCAGCGCAGCCACAGCGTCGAACAGACGGCCAAAACTGGAGGTTAGGGGCGAATTGATATGGCGTTCCATCGCCTGCAGCAAAATCTTCAGCTTGGCGCAGTCGAGCTGTTGCACAAAAGGAACTTTGAAGTTCAGAAAGTCTCGCCCAAAATGCCGGTTCAGATGACTGACGGCCATGCGCCAGGGCTCGCGTATCGCGGCCTCTCCTCCCGGCATGGGAACATATTCCAGGTGGCCGGCGCGCTCGAAGCCACGATAGTCGGCCAGCAGTAATTCGCCCCCCCAAACGCAACCGTCGGTGCCATAGCCGGTCCCGTCCAGTGCTATGCCAATCACTCGTCCGTCCAGCCCGTTTTCTGCCATGCAGCTTGCGATGTGAGCATGATGATGCTGCACCCCAACTAGGGGCAGGTGCTGCTGCCCGCGCGCCCAGCGGGTGGAGAAGTAGTCAGGATGCAGGTCGTGTGCCACCGCTTGCGGTTGGATCTCAAGCACTTTTTCCAAGTGCGTAATCGCTTCTTCAAAAAAGCAGCGGGCTTGCACATTTTCCAGGTCGCCCACGTACTGGCTCAGAAATGCGTGCCGACCCTGGGTAAGGCAGATTGTGTTCTTCAGCTCGCCTCCCACCGCCAGAACCGGCGGTACCTCTTCAGCGAGGAACACCGGCACCGGAACGTAGCCACGGGAGCGCCGCATCTGGCGGACCCGACCACCGGAAAGGCGCACTACAGAATCGTCACAGCGCAGCAGGATGTCGCGGTTGTGCACCAGGAAGAAGTCGGCCAGATCACGCAGGCGTTCGACCGCTTCGGCGTTGTCAATGGCAATCGGCTCTTCGCTGCGGTTCCCGCTGGTCATAACCAGGGCGGAAAATTTCCCTTCTCTCAGCAGCAGGTAATGCAGCGGCGTGTAAGGCAGGAAAAGGCCGAGGTCACGGTTGGACGGCGCCACCGCGTCGGCGATCACACATGGATCCCGCTTGCGCAGAAGGAGGATGGGACGTTGCGGAGACGACAGCACCGCGCGCGCTGCTTCCTCCACCTCGCAAAGTACTTCCGCCGTTTCCAGGCTGGGCACCATCACAGCGAACGGCTTCTCCACGCGTCGTTTGCGGTCGCGCAGGCGTGATATCGCGGCGGCATTGGTCGCATCCACCGCCAGATGGAAGCCACCCAGGCCCTTGATTGCCACCACCGCGCCCAGCTGCAGGCGCTCGGCAGCTTCATGGGTAGCGTCCTCGGCCGCAATTGCCGTTCCTGCCCGATCCCATAACTCAACCTGGGGTCCGCACTCCCAGCACGCGTTCGGCTGAGCATGAAAGCGGCGGTTGAGCGGGTCTTCATACTCCTGCCGGCACGCCGGGCACATGGTGAAGGCGGCCATGGAGGTAAGCGGACGGTCGTAGGGAATGCCGCGAACAATGGTGAAGCGCGGCCCGCAGTTGGTGCAGTTGATGAAAGGATACTTGTAGCGCCGGTCCGCAGGGTCGAACAGCTCGCGCAGGCAATCGCCACAAACGGCCACATCGGGCGAGATCAGGGTTTGAATGTTCCCCTGCGATCCGCTGGTGAGGATTCGGAACGACAAGTCGCCGTTACACGGCAGGTCGCGGATGTCCAGGCCGGTGATGCGGGCCAGAGGCGGCGCTTCGGCCGGCAAGCGGACCACGAAATCATCCACCGCGTGCCCCTGACCCTGGATCTCGATAATGACGCCTGCGGCCGTGTTGCGGACGCTGCCGTTCAGCTGCCGTTCGCTCGCCAGGCGATACACATACGGCCGAAAACCTACCCCCTGCACAATTCCCGAGACGGCGATTCTCTTGCGCACCACCATTCATATCACCGCTGCGTCGCGTAACGTGTGCCGCTCATGGCGGCCCTTCTCGATCCACGCTTGCCACTGGCCGAGCCCCGCCCCGGTCACGCAGGAAAGTCTCAAAATGTCGATCTCGGGATGAATGCGGCGGGCATTACCTTCGGCCGCGGCGATGTCGAAGGGCACATAGGGGAGCAGGTCAATCTTACTGAGCACCAGTAGCTTGGATTTCAGGAAGATGGCGGGATACTTCAGCGGCTTGTCTTCGCCTTCCGTGACGCTGAGCACCACGATTTTCGCCGCTTCTCCCACATCGTAGCTGGCTGGGCAAACCAGGTTGCCCACGTTCTCGATAAACAGGAGATCGTAGGAAACCGAATGCCATTCTGCCAGGGCGCGCTCGATCATGCGCGCGTCCAGGTGGCAGGTGCCCCCGGTCGTAATCTGGCGCACTGGAAAGCCGAAGCGGCGCAGACGAGTGGCATCGTTCTCCGTCTGAATGTCGCCCGTAAGCACGGCCACCCGCGCGCTAGCGGGAAAGGCTTCCAGCGTGCGCTCCAGCAGCGTGGTCTTACCCGAGCCCGGCGAGCTGATCAGGTTCAGGCAAAGCACGCCCTGGTCGGCGAACCGCCGCCGCAGTTCGGCGGCAATTCGGTCATTTTCGCTAAGAACTTTCCGCTCCAGCGAAACTTGGCTCATAATCCTCCATTTCCAGCGAAGCCAGCTCCAGCTCGTCTCCACCTGCGAACTCGGTTTCCGCCGTTCCGCAATTGGGGCAGCGTAAATCGTAGTCTGCGACCCTGAATGTTCGCTGGCAAGCCGGGCAGCGCTGCCGGCGAGGGCAGGTTTCGATTTCCAGTTCCAGCGACTCCAGTCCAGCGTCCCGCACCAGGACTTCAAAACTGAAGCTGAGAGCTTCCGGGTTAACGCCCGAGAGCTCCCCCACGCGCACCTTTACCTTCCGCAAGCGCACGCCCGGATGGTGCTGTGCCTCCTGTTGCACCTCTTGCAGCACCGAAGCGGCAATTCCCAGCTCGTGCATAAGCGCCTCAACAGATGCGCGGCAACTGATCGCCCGCCAGCATGTCCACTACACGCGTGGTGCCCAGCACCGTGCGCATGGTCACTAGCCCTGGATGCTCGCGCCGCACTACCCCGATGAATTGCGCTTCCCTGCCCAAATCGTGGCCGCGCATGGCTTGCAATAATGCTTGTTCAACTTCCGGCGCCACTATGGCGATCAGCTTGCCCTCATTGGCGACGTACATGGGATCGAGCCCCAGAATTTCGCATGCGCCGCGCACTTCGTCCCGAATGGGAATGGCACTCTCCTCGAGTTCAATTCCCACCTGCGACTGCCCGGCGATTTCATTGAGTGCGCTAGCGAGGCCGCCGCGGGTGGGATCGCGCATGCAACGAATCTCGCCCGTAACTTTCAGCATCTCGCCTACCAGCCCGTGCAAGGCAGCACTGTCGCTGCGGATGGCAGTCTCGAATTCCAGGCCTTCTCGCTGGGCCATGATGGATATCCCGTGGTCGCCGATAGGGCCGCTGAGCAGAACGCGGTCGCCCGGCTGCGCCTGGTTGGCGGAGAGCGCCAGGCCGGGCGGCACCAGCCCGATTCCCGAAGTATTGATAAACACTCCATCGCCGCTTTCGCGCTCCACCACCTTGGTATCGCCCGTCACCACTTCTATCCCGGCAGCACACGCTGCACTGCGGAATGAGGCGACAACACGGCGCAGTTCCTCCATCGACAAGCCTTCTTCAATGATGAACGCGGCGCTGAGGAACAATGGTGTGGCTCCGCCCATGGCCAGGTCGTTGACTGTGCCATTCACCGCCAGAGAGCCGATGTCTCCGCCGGGAAAGAAAAGCGGCTTCACCACAAACGAGTCGGTGGTAAACGCCAGCCGGCAGCCGTTCACGCTGACGATCGCCTGGTCGTCGAGGCGGGCCAGGGCCGCGTTGTTGAAGGCGGGCAGGAACAAGTCGCGAATCAGGTCCGATGTGAGCCGGCCGCCGCTACCGTGTCCCAACAGGACGGTTTCGCCGGCGGGCAGCGGTGTGGAACAAATGAGTGTGGCGTCGTTTTTGGATTGCTCACCCATTGGTTGGCCTCGAAACTGCAGCCGCGTGCCTCCGGTAATGGTAATAGGCGGCGCAGGCCCCCTCCGCCGAAACCATGGGCGCACCCAGAGGACTCTGTGGGGTGCAGCGCTCGGCGAAGGCCGGACACTCAGTGGGCCGTTTTAGTCCCTGCAGGACTTGCGCGCTGATGCATTCGGGCGGCTCGGGTGAGGTAATCTCGTCCACTCCGAATGCCTTCTCCGCATCATGAGGCGCGAACACGGAGCGCAGACGGAGGCCACTTTGTGGAATAACTCCGATCCCACGCCACTTGCGGTCGCACACTTCGAAAACCAACTCCACAATCTGCTGCGCGGCAGTGTTGCCGCGATAGGTCACAGAGCGCGCGTACTGGTTTTCAGCCACTGCCCGTCCAGCCTCAAGTTGCGTCACCAGCATAGAAATGGCTTCCAGGAGATCCACAGGCTCGAAGCCGCCAACCACAACAGGCACGCGAAATTCCTGTGCCAGATGATCGTACTGCTGGTAGCCCATAATGGCGCAGACGTGTCCCGGAGCGATCAATCCCTGCACTCGGTTTTCGGGCGAGCGCAGCAGCAGCCGGATGGCGGGAGGGACCAGCACGTGCGAAACCAGCAGGAAGAAGTTCTCCACACCCAACCGCCGCGCCTGCCAAACGGCCATGGCATTAGGCGGAGCGGTGGTTTCGAAGCCTACGGCGAAGAACACAATCTTGCGTTGCGGTTCGGCGGCGGCAATTTTCACCGCGTCCATGGGCGAATAGGCAACTCGCACATCACCGCCCACTGCTTTCACGTGGAACAGATCGGAGCGTGATCCTGGAACCCGCAGCATGTCGCCGTAGGAAACCAGCGTGACCTCGGGCCGCGAAGCCAGGTCAATGGCCTTATCAATTGTTTCCAAGGGAGTGACACAAACGGGGCAGCCCGGCCCGTGCACCAGGTGAATGCAGGGCGGCAACAGCTCGCCCAACCCGTAGCGCATGATGGTGTGGGTCTGGCCGCCACAAACCTCCATGAGCACCCAGTCGCGAGTGGCGCGCTGCGCAACTTCGCCGGCCAGGGCCAGGGCGATACGTTGGTCGCGGTATTCGTCCACGTATTTCATCGCTATTGGAGAGCTGGCCGCGCAGCCGAGGAAAGGAACTGCCGCCACGTTCGCGGTCCACCTCCTGTCCTCACTTTAGTTTCGTATGGACACAAGTGGCGGTGACGAGGGTCACAAGGGCTGGTGACGTCAGGCGAAATACCTGAGAATAGGGGATCAGAGATCACCCCCGGCAGCGGGCACCTCAACTTCCTTCTGGCGACAGCTCCTGTTCCAGTATGCCTGTGGCTTTCAGAGCCTCATAAGTGCGTTCTGCTTCCTGCCGATCCACGCAGCTGATGGCAAAGCCCACATGCACCATCACAAAATCACCAACCTTGGCCTGAGGCACAAAATCGAGACAGACCTGCCGCACAATGCCGCCGAATTCGACGCGGCCAACCCGCACGCCCTCGGCCATGCCGATTTCCAGGATCCGGCCCGGAATAGCCAGGCACATATCTCAACTCCGGTTCTGAGGCTAGCGGCTTTTGCGATCGCCGTCACGGTCATGCGTCACACTTGCCAGGCCACCCAAAGGATTAGGTTCACGAGATCACGTGCATACGTGATGTGCATCACCAGAGATCGCCGCCCTATCTACGGCCTTAGCTGCCTCGGAAAATAGGGGGCCGCGGTGGCCGGTGTCGCAGCTCAAAACCAACTTTATTCCGGCTGAACGCGAATAACACAGATCAAATCTTGTCTTTGTGCCGTCCATGGCGCACAATGCCTGTCCACAACAGCCATCATGAAACGCATCCTTCTGCTCGCCATCACGTTCGTGTTTGCAATTTCAGCGTTCAGCCAATCGCAATCCGCTGACCAAACTTTCGACGTCGTCATCCTTCACGGCCGCGTTATGGATCCGGAATCCGGCTTGGACGCGGTGCGCGACATCGGCATCACGGGTAACCGCATTACCGCCATTACCGAGAATGAGATTCGCGGCAGGAAGACCATTGACGCGCGCGGCCTGGTGGTGGCTCCGGGCTTCATTGACCTGCACTCGCACGGCCAGGATGCAGAAAACTATCGCTTCAAGGCCATGGATGGAGTCACCACCGCCCTGGAACTGGAAATTGGCGTTGCCGATATTGATCAGTGGTACGCCGAGCGCCAGGGCAAGGCGCTCATCAATTACGGCGCCACTATCGGCCACGTACCTACCCGGATGCGACTGATGCACGATTCGGGCACCTTCCTGCCCCACGACACGGCGGCAACCACCGTCGCCACTCCCGAGCAGATTACGGAAATGAAACGCGACCTCGAGCACGGTCTGGAACGCGGCGCGCTGGGCGTCGGCTTTGGCATCGGTTACGTCCCCGCTGCCACACGCTGGGAAATTATTCAGATGTTTGAAGCGGCCGCCAAATACCAAGCCACCGCATTCGTGCACCTGCGCGGCGGCAACACTCCCGATAGTCCGATGACTTCTCTTGAAGAGGGCATTGCTGCCGCCGAGGTGACCGGCGCGCCCCTGCACGTGGTGCACATCTCCAGTACTGGGCTGCGCTCCACGCCGCAGATGTTGGCAACTATTGAGGGCGCCCGTCAGCATGGGCTGGACGTGACCACCGAGTGCTACCCCTACACTGCCGCCATGACCGACTTGGGCTCGGCGCTCTTCGGCCCCGGCTGGCAGCAAAGAGAGGGAATTACCTATAACGACCTGCAATGGGTGGCTACGGGTGAGCGGCTCACGCAAGAGACCTTCGAGAAATACCGCAAACAGGGCGGCATGGTCATTATTCATTCCATTCCCGCGGATATCGCACAGTTGGCCGTTTCTAGCCCGCTCACCATGATTGCCAGCGACGGACTTATCCTGAATGGCAAGGGCCACCCACGCGGCGCTGGAACTTATGCCCGCGTGCTCGGCTACTACGTTCGCCAGCAGCATGCGCTCTCTCTCATGGAAGCGCTGCGCAAGATGACTGTCATGCCCGCCCAGCGTCTTGAGGCACGCGCGCCCATGATGAGGAACAAGGGGCGAATAAAGGTAGGAGCCGACGCCGACCTGACCATCTTCGCCCCCGAGCTCGTCATTGATAAGGCGACATACGAAAAAATCGCCTACTCGGAAGGGATCGAATACGTGCTGGTGGGCGGCGTGTCGGTGGTGAGCGCTGGCAAACTGGTGGAGGGAGTCACTCCCGGCGAAGCTATCCGCGCGCCAATGCGGTAGTCGGGAGTTAATAGTCAGGAGTCAGCGAAAGAAGCTACTGGTTAAATCAGGGCTTACTCCAAGCTGCGCCGTTTGGTAACAGGGCATGGCTTGCAGCTGTGCGGACCTCAAGTCAGTTACGATTTATGTCTTCGGGCGCTGAGCCCAGGGTGGCGCGGGCGGCCTTCGGCGGGCTCATGGCAGCTCTCGCCCGCGCACGGTGCTATTCGCACGGAGGTATCATTGCTCAGGCCTTTCGACGTCGCAGAATCGCGTACACACGCTGACTCTTAACCCCTGAGCCCTGATCCCTGCGTCCTCGGTATAATTAAGAATTCGTATGCCTCCGACCACCTCAACCGAGAAGCTGGCCAGCCTCGGCGCGCGGCGGGGAGAGTACGCAGGCGCCGAAACCGCACTGGTTTTCTCCGATCCGCGCACGGAGTTCACCGCCCTTCGCTCCACCGGTGCCGTTTTCAACCTAAGCTGGCGGCGTTATTTCAGCATCTCCGGCCGCGATCGGGTGCGCTGGCTGAATGGCATGATCAGCAACAACGTGCGCGATTTGCAGCCTGGACAGGGCGTTTACGCTTTTGTGCTCAATCCCCAGGGCCACATTCTGGGCGACCTCTATATCTACAATCGCGGCGATGATTTCGTGCTGACAACCGATGCAGCTCAGGCGGACAAGCTCTATCCCCACCTGAAGCGCTTCATCATCATGGACCAGGTGGACTTCAAGCCTGCAGAGGATTGGGCCGCCATCGGTGTTCAGGGACCCAAAGCGGAGCAAATGTTGCGCGCTGCTGGCGTGGAATTTTCTCCTTTGCAGCCATTGCAACTCTCGGATGTGAAGTTCGGAGCCAATTCGGCAGCCCTGGTTCACGGCGACCATCCGCTCTCGCCCAATTATGAATTGTGGCTAGCCGGTGATCCGGCGCCGGCGCTGTGGGACGCGCTGGTCAAAGCTGGTGCCGTCCCAACCGGTGCAGAGGCTCTGGATCTGGCCCGCATTGCAGCCGGCATTCCCCGCTACGGGTTGGACATTCGCGAGCGCGATCTGCCCCAGGAAACCGGTCAGATGCGCGCCCTCAGCTTCACCAAAGGCTGCTACATTGGACAGGAGATTGTGGAGCGTATTCGCGCCCGCGGCAGCCTGCATCGTGGCTTTACCGGCTTCCGCATTATGGAAGGAGCGCTGCCCGCGCCCCCCACCAAAGTGCAAATCGCTGGCAAAGATGTCGGTGAAATCACCAGCGCGGCTATGCTTCCATCGCAACAGGGGATAATTGCCGTCGCTCTAGGTTACGTTCGCAAGGAAAGCGGCGCCCCTGGCGCTAACGTCGAAATTGGGACTTCCAGCGCCAGAGTTGAGGCTTTACCTTTTACTTTCTGATTTACTGAAAAGTATTTGAATTATATGGCCGAAAAGAAGCCAGAATTCACTGTAACTGACCGCCGCCTTTTCACCCCGGAAGGTGAATTGCGCCCTGACGCTACCGAGGAGCAGCCGGCAGCCAAGAGAGCAGCCGGAACGGAACCTGCACCGCAGCCTCCTAAGCCGCCGGAGGCCGCGCAAACACCTCCTCCACCCAGTGCCGCCGAACAGAAAGTCCAGGCGGATGCTTACTCCAAGTCCACCCGCGACTTGGATGCCCGCCTCAAGACCGAGCTCGGTTCCGCGCAGGCGCAAGACCTGCAGATGACCTTTGAGCGCTTCCTCGCTTCGCTCTATATGACCGCCCTGCTGCAACTTGGTCTGGTCCAAGAGCAGGGCGGACGGCCGCAGCTTGACCTGATTGGGGCCCGCCAGACCATCGACACCATTGACATCCTCAAGGACAAGACCAAGGGCAATCTCACCTCGGCGGAAGAGGCTTTCCTGCAGAACGTACTCTACGAATTGCACATGGCCTATATCGAGGTTACCAACGCGCTGGCGCGCGGCGCCCAGGCTCCGGGCCAGGTCGGACCCAAGCAGCAATGAAGGCTGTTCTCACCGTGATGGGCAGCGGCACCTCCATGGGCGTGCCCACCATCGGCTGCACCTGCGCTGTGTGTACCTCGCCCGACCCCCACGACCGCCGCACACGCCCTTCGGTGCTGATCGAATATGGCGGCCACGTGATTCTCATTGACACTACGCCCGACTTCCGGGAGCAGGCATTGCGCGAGGGTGTGCGCCGATTGGATGCCGTGCTCTACACCCACGCCCACGCCGATCACATCCTGGGACTGGACGACCTCCGCCCTCTTAGCTTTCACCGCCATCAGCGCATCCCGCTTTACGCCAGCGAAACCGTGGCCCGGGTGGTGCGCGGCATGTTCCGTTACATCTTCGACGACGAATACAAATACGGAACCATGGCGCAAGTAGAAATGCATACGGTGAACGGCCCGGTGGAGCTGTTTGGCGTGCGCTTTGAGCCCGTGAAGGTCCTGCATGGCGACACCGAAATTTACGGTTATCGCTTCGGCTCCTCTGCTTACCTCACCGATTTCAGCACCATCCCCGAGGAATCGTTTACGCAGCTGCAGAATCTCGACATCCTGTTCTTAGACGCGCTGCGCCATAAGCCGCACCCGACTCACTCGACAGTGGAGAATTCGGTGCGCATCGTGGAACGGCTGCGGCCGCGACGGGCATTCTTTACCCACATTTGTCACGACCTGCCGCACAAGCAGACCAACGCTTCCCTGCCGCCGCATGTTCGCCTTGCGCACGACGGCCTGAAGCTGGAGTTTGAGATTTAGTAGCTGGTAGTTGCTAGCTGGTAGTTAGCACCTCAGCTCTGCAGCAGCTAACTGAGAACTGAGAACCGAGAACTGGGAATTGATTGAAAGTTTACCGCCATCTCGAAGAGCTGCCCCCCGACCTGGGCCGAACTGTGCTCAGCGTCGGCAACTTTGACGGGGTTCACCGCGCCCATCAGCACGTCTTGCGAGAGGTTGTGGCTCGCGCCCGCGCATTGCACGCGACTTCTCTGGCTGTCACTTTCGACCCGCATCCGGCGCGCATCCTCCATCCCGATGTGGCGCCACCTCTTATCACGCCTCTGCCCATCAAGCTGCGCCTGCTTGCGGCGAGCGGGCTGGACGCGGTACTGCTGCTTCCTTTCACCCGCGACCTTTCCCTGCTCACCCCGCGCCAGTTTGCGGAAGAAATTCTCCACCGCGCTCTGCACGCGCGTGAGGTGGATGAAGGATTCAACTTCCGTTTCGGGCGCAAAGCCAAAGGCGACGTGCAACAACTGGCCGAGTTCGGCTGTGAGTTCGGATTTGAAATCAAGGTTTATCCCGAGATGTGCATCCGCGGCCACTCCGTTTCCAGCAGCCGCGTGCGCGAACTGATCGCCGCTGAAGGCGACGTCAGCGACGCCCGCCACCTTCTCGGCCGGTCTTTCAGCATTATCTCCAACCCTGGCCGCGGCCGCGGCTACGGCGCCAAATACACCGTCCCCACTATCAACCTAAGCCGCTACGACGAACTGGTGCCGCGTAACGGCGTTTACATCACGCGTACACGCGTGGCGGAAGAGTGTTTCGATTCGGTCACCAATGTTGGCAATCGCCCTACCTTCGGCGCGGAGTCGTTTGCCATCGAAACGCACCTGCTCAACTTCCATCCTCTGGAACTCAGCCCTGAGACGGAAGTCGAGCTGTTTTTTTTGCGCCGACTTCGTCCGGAAATTAAGTTCCCTTCCGTTGAGGAACTTCGCCGCCAGATCGCGAGCGACGTTCATCACGCCCGCCGCTACTTCCATTTGCTGCAGGAGCGGTAACAAGGCTTAGAAGTTCGTGGCGCGGGCGCCCTCGCCCGCGGGTACAATCCCCCTCCATGGCGGACACCGCTGCGTTCACCCTCTCCACCATCTCGCGCGGACAGCGCCGCACCCTGGTTGCCGCCGGCCTGGGCTGGATGCTCGACGCCTTCGACGTCATGCTCTACGCTTTGGTGCTGGCCCACATCATGCGCGACCTGGGCATGAGCAAGGGCACCGCCGGCCTGCTTAACACCCTCACCCTGTTGGCTTCCGGCATTGGCGGCGTGCTTTTCGGCTTCATTGCCGACCGCATCGGGCGCAAGCGCGCGCTTATGGCCACGATTCTGACCTACTCGGTTTTTTCCTTTGCGTGCGGCCTCTCCACCACCATCCTCATGCTCGCCTGCTTCCGTTTTGTGCTGGGCCTGGGGATGGGTGGGGAATGGAACACCGGCGCCGCTCTGGTGGCGGAGACCTGGCCCGACGAGCAGCGGGCCAAGGCGCTGTCTATTGTGCAAAGTTCGTGGGCCATCGGCTACGCCTTGGCTGCCCTGGTGGCTGGAATCGTGCTTCAGTTTTCCAACTGGCGCGCTGTGTTCTTCGTCGGCGTTCTGCCGGCACTGGTGATTTTCTGGATTTTGAAGAAAGTGCCGGAGTCGGAAATGTGGGAGCGGCACCGCAAAGCGTCGCTCGCCGCCTCAAGTCCTCAACCCGAGGCCGCAAAGGCCCGGGAGGACTCCTTTTTTCACCTCTTCTCCCGTTCGTACGCGCGCCACACAATCGCCCTGCTACTCGTAAACTTCTTCGGCCTGTTTGCCTGGTGGGGCCTGTTCACGTGGATACCGCCCTACTTATCGCTTCCCGTCTCCCAGGGCGGGCGCGGCTTTGGCGTGATGAGCACCACCGCCCTGCTCTTGTTTTTGAACCTCGCCGGAATGTTTCCCGGATACCTGACCTTTGGCTGGGTGGCTGACCGCCTCGGCCGGCGTAACAGCTTCATTCTCTACACATTGGCAGCGGCACTTTTCGTACCGCTTTATGCTATGGCGCGCTCCGAGTGGGTGCTGCTGTTGCTGGGCGCAGTAGTGGCATTCTTCGGTACCGGTTTTTTCTCTGGCTCAGGAATTGTTGGCAGCGAAATCTTTCCCACCCGCCTGCGTGCCCGGGCTTTAGGTTTTACCTACAACGGAGCCCGCACCCTGAGCGCGCTGGCTCCCTTCGTGATCGGCCGCGTTGGTCAAGCCAAGGGGCTGGGCTGGGCCTTTCACCTTTGTGCCACATCCTTCCTGCTCGCCACTGTGATGGCCGTCTTGCTGCCCGAAACCAAAGGCAAGCAGCTCGACTGATCATTATGGGGGCGCGGGCACCCTCGCCTACGAGCATGGCTCTACCACAACGCCGTTGTAATGGACACTGCCGGCAATTTCAGCGGCAAAGTGTGTCCGTGGGCCAAGATCGCAACCTCCGCATCTTCTTTGCGGCTGTTCATCAACTCGCTCACAATCTTACCTTGCGGCGTCTTGAAGGAAATCACGCGCACTCCGGGGTAATTGCCGCTTGTCTCAATGCGCACCGCTCCCGGCCGGACGAATTTACTGAAGTGTGCCAGGTAGTAATACAGGCCGGTATACGTCACTTTGTGGCTTTGGCGATTGATGATGATCACCGGGTGCTGAACGTTGGGATCAGGATTGCCATGAATGTACGACACGGACCAAGGGCCGCCCTTCTCGTCCAGCACCGCGTTCCAGTAAATCCACGCCGAGGCATAGTTTTCCAGATCGCTGAAAATCTGCTGGCCCCAGAAGTCTCCGTCGGCAAAATCGTAGACTGGCAACGAAAGCGTTTTCGGCGTGCCTGCCTGGTACGCATAGCAAACTTCCGTCATCCACAGCGGCGCCTCGGGATAGCGCCGGTGCAGCTCAGCCATCTTTGAGTATTCCTTGAAGTCATAGCCGTGATAAGGCATGACCGCCACATACTTACGCGCACCAGGGTCGTCCATGAGTAGCGGATAATTTGTGAATGCGTCATCCCGGTCGCCCGATTCACTCAGCATCAGCCCGGTCTTCAGGCCCGACCTTTCCAGCAAAGGTCCCACATAGTCGCGTAAAAGGACTTTGATTTCTCCGTAAGGAATTTTGGTGTAAACCCCTGGCTCATTAAAGAGGCTCAGGTAGTCAATGAAGACGCCCCTTTTCTGATACTCCTGCAGGTATCGCAGGTAGTAGCTTGCCAGTGCATCGTAGTACTTGGGATTCACATCCTGGTTCGTGTCCGGATTGAACAGCATCCAGTCCGGCGGGTAATCCATCGGCGCCTGCAGCACAAACCGGCCGTAGCGCTGTGCCCGCTTGATGTAAGTGATCACACCATTTGGTCCCAGGTCGCGGGCAATTGAGAAATGCGTCATCTCCACGTCCCCGGGCACCGGGTCATAGCTGTAGAACGGCCCCGCGGACATGAAATCGGTGCTGGCGATGGGCGTTTTCATGGCGGTAAAGCCGGCGCCCTGTTGCGCATCAAACATCGCCCGCAGGACCTCTTCCTGCTGCTGCGGCGGCAGCGAATTGATGACCATCAGCCCCGCTTCCATGAAGGAAGCGCCGAAACCGGTGATCCTCTGGTACGTCACCCGGTCATTAATCTCGAATTTCAGCGCTCGTGGCCCCGGCGCGCCTGCTTGAAAGCGCGCCGCCGGTTTGGCGGACAGGCGATCTCCCGCCTGTGAGGAAACGTGGACTTGAACTTCTTGCGCGAGTGCGGATGCACAGCAAAGCACGACGATGAGCACGGCCCGGGACGCGCTACTACACCGTTCTTGGAGGAGATGTGTGTGCATAAGAGCTCTCACGAAGACACTCCCTTAGTACTTTCTAGCGAAGGAGCTGTCAAGGTCCCGCAATGGGCGAGCTTGGGCTCTATGCGCGTTGATCCGCGCTCATCCGTGGCCCAAGAATTCAGGGCGTTGACCGCTACTCGGCATCGGGATAGAGTTTTCTGCGGTTCGAAACAGGAGGTCGCGATGTCACAACTGGCGCTGCTGGGTGGTCCTCGGAGCAAACGCAAGCCGTTCCCCGAGTGGCCCTTTTACGATGAGCGCGAGCGCACCGCTTTGATGGAGGTACTGGAGAGCCGCGTTTGGTGGCGCACTCCCGGCACCCGCACCCTGCAGTTTGAGGGCAACTTCGCCCGCTATCACGGCGCGAAACACGGCGTGGCTGTCACCAACGGCACGGCCGCGCTTGAGGTCACCGTGGCGGCATTGGGAATCGGCCCAGGCGACGAAGTTATCGTGCCCGACTTCACTTTCATCGCCACCGCCAGTGCCGTGCTCTTTGCCGGCGCTTTGCCCGTTGTGGTGGACGTCCGCCCCGACACCTTCTGCATTGATCCCGACCTGGCCGAGGCCGCCATCACTCCGCGCACCAAGGCCATCATCGCCGTCCACATGGGCGGCCATCCCGCCGACCTCGACCGCTTGGTCGAAATCGCCGAACAGCGTGGCCTGGCCCTCATCGAGGACTGCTCTCATGCCCACGGCAGCCAATGGAACGGGCGCCATGTGGGCACCTTCGGCAAGGCAGGCACCTTCAGCTTCCAGGCTAGCAAGCTGATGACCGCCGGCGAAGGCGGCATTATCGTCACCAACGACGACCAGGTCGAGCGTATGGCCCGCTCCGTGCACGACTGCGGCCGCATGCCCGGAGAATGGTTCTACAGCCACTTCATCTATGGCTCCAATTACCGTCTGAGCGAGTGGCAGGGTGCCGTGCTCGACGTGCAGCTCACCCGCCTTAACGAGCAGACCGCGCGACGCCACAAGAATGCCCGCCTGCTCGACCACCTGCTGCGTGAAATTGAAGGCATAACACCCCAGAAGCACGACATGCGCTGCACTCGCAATGGTCAGTATGCCTACATCTTTCATTTCAATCGCAAGGCGTTTGCCGGGATCTCCCCCGAGCGCTTCATTGAGGCCGTGCAAGCGGAAGGCATTCCCAATCAGGCCAGCTATCCACCGCTGCACGCTCTGGAGGTGTTCACCAGCGGCGAGTACCGTAAGAAGCTGAGCGGAGAGCAAGCCAAAGAAAAACATGATTTCCTGCACCGCAGCTTTCCGCAGACCCATCGCGCCGCCTGGGAGACGGTGTGGATTCCCCAGCCAGCGCTGCTGGGCGACGAGGAAGACATGCACGAAATTGTCGCCGCCTTGAAAAAGATTCAGCGTTACGCCCGCGAATTGGCTAACGCCCCCAAGGCTGCCGTGGGCTAGTTCTGGCCCGTCCTTTTACTCTGCGATCCCGAGCGAGCGCGAGTTGAGCCAAAGCGAAACTCGCGCGAGTCGAGGGATCTTGCGTTTGCTCAAAAATGGGATTCAACCACTGGGAATCACACGTCAACCCAGCGCACGCCCAGAACCAGGGGCAACATTCCGTGCATCCCTTATCCATTTACAATCGTCTTCATATGTTGGCCAGGAGAATTCCAGAACGAAAATGACCACCCGGACGCGCCCCGCTTCCCTGCTCTTTTTTATCCTAACCTTCACCGTTTCGGCCTTCGCCGCCCCCGGTGAAACCAACGTCACTCGCGCCACTTTGCAAAATGGCCTGCGCGTTATCATCGTGCGCAACACTCTCGCACCCGTCGTGACGGTGCAGGAAAACTACCTGGTGGGCGCCAACGAAACGCCTGAAGGCTTTCCCGGCATGGCGCATGCCCAGGAACACATGGCATTTCGCGGCTGCCAGGGCGTGGATGCCGATCAAACGGCGGCGATTTACGCTCAACTGGGCGGCGACGACAACGCCGATACCCAGCAGGACATCACCCAATACTTCGCCACCGTCGCCGCGCAGAATCTCGATATCGTCTTGCACATGGACGCCGCCTGTATGCGTGGCGTGGATAATTCCGACCAGCAGTGGTCCCAGGAACGCGGCGCGATCGAGCAGGAAGTTGCCCGCGATCTCTCCAACCCCACGTACAAGTTCCTGACCCGCTTGAACCAGGACATTTTCGCCGGCACCCCCTACGCCCACGACGCGTTGGGCAGCAAGCCCTCCTTTGACGCCACTACCGGCGCCAAGCTGCAGAAGTTCTACGGAGACTGGTACGCGCCCAACAACGCAATTCTCATCATCACCGGTGATGTGGATCCGGCTGCCACCCTGGCACAGGTCAGGTCGCTGTACGAGTCCATCCCCAGCCGTGCCCTTCCTCCCCGGCCTGCCATCAAACTGCAACCGGTGAAGGCGGAAAGCTTTACATTGCCCAGCGATTACCCGTACACGCTCGCCATTGTGAGCTACCGCATGCCCGGCACTGACAGCAAGGACTTCGCCGCCGCTCGCGTGCTGAGCGACGTCCTGGGCAGCCAGCGCGGCGATATTTACGCCCTGGTACCGCAGGGCAAAGCGCTCGACGCGGGCTTTGAAATGGCGGAACAGTATCGCCAGGCGAGCGTGGGCTTTGCTTATGCGGTTCTTCCGGCCAACGCCGATGCGCAGCCCATCATTGCCGAACTGCAGCGCATTGTGGCCAACTACGCGGGCAAGGGAGTGCCTGCCGACCTGGTGGCCGCCTCCCGCCGGGCGGTGCTCGCCTCCAACGAGTTTGCCCGCAATTCCATTCCCGGCCTTGCCGACTTATGGTCGGAAGCGGTGGCCGGCGAAGGCCGCAACTCGCCTCAGGACGACGTGGATGCGGTGCAGAGCGTCAACGTGGCCGACGTCAACCGAACTGCCCAAACTTACCTGCGCAACGACCAAGCCATTGTGGCCACCCTCAAGCCTCAGCCCTCAGGCGCGCCCGCAGCCGCTAAGGGCTTTGGCGGCACGGAGAAGCTCACCTCCGCTCCCACCAAGCCGGTGTTACTTCCCGTATGGGCCAAGTCCTTGCTCAACCCGTTGCAGCCCCCGAAGTGGGACCTCACCCCGACGGACACGACGCTGTCCAACGGCATCCGCCTGATCGTGCAACCCGAAAAATTGAGCTCCACGGTAACGATAGTCGGCGAAATTCGCACGCAGGCTGATCTGGAAGTTCCAGCCGGCCGCGAGGGCGTGCAGGACGTCCTGGCCGGCTTGTTTTCCTATGGCACTACTACTCTGGATCGTCTCGCTTTTCAAAAGGCCCTCGACGATATTGCTGCTGAAGAATCCGCTGGTCCCAGCTTCTCCGTGGCCGTGCTCAAAAAATACTTCGATCGTGGCGTGCAACTGCTTGCAGACAACGAACTCCACCCTGCGCTTCCGGAGCCAGCCCTTAAGGTGGTAAAGGCCCAAACCGCCGACTCCGTGGGAGGTCTTCTCAAAAGCCCCGGATACCTGGCGGAAAGAGCTTTAGAGTTTGGCCTGCTGCCCAAGAACGATCCGGCGTTGCGCCAGCCCACCCCTAAGACCGTGGATGGGCTAACTGCCGCCGACGTACATGACTACTACGCCCGCGCTTATCGTCCCGATCTGACCACGATCGTGGTGATCGGCGACGTAACTCCCGACGAAGCCAAGAGCGAACTCGAAAAATGGTTCGGTTCATGGAAGGCGAATGGGCCCAAGCCGCAGGTAGATTTGCCGCCGGTTCCGCCTAACACGGCTTCGGCTACCAATGTTCCGGATCCGTCACGCATTCAGGATTTAGTCGAACTCTCCCAGGAACTGCCCATGAACCGCTTCAACCCCGACTATTACGCGCTGGAACTGGGAAATCACGTGCTCGGCGGCGGTTTCTATGCCACTCGCCTTTACCGCGACCTGCGCGAAAACACGGGCCTGGTTTACACCGTTTCCAATCGTCTGGACGCGGGCCGCACGCGTACTTCCTTCAGCGTTTCTTATGCCTGCGATCCGAAGAACGTTTCTAAGGCGCGAGCCCTCGTGGAGCGCGACCTGCGCGACATGCAGAAATCCCCGCCAACCGCCGGAGAGCTGCAACAGGCGAAAGCTCTCATCCTGCGCCAGATTCCACTCGCCGAATCCAGCGAAATGAGCATTGCCGGCGGCCTTTTGGGACGCGCCGTCATGGGCCTGCCACTGGATGAGCCGGTGCAGGCAGCCGCCCGCTACTCCGCGCTCACCGGCGAGCAGGTGAAGACCGCATTCGCGAAGTGGATCAAGCCGGAAGATTTTGTGCAGGTAGTGCGTGGTCCCAAGCCGCAGTAGTCACCTTTTGCGTTTGTGGCGTGGGCGCCCTCGCCTGCGGGTGTCGTAAAACAAATTTCAGGACTGCCTTCCCGAGCGCAGCAGACCGATTCGGCTCTCGAATCGATCTGCCGCAGTCCAGGGGACATGCGTCTTCGCGAAGGCAAGAGCTGTGGCCAGTTCTCAACGCTGCATCTGTATCGGCTGGCTCAGCTGGAAGGTAAGCACCGACTCCGCCGGCACCTTTACCTGCTTGCCTTTGGTCAGCACCTGCGCCCCCGCGCCGCCGGCGCCACCGACCACCGCTCCAATGGCCGCGCCCTTTCCTCCACCAGCCACAGCGCCAATCACCGTTCCCAGCAGCGCTCCGCCGCCCACCATCTCCGCCGTCTTTTTGTTTTTGCCAATGCCGCCCGTGCCCTGCTGCGTCACTGTATTACTCGAAACAAGGTAGCGATGGCCATGGATGGTGACCGAATGGAGCGCCAGCTCTGCCTGGTTCTCGCCCAGGGTGGGATTCTTAACGCTGGCGATGGTCAGGGCCACCGGCGAGCCTTTTGGCACCAGTACGTTGCCGTTCTGATCCTCGATGGTGCGCGCCACTTCACCGGAGTACGTTTTGCCGGTGTCCGCCTGCGTGGCCTCGATATTCTCGTTTGTCCGGATGGCCAGTTGCGTGCCGGTCGGCAGCACATCCGTTCGGCTCGTCCTTACCCGCTCCGCGGTGCGCGGCACCCTTTGCGTGTTCTGATTCGATGTGGAATTTGCCGTCGCACTCTGGCGGCTCTGGCTGGACGTACTCTGCCCGTAGGCCACTCCGCTCTGTATCAGGCCCGCTGCCAGAGCCAAGATTAAGCTTAGCTGTTTCACAGGTGTTCCCTCCTCATTCCTCCGTCTCCTTGGTTGGAGGCAACTTACGCGACCGGGAGTTGGATGAAGCCTTAATCCCTGCCAGCCGCGCCGGATTGGCTGGTTGCGACTCCCCGCTTCAGACGTGAGTCATGCCGAGCGGGATTAGCCCCGAGAGCCTGCCCTGAGCTTGTCGAAGGGCGCCTCGCGTGCAGCGTCTACAAGCTTTGACGCCGTTGCCTGTGAAGCACACCTGCCACTTTCCCTCTAGCCCTCTGGGTGCGACATTAGAAGCTGTAAGGGTCCGGGAGCATCTAACCGAGCGTGAATCTCAGGCCTGAACTGCGCGAACCGTTGGATGGCAAGCGCTTCGACGTTGCGATTGTTGGCGGCGGCATCAATGGCGTGGCCATCGCGCGGGAGTGCGCCCGCGCCGGGCGTTCTACGCTCCTGGTGGAGCAACATGACTTCGCCGCGGGAACTACGAGCCGTTCCACACGACTGATCCATGGCGGCCTGCGCTACCTGGAGCACGGCGAAATCGGCCTGGTGCGCGAATCGGTGCGCGAGCGCCGCCGCCTCCTGCAGGAAAAGCCTCACCTGGTACGCCCCATCAATTTTCTGCTGCCACTGGGCCCGCAAGCGCAACGCAGCGCGCTTGAAGTCCGCTTCGGGCTGTGGCTCTATCGCCGCTTCGCTGCCGCGCGTTTCCGCAATCATGACCGAGAAAATGGCGTCGCTGCCCTCGAGCGCTTGCTCGATTCTCGCGAGCGCTGGCGCGTTTTCAACTACGAGGATGCACAATGCGAATTTCCTGAGCGCCTGGTGGCGGAGTGGCTGGTGGAAGCCACCGATGCCGGCGCGATCGTGCGCAATCACACTCAGGTGCTGGAGATTGAGGTCGCCGCCGGCAGGGCGCGCGGTTTGCGCATGCGCGATCTAATAACCAGCCACGAGTTGCGCGTGGAAGCCGGGCACATCATCAATGCCAGCGGCCCCTGGGCAGACCAGGTGGCGCACACCGCAGGCCTGAAAGCCTCCACCATGATTGCCGGCGTGCGCGGCTCGCACATTGTGCTGCCCCACTTCGACGGCATGCCCGACGCTGCGATCTATATCGAAGCCCTGGACGGGCGCCCGTTCTTCGTCATTCCCTGGAACGGCCAGGTGCTGGTGGGAACCACCGAAGTGCCCGACCAGGGTGATCCCGGCGATGTTCAGCCCACAACGGACGAAGTTCAGTACCTGCTCAACTCCGTGCGCCAGCGATTTCCTCGCGCGGCCATTTCCCCCGAGCAGATCCGCTACGCTTACGCCGGCGTGCGTCCTCTGCCCTTCGTCGGCGACGACAACCTTTCTGCCATTACCCGGCGCCACTTCCTTCACGATCATCGTGATGAAGGCGTGGCCAAGTTGATTTCTGTCATCGGTGGCAAGCTCACTACCTCCGCCAGTCTGGCCCGCGAGTGCGCCCGGCAGATTGGAATTGAAGTGGAGGAGCCGCGCGGCACAATCGTCATTCGGAACGGCCAGGATCCCGCTGCTCTGTTGCAGGAATGGGCAGACGCAATTGGCGCTCAAACTGGTATTTCAGTGGAGAGTGCTCGCGCCATCGCCGCCTGGCATGGACTCGGGAGGGTTGGTATTGCGCAGCTCGCGAAAAACGACGAGCGCATGCGCCAGCCTCTATGTCCTCACACTCACCACGTGGTGGCGGAAGCAGTAAACGCCTTCGCTTGCGAGCATGCTCAGACCGTCTCTGATGTGCTCCTGCGCCGCGTCCCCGTGGCCCTGAATGGCTGCTGGAGTGATGAGTGCTCCGCTATGGCGGCGCAACGCGTTGGCGCTGCTTTGGGCTGGTCTGATACGAAAATTGGCGCCGAACGCGATGCCTTCAACGCCGAGCGAGCCTCCTTCTTGCAGAGATCTGCAATCCGTGTCCCCGTTCGCAACTAACGTTTTCCTCACTAGGCTGGAACCCGGTCACTTGCCACCTCAGGATAGCCTGCAGCGGGAAAGGGACAGTTAGGAGTTTGTCCAGAGTGATAGGGTAAACAATTTCCTGTGGGTGATATTTCCCTGCACTGCCCAAGGCCTCGGAGCGAGTCATAAGTCCTTTTGCTGGAATCATTTGGGGATGGAATCCCATTTGCTCCTTCGACCGCTTGCTGCAGGTGTCGGGTAATCGGGGCGCGCCTTATCCATGCTAAGCGTAGTGGTGCCGGTACACAATGGGGGTCGTCAACTTGCCAGCTGCCTGCAGGCCCTGCAAGCCTCCTCATATCGTGATTTTGAAGTGCTGGTCGTGGACGACTGTTCGAGCGACAACTCGCCCGACGTTGTCCACACGCACGGCGCGAGCTACCTGCGTACGCCGCGACGGCTAGGGCCGGCCGGAGCTCGGAACTTGGGCGTCAAGGCTGCCCGCGGCAGCATTTTGGTGTTCATAGATGCGGATGTGCAAGTGCCCCGTGAGGCCCTTGCCATTATTGCCGAGGACTTCGAACGCGATCCGCAATTGCAGGCTGCCTTTGGCTCCTATGATCAGGAGCCCTCCGCGCCCGGCTTCTTTTCCCATTACAAGAATCTCTTTCATCACTACATCCACCAGACATCGAGCGAAAATGCGGCTACGTTCTGGGCTGGATGCGGAGCAATACGCCGGGAGGTGTTCGAGAAGATCGGCGGATTTCAGGCGGAACGTTATACTCGGCCGGCAATCGAGGACATTGAGCTCGGCTTGCGCCTGGTCCGGGATGGGCACAAGATTTTGCTCGACAAGAGACTGCAAGTTAAACACCTGAAGCACTGGACCCTGCTGGGCATGATCAAGTCCGACATTCGCGATCGCGCGGTGCCCTGGTCGAAGCTAATCCTCGAGATGGGCAAGATGCCGCGCGACCTGAACCTCACCTATTCTGCTCGGTTCAGCGCCGCCGGTACTCTGTTGCTGCTTCCACTTATCTTGCTGCTTCTACGATCGGGGCATAGTGCGCGAGGGTCAATGATGCTGACCTCCAGCGTGCTCGTCCTTGCCTTGATGCTTTTGACACTGAACTACCGTGTGTACTACTTCTTCTGGAAGCAACGCGGGTTTGTATTCGCAATTGCGGCGGTCTTCACCCACTGGCTTTATTACTTCTACAGCGGATTGGCATGGGCCTATTGCTACGCGGCCCACTTAGGTACAGCTCTTCGCACTCCCCCATTGGCACCAGCTGCGATACCCCGGCTTCGGGCCGACGGCAAGCGAACGCGCTCAGCCGCGGTCATGACCGGCACCGACGGGGACTGATGCTCCTGCAGTTGGCAGGGGCACCTGACAACCGTCGTCAGCAGTATCGGCAAGAACGATGGGACCTTGGGGGGACATTTGATACCGGATTCGTCAGATCGGGTTGTAGTCATAGGTGGCGGACCTGCCGGATTGACGGCCGCTTACGAACTGGCCAAGCACGGCAAGCCGGCCATTGTATTGGAAGGCGACAATATTGTCGGTGGTATCGCGCGCACCGTAAACTACAAGGGATATCTATTTGATATTGGCGGCCACCGCTTCTTCAGCAAGTGGAATGAAGTCAACCAGATTTGGCGGGAGGTTTTGGGTCACAGACTGCTTGAGCGCCAGCGGCTCTCCCGCATTTTCTACCGCAACCGATTTTTCTTTTATCCCTTAAAGCCGTTCAATGTTTTATTCGGAATGGGTTTATGGGAGAGCCTGCTGATCCTCGGCAGCTATCTCAGCGCCCGACTGTTTCCTTCTCGCAGTGAGCAGACGCTCGAGCAATGGGTTTGCAACCGTTTTGGCTCCCGCCTGTATAAAGCTTTTTTCAAGACCTACACGGAAAAGGTCTGGGGCGTCCCCTGCAATGAGATTCACGCTACCTGGGCGGCACAACGTATCAAAGGCTTGTCGCTGGTGTCTGCTATCCGGCACGCGTTCAGCCGCGGGCGTGAGCAGGATGTGAAAAGCCTCATCTCCAGCTTCTACTATCCAGAGCGTGGGCCGGGGCAGATGTGGGAGATATTGGCTGAGAGGCTGGAACAACTCGGACAACCGGTTTTGCTGGAACGGAAGGTGATTCGCATAGCTCACAACGGAGGGCGAATTGAAAAAGTGGTGACCAATGGGCCAAAGGGAGAGGAGCATTTCTATGGCTCCGATTTCATCAGCTCCATGCCCATTCGCAGTCTGGTCCGCGCCTTGCAACCCGCTCCGCCTGAAGTGGTGCTGCGTGCAGCCGAGTCTCTGCGCTACCGCGATTTTCTGACCGTGGTTCTCATCGTCAATCGCAAACACGTCATCCCCGATAACTGGATTTACGTGCATGATCCATCGGTAAAAGTGGGCCGTATTCAGAACCTGAAGAATTGGTCGCCAGCCATGGTGCCCGACGACGAAAAGACCAGCCTGGCCATGGAGTACTTCGTCTTTAAAAATGACGCGATGTGGAATATGCCAGATGCGCAGCTCACCAAGCTGGCTACCCGCGAGATCGAGCAGCTGGGGCTGGCGCGAGCGGACGAGATTGTGGACGGAACAGTCGTACGCATGCCCAAGGCCTATCCCATGTACGACAACGGCTGGCTGGAGAAGGTAGACGTCATCCGACGCTACCTGGATGCCAACCTGCCCAATTTGCAGCTCGTCGGCCGCAACGGCATGCATAAGTACAATAACCAGGACCACTCCATGATGACTGCGATGTACGCGGCACGTAACATCATGGGCGCGGACTACGATCTTTGGGCGGTAAACACCGAGCCGGAGTATCACGAAGAGAAGAGCTCGCAAGAGGATCGCTCGGAAGCGAATAGTTCCGAATACCGCCGGCCTCCGTATGCCGAACCGCCGCGCGTCAACAGCCAGATTGCGTGAGGCCGACTCAGCTGGAGTACAGGACTGATGAGTGCCAGAACTGACTCTTCGGACGGGTTGGCGGCAGCGTCCAACCGAGGCCCTGCGGTTCGCCGTCAGATGGTGGACGGCAGCCTTCGCATCCTCATTGCCGAAGGTCTGATCCTGCCCACTGGCCTGATCACGGCCGCATTTTTGACCCGGCACTTGGGACCCTCCAAGTACGGTCTTTTTACCTTAGCTTCTGTCGTGGTGCTGTGGATCGAGTTTTTCGTTACTTCAGCGTTTTCCCGGGCTGCAATCAAGTTGATTGGAGATGCGGAAGACTGGCGGCCGTGGGCGGGGACGCTGGTCCGCTTCTATCTCCTGGCGGGCGTGCTGGCTGCCCTGCTGCTTTGGCTGGTAAGCGGCCAACTGGGGCGGCTCCTGGGCGAGCCAGCGATGGCCGGTTATTTGCGCCTCTTTGCTCTCGACATTCCCATCTTCAGCCTGGCCACCGCCCACCGCGACATTCTGGTAGGAATGCACCGTTATCAAGAACGAGCGCTGGCCAGCGCGGTGCGTTGGATCGCCCGCCTGGTCCTGATTGTCGTGCTCATCTGGGCAGGCTTATCCGTTCGCGGAGCCATCTGGGCCATGATCGGAGCCTCCCTCCTCGACTTCGCCACCGCCCGCTATTACGTCCGGCCGCCGTTCTGGGGCCGCTTTCCCGTGCGCCTGCGACGCCTCTGGGACTATGCTCTGCCGCTCTTTCTCTCGGGCGTCGCCATGAGGCTGTTCGACAAGCTTGACCTGTTCGTATTGAAAGTGCGAGGCGCCAGCGCCGCGACCGCCGGGCTCTATGGGGCCGCGCAAAATCTCACTGTGGTGCCGGCATTGATCGGAACCGCCTTTGCCCCTGTCCTGCTTGCCGCTCTCACCGACACCATGCGCGGCGGCGAGGAGGAGCTGGCCCGCGAAGTAGCACGGGATGCGGTTAAGTTCACGATGTTGCTTCTGCCTTTCGCCGCGCTCATCGCTGCGTCGTCCCCGGCCATTGCCACCCTGGTGCTGGGACAGGCATTCGCTCCGGCCGCGCCATTTCTGGCCATTTTGATTTTCGCCGGTTTCGCCAGGCTGCTGGTATCAGTGAGCCTTTCCATCCTGATCGCAGCTGAGCGTCCGCGATGGGTGCTCCTGTTGACCGGCCCCATTATTCCCCTGGCGTTGGCGGCCTATGTAGCAGCCATTCTGTATGGGGGTGCCCGGGGCGCAGCCTTCACCACCACCATGCTTTCGGTCCTGTTGACCATTTTCTCGCTGGTCGCGGTGTACCTGGCATGGGGAGTGAAGCCTTCCGCGGCGAGCACGGCCAGGACAGCGCTGTTCTCGGTAATGGCTTACGCGCTCGCGCTGGCGTGGCCGGCAACAGGCATCATGCTGCTCATTAAGCTCGCTGTGATCGGTGGCCTGGTCCCCGTCGGCTATTTCGTCAGCGGAGAATTCGGCCGCAACGAAATCGCGTTGTTGCGTTCGCTGGTGCTGCCAAAGGCATTCCCCGTTGACGAGAAGGCGAGCGCCACGCGAAAACCAGTGGTGATGGGCGTCATTCGGGACGAAGATCGGTACGCGCCTTCCGGTCCAAGCGTGTGCCTGCGGTCGCTATCAGGCAACTGCTCGAGTTGTCGCGGCGCGCACCTTCCTCAATGAACGGCCAGCCCTGGCATTTCATCGTGGTGAGGCGTCCTGGAGGTACACCCGTCTGCGGCGTGGCGTGTAAGCCCTACGCCAGCACCCGCTCGTAGATACTGCGCACCTCGGCCATGGTGCGGGCCAGTTCCGCCTCCAGGCCGTCCATGAACTCGTGGCGCAACAAGCGGGCGACAAGGCGTTCGGCGGCGCAGCGCCCGTGTTCGGTAGCGGGCAGAAATTTGCGAGCCTTGCCTACCACCAAACGCACGGCGTGCTCGACGGTGCGAAGAAATTCTGCAGCCTGGTCTAGGGTCGCCCAGTCTGGCTCCTGGAGCCATCCCCGCTCGCGCAGGCAG
>DATFDP010000065.1:0-3688 GCA_035252015.1 Terriglobales bacterium
GGGTGACAATTACGAACTTTCGCAGTCTTTTTAGGACGGTCATTATTCTATCGGAGATACACGAATGCTTAAGGTGCTTAGCAGGTTAGCCAGATTGCTGGCGGTGGTAGCGCTGGCGGCCCCTTTTCTCCCAGCACAGCAACTTCAGGACTATTCCAAGGGGCGTTCCGGATTCCCCAACCTCTTCGGGCCTTATACGCCCCGGCAGGTTCCCGCGCCCAATTTTGCCAATACCCCACGCATCGACCAGCTCATGCAGAGCGGCAAACTGATGCTGTCGCTGGACGACGCCATCGCCCTCGCGCTCGAAGATAACCTCGATATCGCGATCGCTCGTTACAACTTGCCCATCGCCGATACCGATATCCTCCGGGCCAAGGCGGGCGCATCTACCTTGGGCGTCAATACCGGACTTGTGCAGGGCACGCCTGGCGGGGGTGTGGGCAGCATTGGCGCAGGCGGCATCGGAACCTCGACCACAGGCTCCACTGGCGGTGGCGCCGGCGGTACCAGTGCCGGAACCGGTGGTGCCGGCACCGGCGCATCCGGACTGGTTCAGTCTACTGTGGGCGCGGGTCCTTCGATCGGTTCTTTTGATCCCATCCTGACCGCCGGCCTCAGCATCGAGCACCAGACGACCCAGGTTTCCAGCCCATTCTCCGGCGTTCCCGTCGCGCTGCAAAATACCGGCACGGCAAACTTCAATTACCAGCAGGCCTTCGCAACCGGCACCAACGTGAACGTTGGCTTCAATAACCAGCGCATCTTCAGCAACAACGCTTTTAATGCTTTGAATCCGTTGCTGAACACGGGATTTCGCGCCACCATCACCCAACACCTGCTCCAGGGATTCAGCATCAACGCCAACCGGCGGTTCATCCGCATCGCCAAGAACAACCGCGAAATTTCCGACATCGCTTTCCGCAACCAGGTGATTAACACGGTCTCCCAGGTCGAGAACATCTACTGGGATCTGGTCAGCGCTTACGAAGCAGTGAAAGTCAATGAGCGGTCCGTGGCGCTCTCCGAAAAAACTCTTTCCGATAATCAAAAGCAGGTGCAAATCGGGACTTTGGCTCCCATCGAGGTGGTGCGCGCGCAAAGCCAGGTTGCTTCCAGCCGGCAGGCGCTGATTGTGGCTCAGACCAACCTGCAACTGCAGCAACTGCTGATTAAGAACGCGGTGACGCGCAACCTGACCGATCCGGTTCTCGCTTCGGCGGCGGTCATTCCCACCAGCACGATGGAGTTGCCGACGGTGGAGCCGGTCGTACCGATTCAGGATCTGGTCAACGATGCCTTGTCGCATCGTCCTGAGCTGGCGCAATCCCGCGTGGACCTGGTGAACCGCGAAATCACAAAGAGGGCTGCCGCGAACGCGTTGTTGCCCAGCGTCGATCTGGTGGCCTGGTACGGCTCGGCGGCCCTGGGCGGTCCTACGAATCCTGACGTGATCTGCGGCAGTCCCAACGCTAACCCTAATTTTTGTATCCCGCCGGGTTCGACAGCGCCGAACGGCTGGAGCGGCGCCTTCAAGAACTTGTTTGGTTACAACTTTCCCGATTACGCCGTTGGCTTCAACGTGAATATCCCGATCCGCAATCGCTCGGCGCAGGCTACACAGGTGCGCTCCGAACTCGAATACCGCCAGGCGCAGATGCTGTTGCAGCAGCTGCAGAACCAGATCGGCATCGAAGTTCGCAACGCACAATTCGCCGTCCAGCAGAACCGCGCCCAGGTGGATGCGGCGCAAAAGGCGGAAGAACTGGCGCAGCAATCGCTCGATGCCGAGCAGAAGAAATATGCGCTCGGCGCTTCCACCAACACGCTCGTACTTCAGGCACAGCGCGATCTGACGCAGGCGCAATCGAATACCGTGGCTGCGCTTGCGTCCTACGAAAAATCGAGAGTGGAACTGGATCGCGTGACTGGCCTGACGCTCACGCATAACGGAATTCAGATGGCCGACGCGGAGAGCGGCAACGTGAAGACCTTGCCCAATGTGCCAGGTGTTGTGCCAAGGAAAGAAACCACGCCCACGCAGCAACAACAGCAGATGGCGCCGCCTCCGGGAACATCCCCGCAATCGCAGGCGCCGACGGCGCAGCCGCAAGCGCCTTCCGCTGGGACTAACACGGAGACGACGCCCCAGGGAACCATTCAGGCGCAGCCGCCGGCCTCATCGCAGCCGCAACAAAGCCAGCCGCCACAGGGTCAGTCGCCGCAGAAATAGAACCCAGAAGAATATGCAGCCGGGTGAGCAGCAACCGCCCGGCTGTTGCTTTTGGATGGAGTACCGCTTATCGGCACATGGATCGCTAAAGCGGCACTCCACCCAAAACCTCTGTGCCCTCCGAGTCCTCTGTGGTTAAATTCAGGCCGTGACGCTCTCGGTCGTCATCATCACCTACAACGAAGAAGCAAACATCGGGCGGACGCTGAAGAGCGTCTTGCCGCTGGTCGCGAACGGCCAAGGCGAGATCATCCTTGTGGACTCGCACAGCACGGATCGAACCATTGACATCGCGCGAGAACACGGCGCGCAGATTTTTGTTGAGGACTGGAAGGGCTACGCGGCACAAAAAAATTCCGCAATTGCGAAAGCGAAGGGCGACTGGATCTTCAGTCTCGATGCTGATGAAGAGCTCGAGGCTGACCTTGTGGGCGAAATTCAAAAAGCAATGGATAACGACACAGTACCCGCTACGAGAAAACCTGTTCTGTCGCCTGCCTCATTGGATGCTGTCGAAGAGGTAATGGCGTACGAGGAGGGAAAGGTCTCCCGTCCCGAACCGCAAATAAATGGTTACTGGATTCCGCGGAAGAACTTCTTCCTGGGCCGCTGGATTCGCCACGGCGGATTCTGGCCCGACTACAAGCTCAGGTTGTTTCGAAGCGGCACGGGCCACATCGCTGAGCGCGCCGTGCACGAAGTCATCACCGTCGACGGTCCCACCTGGCGATTGCAGCACGCCCTGCTTCACCATGCCTACCCCACGCTTTCGAGCTACACCGGACATATGAACCGCTACTCATCGCTCGGTGCCGAAATGGCCGTTGCCGAGGGCCGCCGAGGCTTCAGCTTTCTCGACGTCGTCATCCGTCCTGTCGCCACCTTCCTATACAAGTATTTTTTTCGTCTGGGATTTCTGGACGGCCGCGAGGGGCTGCTGCTGAACCTCTACCACTCTGTTTATGTCTCGTGGAAGTACGCCAAGGTTTGGGAGCTGCGCCGGGGACCGAAGCCAACGACCAGCGACTAACGGCTAGCGACCGCATTTCGAGTCACTTGTTCCCTTCTCTGCGCATCTTCTATGATGTGAAGTTGTCCACGGGGTGTCATGGCTGACCAAAAATCCACGCGTGACCTGATCGAAAGTCCCATTCACGACGTCTTTGAGGGCCGCTCTCCATTGCAGCAGGAAAAACAATGGGCCGAGAAGACGCTGGCCCCCACCCTGGAAAAAGCTCCGGAAAAGCCCATTGGCGCGCCTACCGGCGTCAATCTGGACGAGCACGGGCACGCGCGTTTTACCACCATCTCCGGAATGCCGATCCGCCGCCTTTACACCAAGGCTGACCTTCCCGAGGATTGGGATTACGATCACTACCTCGGCTACCCCGGCCAACCGCCCTACACGCGCGGCATTCATGCCAGCGGCTATCGTGGAAAACTGTTTACCATGCG
>DATFDP010000066.1:0-28866 GCA_035252015.1 Terriglobales bacterium
TTTGCCGGTTGCAAGCCGCCGCTGCAGCGTTTCTCCCAGCCGTGCCCTCAGGGCGGGGGAGACCTCAACCAGCAGATATCGCACCGCCGCGCAAAAGTCCGGAAACTTCTTCTCCGCCCAATCCAGCACATCCTGGGCAAAAAGCCCTCGGCCTGGACCCAGTTCCACTATTTGCAAAGCCGCCGGTGCGCCCAACGCTCGCCACATTTCCTCGAATTGTCGCGCCAGCAACCGCCCGAACACCGCATGCACGTCGCTGGAGGTATAAAAATCTCCGGCTTTGCCAAACTGCTGCGCGTGCGCGGCGTAGTAGCCCAAGTCCGGGTCATACAGACACATCTCCATGTAGCGGGAGAAGGGAATCGGGCCCTGCCGCTGGATTTCCTCTTCGATTTTCCGGCGCAGGCTCACAACCCTTCCCGCTGGCGCTGGGCGCGGTCCTGGGGTGTGCGGGTGAACATCTCGATGATGTAATCATGCAGGCAGGCGTAAAGCTGGCGCTGAAAGCTCCACTCAAACTGCGGATGGTCCAGATCGCGCGGATGCAGGTCGAAATAGTAGGTGTGTACCGGCACCGGCGGATTTTTAAAGTTAATGATTACCTCCACCGCTTCGCCCTTGGCGCGCGCGTCGAAGTTCACCAGCGGATGTTCGTAGAGTCGCAACTGCTCCAGAACTCGCTCCAGGCGCGAATTGACGGAATCGGCCACCAAGAGATTGTAAAAGGTTTGCAAGCCCAGCACTCAGCATTCAGCAATAAGCATTCAGCTTCGAACTGGACCAAAATAAAAACCGCAGAGTACGCAAAGGACGCAGGGGTAATTGGATCGGGTATTACTTCGTTCTAGCCTTCTCCTGCGTACTCGGCGATTATGGTTTTTGGTTTTGCTGGCTCCTGACGACCGACTCCTGACTACTGGGTTTTCGAGAATATTTCCGCGTCCGAGCGGCGAATGTAATTGGCTTCCAGATCCGCAGGAGTCACGGTTTCACCCGCCAGCAGCTTCTTCCAACCCATCCGTGCCAGGGCGTCGCTGCGCGGGTATTCCACCGCGAGCGCTTGCAGTCCATGCTTCTGCGCCCATTCCAACGCCAGCTTGTCCGGGGTGACCACAATAGCAAGCCTGCCTCGCGCCAGGGCCACAAATTCCTCTTCATTCAGCAGGCTCTCACGCTCTAGGCGTGCGTTGCCGCTCGAAACCTCGTACTCACCGGCATACACTTCGCCGCGGCCGGCATCCAGCGCCGCCACAATCGCGCCATCCACTTGCGCCAGCGTGGCCAGAATCTCCAGCAGCGACACGGCTGCAATCGGCTTGTGCAGAACCTCCGCCAAGCCCTTGACTGCCGCCAACCCCACGCGCAGCCCGGTGAACGAGCCTGGGCCAGAAGCGACCACAAAAGCGTCCAGGTTGCTTTTGGAAAATCTGTGGCGTGAGAGCAGGTCCGCGATCTGCGGCACCAGTTGCGCAGAAAAAGTGCCCCCGGCCAGGGAAACCACTTCCAAGGCCTCAAGGCTGCGCTCATCGCCGCGGGCCAGGGCAATGCTGCCATGTTTGCCGGAAGTGTCCGCCGCCAGCAGCAGCATGGTCAAACGCCCTGCGGCGGGTCCTCGCACAATTCCAGCAATACCCCGCCGGTGCTGGAGGGATGAACAAAAACGTAGAGGTGACCGCCGGCGCCCACCTTGATGTCCTCGGAGATCAGCCGCGTGCCGCTCTTCTTGAGCCGTTCGACGGTAGCAGCCAGATCGTTTACCCTCAGCGCGATATGGTGCAACCCCTCGCCGCGCTTGGCGATGAAACGCGCGATGGCCGATTCCGCCGAGGTCGCCTCCAGCAGTTCGATGCGGCTTTCCCCCACTGGCACCATGGCCAGGCGAACCTGCTCGCCCTCAACCGTCTCCTCCCCCACCACCGACAGGCCTAGGTTTTCGTAGAAGGTGCGGGCCGCGGCCAGCGATTTGACAGCGACTCCCAGGTGGTCAATGTCGAACATCGTGTTTCCCCAGGCTGGCGACAATCTCTTCCACTAGAGAATACGGGTCGAGCTTGTGCTCGGCAACTTCGGCGGCATAGCGGCTGATTTCCTTGTCGCCCAATTGCTCGCCGACCACGCGGCGCAGTAGGCCTTCGCGCAGCATCTCCAGCAGGCGGTCGCGCCAGTGGCGCGCGCGCTTCTTCAGCAGCAGGTTGTGCTGGGCCAGGTACGCTTCATACTCTGCGATGGCCCCTGCCAGTTCGGCGGTGCCAGCGCCCTCGGTTGCCACCGCCTTGATGATAGGCGGGCCCCAGTTGTCCGGCCGTGAGGCCAGCGACTGCATGGCGCGAATTTCGCGCTCCACGCGTTCGGCCCCTTCGCGATCGCTCTTGTTGATCACAAAAATATCGGCGATTTCCATGATGCCGGCCTTGATGGTCTGCACATCATCGCCCATGCCGGGAACGAGAATCACCACCGTGATGTCAGCCAGGCGCACAATGTCCACTTCGTCCTGACCCACCCCCACGGTTTCGATGAGGACCAGGTCGCGGCCGGAAGCATCGAGCACGGTGGCTACGTCGGCGGTGGTGCCCGCCAGGCCGCCCAGCGACCCGCGCGTGGCCATGCTGCGGATGTAGATGCCGGGATCAGCATGGTGCGCCTGCATGCGGATGCGGTCGCCCAAAATCGCGCCCCCGCTGAACGGACTCGTAGGGTCCACGGCGATGATGCCCACAGTGCGCTGCTGCTTGCGGTATTCGCGCGCCAACTGGTCAACCAGCGTGCTCTTGCCCGCTCCCGGCGCGCCGGTCATGCCGATGATGCGGGCGCGTCCGCTGTGGGGAAACAAAGCGCGCAGAAGTTGGGGGGACTGCGGCGTGCGGTTCTCGACCGCGGTGATTACCCGCGCCAGCGCCCGTGGGTCGCCTCCGCGGGCGCGCTCAACCAGGGATTGAATTTCGGTGGACAAGAGTTGCCAATCGTCGCGGCCAAATCAAACAATCCGCCGAGGACGCCAAGGACTCAGGGCAATGCATTTAAAATCCAATTACCAGAATTCTTATACCTCAGCGTCCTCTGCGTACTCTGCGGTTTTGGTCATGCTGACTCCTGATAACTGACTCCCGACTTCTAGTCCTTAAGTATTTGCCGCGCGATCACCATGCGCTGAATCTCGCTGGTGCCTTCGCCGATGGTGCACAGCTTCACGTCGCGATAGAACTTCTCCGCTGGATAGTCCTTGATGAAGCCGTAGCCGCCGTGAATCTGCACGCCCTCATTGGCGCATTTCACCGCCACTTCGCTGGCGTAGAGCTTGGCCATCGAGGACTCAAGCGTTGTCTTCAGGCCCGCGTCTTTCATGGAAGCGGCACGCAGGGTGAGCATGCGGGCGGCGTCAATGTCTGTGGCCATATCGGCCAGCTTCCACTGGATGGCCTGAAACTCGCTGATGGCCCGGCCAAACTGCTTGCGCTGCTTGGAGTAGTTGAGCGCCGCCTCATAGGCGCCCTGGGCCATGCCCAGCGACAGTGCCGCAATCGAGATGCGGCCGCCATCGAGCACGCGCATGGCGTCAATGAACCCGTTGCCTTCGGCGCCCACCAGGTTCTCGGGCGGGATCAGGCAGTCTTCGAAAATCAGTTCGGCGGTATCGCTGGCGCGCAGTCCCAGCTTATTTTCTTTCTTGCCGGCGCGGAAACCCTTGGTTCCTTTCTCCACGATGAAGGCGGAGAGGCCGTGAGTGTGGGCGGCGCGGTCGGTCACAGCGATCACCACCAGCACGTCGGCGTAGTGTCCGTTGGTGCAGAAAGTCTTGGTGCCGTTCAGTACCCAGCCGTGTTTGTTGCGCACCGCGCTCATGCGGGCGCTGCCAGCGTCTGAGCCGGAGCCGGGCTCCGTGAGCCCCCATGCGCCAATAAACTCGCCCGAGGCCAGCCGCGGCAGGTATTTGCGTTTCTGCTGCTCATTGCCGGCAAGGAAAATATGATTGGCGCACAGCGAAGTATGCGCGGCCACGATGATGCCTACCGAACCGTCAACCCGCGAAAGCTCTTCGATGGCTGTGACGTACTCCACATAGCCCATGCCCGCGCCGCCGAGCTCGTTGGGGAACACCACCCCCATCAATCCGAGCTTGCCCAATTCTTTGATCGTCGCTAGCGGAAACTCGCCCGCCTCGTCCCACTTCATGACATTGGGCAGGATTTCGCGCTCGGCGAATTCGCGCACGCTTCGGCGCAGTTGCTGTTGTTCCTCGCTTAACTGAAAATCCAAAAGGCTACCCTCCCCGGGGGCGGTTCGTCAGGGAAACGTAACAGGTTACGTCTCTACCATGGGCAAAACATTTCATTAGAACACACAGCGGAAGGGGCGGGAAGGGAGCGTGGCAGAGACCGCTTAGAGCAAATTACTGAGCAAAATCCCAGCGGAAGAGCCGCGAAGCGGGCCAGAATGTAGCCCAGGCGTAAACCCCGGGAAACAAGGGACTCAAAGACGAGCCCGGCGGGGCGAAAGAGTACCTCAGACGTGGCGATCAGCTTGCGTTAATTGCGTGCAGAATTTCCCGTGTCGTGGGCATGTGTCCCGCCTGCTTCTTCGAGAACACAAGCTTTCCGTCGGCAAATACGTCTAGCACCCCGCCTCCGCCCAGGCGCAACTTTACTTTCTCTACTCCCGGCTGAGTTTCCAGTTCGCGCTTCAGGCTCCCGGCCTGATGGCGAATGTCGGCTCAAAGAAAACAGCGTTTGATCTCGATTTTCATGATGACCTTCCTCACTGAGTTACATGCGATTCCGAAATATTCGGAATACCAACTGCGCTCTTCGCATCATGTGATGTCATCAATCGGCGGCGCCCACCCGGCTGCCGCGCCCGCAGATGGCCTGCACGGCTTCCAGCGCGCGGGCGCACCCGGCGCGGTCTACATCCAGGTGCGTGACCATGCGGATGTGCTCAGCGTCAATGCCGCTGGCCAGCACCCCGCGCTCGCTCAACTTCTTGCAGACATCGAATGACGTCATGCCCGTCCCAGCGACGTTGAAGACCAGAATATTCGTAGCCACCTTGCTCGCGTCCAGACGAATGCCGGGAACCTGCGCCAGGCCCGCGGCCAGGAACTTGGCATTGGCGTGGTCCTCGCCCAGCCGCGCCGGCATTTTTTCCAGCGCGATCAGCCCTGCTGCCGCCAGCACCCCCGCTTGCCGCATCCCGCCGCCCAGCGACTTGCGATAGACCCGTGCTTGGTCAACAAAAGTCCGATTTCCCACCAGCAGCGAACCTACCGGCGCGCCTAAGCCTTTGGACAGGCAGAACATGATCGAGTCCGCTTTCCTGCCGATTTCAGCAACTGACTTCCCCAGTGCCGCCGCGGCATTGAAAACGCGCGCGCCATCCAGGTGAACAGGCAGTCCGGCTTGATGCGCCCGCTCGCAGATATCCTCAAATACCGCCGGGGGATAGACCGTGCCTCCGGCCATATTGTGCGTGTTCTCCAGCGAAATCAGCCCGGTCTGTGCCCGGTAGTAGATTTTGGGCGCCATGACCCGCTCAATGCGCTCCCAGCTCAGGATGCCGTCGGTTGCAGGCACCGGCCTCGCCACGCAGCCGGAGAAGTGCGCCAGCATCGCCATTTCATAATTGAAAATGTGCGCGCGCTCCTCGCAGATGATTTCCTGGCCCGGGTTGGTGTGGACCTTGATGGCGATCTGATTGCCCATGGTGCCGCTGGGCACGAAAATGGCGGCTTCGCGCTGGAAAACTTCCGCTGCCCGCTGCTCCAGCCGGTTGATAGTCGGGTCTTCGCCATAAACATCGTCGCCCACCTCGGCTTCGGCCATGGCCTGCCGCATCTCCGGGGTAGGCCGCGTCACGGTGTCGCTGCGCAGGTCCACGATCGCGGGTTGGATCCCGGTTTTGGAAGGCATGGCAATCAGGCGTCAGCAGTCAGCACTCAGCGACGGCAGCTCCGATGCTGCGCCAAAAGCAAAAGTCTAATGAACTTGCCCCGGAGGGTCAAAATTGAGGCGTTTAGCGGGCGTTCGAGCCCGCTGCCGAAATCCTGAGCGAAGCGAAGGATACGCCCTTTCTCACCTGCGGAGAGTCCACTCCTTCACCGTTTGACAGCAGCATCACATGATAGGAACCGCTGAAACACTTCATTCGACAACAAACGCCCGCGCTCGCTCAGCCGAGCGAAGTTGTCCTCGCGTTCCACCAGCCCTTCGGCGCAAAGTTGTGCGATTGTGTCCTCCAGTTCTCCAGGCAGGCCGAAGCGCAGGGCAATTGCCTGCAGGTCCACGCCGCGATTCAGTCGCAGCCCCAGAAAAAATGCTTCTTCGCGCGCCTGAGCCCAGGAAACCGGTGTCGCCTTCAGCGCCGCGCCGGCCAGGTAATCCTCGAGCGAATCCGAATTAGAAAAGCGCACCGCCTCCACATCTGCTTGCGACACCGCGCAGGGACGAGAGCCGCCAACCGCACCTTCTGGCCGCGCTGCCTCGACGCATGACAACTCATACGCGTCCGCCGGCGCCTCCAGCATGGAGTGCGCGTCTACGCCGAAGCCCAGGTACGGCTGCCGCGTCCAGTATTTGAGATTGTGGCTGGAACCGGCGCCGGGGCGGGCGAAGTTGGAAATCTCGTATTGGGCCACACTCGCCGCATTCAGCCGCCGGCCAGCTTCCACGTAGAAATCGGCCACCGCGTCCTCATCGGGCACAAAGTGGGCGTGATAGCGAGTACCGCCGGCAATCAATTCGCGTCCCAGACGCGAGTCCTCGTCCACCTCCAGCATGTACACACTGACGTGCGGCACGCCGGTGGTGATGACCTCGTCCAACGAAGTTTGCCAACTGGCGTCAGTCTGGTGCGGCAGCCCGGCAATCAGGTCCAGGTTGAGGTTGTGAATTCCGGCTGCGCGCAGGCGGGCAATGTCGTCCAGCACGGTAGCGCGCTTATGCTGCCGCCCCACGGCGGCGGCTTCGCCGTCTACCATGGATTGCACCCCCAGACTGACGCGGTTCACGCCGCAGACGGCAAGAGTTTCCACTATGCGCTCGTTCAGGCTGCCCGGGGCGCATTCCATCGTGATTTCAGCGTCGTGCGCCACCGCGAATGTCTCGCGCAGGCAAGCGAAAAGCCGCTGCAAATCTTCCGCCGGCAGCACTGTCGGGGTTCCGCCGCCCAGGTAGACCGAGTCCACTGCCGCCTCAAAATGCCCGCCCAGCGCGGCAGCAGTGGCTGGCGCCTGCCTCATCTCCGTGCATACCTGGTCCACGTAGCGGGTGTACAGGGCCCGGGGAAACACCCCCGAGGCGAAGTTGCAGTAACTGCACTTGGTGCGGCAGAAGGGAACGGAAATGTACAATCCCAACGGCATATCGGCCAATACGTTTGATTATCCCATTTCTGGCCCATGGGAATTGAGCAATACCTCGTAACGGAAGCGCGCCCGCGGACATCTGAGTAAATCATGACACGAGCCGTCATCACCGGAATGGGTGTGGTCAGTCCTAACGGGATTGGCCGGGAAGCCTTCTGCCGTGCGCTGCTTGCGGGCGAAAGCGGGGTGGCGCGCATCGCCAGCTTTGACCCTTCCAACCAGCCGGTGCAGATCGCCGGCGAGGTGCGCGACTTCAACGAGCTGGAATGGGTGGCGCCGCACGAGCGCAAGCATGTTTCCCGGATCATACCTCTGGCTCTGGCTGCCTCCACGGAAGCCCTGCGCGATGCCCACCTCGATCCCGGGCACATGTCTCTGGAGGAGAAGCGCGACTTTGGCGTGGTGCTCGGTACCGGCGGCGGGGCGCAGGAATTCTCTGAGGACCAGTACCGGCTGTGGCACAGCGGACAGGTGAAGCAAGTCAGCGTTTTCTGCATTCCCAGCGGCACCATGGGCACGCAGTCCAGCGAAATCAGCATGCGCTTCGGTTTTCGTGGTATGAGCCACGTGGTCACCAGCGGCTGCACTTCTTCCACTGACGCGCTAGGCTATGCCCTGCGCCACATTCAGGCCGGTGTGCACTCGGCCATCCTGGTGGGCGGCGTAGACGCTCCCATCAAGCCCGGCATCATGAAGGGCTACATGATGCTGCGCGCGCTTACGGCCAGGTGGAACGACGCCCCGGAGCGTGCCTCGCGCCCCTTCTCCGCCGACCGTGATGGCTTTGTGCTGGCTGAGGGTGCCTGGATGTTTGTTCTGGAGGACTACGAGCACGCCCGCGCCCGAGGCGCCCGCATCTACGCCGAACTGGCCGGCTGGGGTTCCACCTGCGAAGCTTTCCACCGCGTGCGCATGGACGAAAACGCCGAAGAACCGGCGCGCGCCATCGGCCTGGCCCTGGAAGAAGCGGGCATCGCCGCCGAAGACGTTCACTACGTCAACCTGCACGGCACCTCCACCCAGCTCAATGACCGGGTGGAGACGCGCGCCCTTAAGCTAGTGCTGGGCAAGCACGCGGAGAAAACCCCTATGTCGGCTCTGAAATCGCAAATCGGCCATCCCCAGGGCGCGAGCGGGGCCGCCGGCATAGCAGCCACTCTGGTGGCCATGGAACATGGCCGCATCCCGCCCACCATCAACCTGGAGCAGCCCGACCCCGCCTGCGATCTCGATTACGTACCCGACGCGGGCCGCTGCGCTGCCGTTGAGCACGCCATCTGCAACTGCGTGGCCTTCGGTTCAAAGAATTCGGCGCTGGTCCTGCGCAAAATCGCGTAACCAAAAAGGACACAAAGGACCACGAAGGCTATAGAATCCTTTGTGTCCTCGGTGTCCTATGTGGTGAGTTCTTTTCCATCCTGGACGCTTCCAAAATCGTCTATTTAGGGTACCCTTTACTTAACCGATGGCCGGCAATATCCACGAAGAAGAGATACTGGGGAAAGCCTACGACAGCCGCCTGATGCGGCGCCTGCTCACCTACCTGCGTCCCTACAAGTGGCAGGTCGGTCTGGTTCTCACGGGCATCCTCTTCAAAGCCGGCGCGGATGTCCTGCAGCCTTTTCTGGTGAAGATAGCGGTGGACCGCTATCTCGCTCCCGACAAGTCAGCGGCCCACAGCTGGCTGGGCTCCCGCCTGAGCAACAATGCCCTTACCGGCATTGGCGAGGTCGCCGGTCTCTACGTTGCCAGCCTCGTATTCAGCTTCCTCCTGGAATACGTGGAGACCTATTACATGCAGTGGACGGGGCAGATGGTGATGTTCGATCTGCGCAGCCAGATTTTCCGTCACCTGCAGCATATGCACATCGGCTTCTTCGACAAGAACCCGGTAGGCCGCCTGGTTACCCGCGTTACCACCGACGTGGACGCCCTGAACGAAATGTTCACCGCCGGCGTGGTCTCCATCTTTGAGGATGTCTTCGTGCTCGCCGGCATTGTGGCCATCATGATGAGCATGAACTGGAAGCTGGCGCTCATCACTTTCGCCGTGCTGCCCTTCATCTTCTTCGCCACCATGGTTTTCCGGCGCAAGGTGCGCGATTCCTACCGCCGCATCCGCGTGGCGATTGCGCGTATTAACGCCTATCTGCAGGAACACGTCAGCGGCATGATGGTGCTGCAGCTCTTTAACCGCGAGAAGCGCGCGTTCCAAAAATTCGAAAAGATAAACGCTTCGCACATGGACGCGTTTCTGGACGCGATCATGGCCTACGCCGTTTACTACCCGGTGATTGAAATTCTGTCCGCCACCGCCATTGCCAGTGTCATCTGGTTCGGCGGCAGCGACGTGATCCGGCATATCACCTCCAGCAGCGTGGCGGTTTCCACCTCCGGCGGCCACCTCACGTTTCACGTGGTCACCGCCGTGACCACGCTGGGAACCCTGGTTGCCTTTATTCAGTACGCGCAGCGCTTCTTCCGCCCCATACAGGACCTTAGTGAGAAGTACAACATCCTGCAGTCCGCCATGGCCGCCGCCGAGAGGGTTTTCAAGCTGGTGGATACCGCACCGGAGGTGGTCTCGCCCGCCGCCACCAAAGTTCCGGCGGGTCCCGGGCGCATCGAGTTCGACCACGTGTGGTTTGCCTATCGCAACATTCCCATCGGGGGCTTAGACGGCCAGGACGGAAAACCATCTCCGGCGAACGGTGATGGGCAGGCAACTGAGCCCGACTGGGTGCTGCGCGACGTCAGCTTTGCCATTGAACCCGGCGAGACCGTGGCCATCGTCGGCCACACCGGGGCAGGGAAGACCACCATCATCTCCCTGCTGATGCGCTTCTACGACGTGCAGCAAGGTGCTGTGCGCATTGATGGCGTGGACGTACGCGACATGGACCTCAACGACCTGCGCCGCCGTTACGGCGTGGTCCTGCAGGATCCGTTCCTTTTCAGCGGCACGGTGGAGCAGAACATTCGCCTGGGCTCCTCCTGGATCGAAGACGAAGCGGTAGAGCGCGCTGCGGAAGAGGTCAACGTCGCCGATTTCATTCGCAGCCTGCCCGAGGGCTTCAAGGAAAGCGTGCGCGAGCGCGGCAGTACCCTTTCCACGGGCCAGAAGCAGCTCATCTCTTTTGCGCGTGCCCTGGCTCACGACCCGAAAATTCTTATTCTCGACGAAGCCACCTCCAGCGTGGATACCGAAACCGAATTCCGTGTGCGCGAGGCTCTCACCCGCATGGTCGAAGGGCGCACCTCCATCGTGATCGCCCACCGCCTCTCCACCGTTCAGCGCGCCGACAAAATCCTGGTGATGCACAAAGGCAAGCTGCGGGAAATGGGCACCCACCAGCAATTGCTTGCCCAGCGCGGCATTTATTGGAAGCTCTACCAGCTGCAGTACAAGGACCAGGAAATCCCTGCCGGCACCCCCAGCCCCGTCGCCGGCGACGACTAGCTCAGCGTTGCTCGTAATGACTGATCACGCCCTGTAATTAAAAGCTTGTCATCCTGAGCGCAGCGAAGGACCTGCTTTCTCGTCAAGGAGAATTTGTTTGTGGCGCGGGCGCCCTCGCCCGCGAAACGCCTCAAGCAAGGCGTCACCCCGAGTGGGCTTAAGCCCCGAGGGGTCTCGCGTGCACCCACTGCGCTGTGACGCCTCGCGCGAGATGCTTCAGCGCTTAAGCGCCTCAGCAATTGCTGCAAAATCTGGCCCCCCTGCTTCGTGAATCCTTATTCCGCGGTGAAGCAGGGTTGGCCCTGCAGAATGTCTTCGCGAAGATGAGTTTCCCCCACGGGTACGATGGAGATGGTTACGTCCTTGGCCGGCAGATCGGTCTCGTTTCGACCTATGTGCCCGTGCCCGGTATCAACGTACCCATGACCCGCCGTGACCACTTTTGGCGTGCAAGTCGGATCGTCGTACTCGTAGAAGGTGACCGTTCCACTGATAACATTGATGAAAACCGGCCCGGGGTGTTTGTGCCATCCCGTGGTGCTGCGAGGCAGGTAGTCGAAAGTCCGGACCACCATGTCCATCCCAGGTTTCGCCTGCGCCGCGAAATCAAAAGTGGGTTGTGGGTCGCTCTTCACCTTGAACCTGTCGAACGTTGCCCGCCCTATGAAAGTAGGCGTAACGCCCCGAGCTGGCCCAGCCCAAGTGTACGCCGCGACCACGAGCAACACGCCCAAACATCCGATCGCCCACTTTAGTCTTTTTCCGCCCGTTGCTTTCATTGCTCTACTTCCTCCTTCTGGCCGGCATCGCGGCCGTCGCGAACCTTCGCCGTTCCGGCCTGGCGAGTCAATACTCCTGCGCTCCTTTTCGCAACCAATCTCTATCAGAAGGTAACTCCTTCATTCCACGGAAGATCAGACCCCATCTCCGCATCGTTCGTTTTGTGTGATAGCCTTTTCCGCCAGAGTTCTGTATGCCGGACGCTACGCAGGCTCCCGTCGTCCGCCGCTTCGGCGCTTTTGAAATCAACCCTCAAGGAGGAGAACTGCGCAAAAGCGGGATGCGGCTCCGCCTTTCCGGGCAGCCGTTTCAAGTTCTAGCGGTGTTGGTGGAACGCGCAGGGGAAGTGATTACCCGCGAAGAGTTGCATGCCAAGCTGTGGGCGTCTGATACTTTCGTGGATTTCGACCACGGCCTGAACAATGCCGTTGCCCGCATTCGGGAAGTATTGGACGATTCGCCCGACGCACCACGTTTCGTCGAGACTATTCCGCGCCGGGGGTACCGCTTTATTGCGCCAGTGAGCAATGTTCCTTCGGCGACAGCAACCCCTTCAGGACAATTGAATGTCACGGTGACCGACTCGGGAGCTTTGGTCCCCTCCCCCCGGTCTCCTCAAAGGAGACTCCGTTTCGCACATTTGCGAGTGCTGCTCGGGGGAGCGGCTGTGCTATCGGTTTTCGTTGTTGCTGCTGTGCTGTTGTTCCGTACCAGCATTGCTAAGCCCGCGCATCAGCTGGCCATCAAATCGCTGGCCGTGTTACCCCTGAAAAATTTGTCTGGCGATGCCGGGCAGGAATACCTGGCGGACGCGATGACTGAGGCCATCATCGGACGCCTTTCCGGAATCCACAATCTGCGCGTCATTTCCCGCACCTCGGTCATGCGATTCAAAAATACGCAGCTCTCAGTCCCGGATATCGGCGGAACACTCCGGGTGGAGGCGGTTGTCGAAGGTTCGGTATTAAGGGAGGGCAGTCGCATTCGCGTTTACGCACAATTAATTCGGGCTGATACCGACGAGCACTTCTGGTCGGAGACCTACGATCGGAAGATGGGGGATGTGCTTGCCCTGCAGAGCGACATAGCGCGATCCATCGCTGAGAAGGTCGAGGTTACGATTACCGGACAGGAGCAGTCCAGGCTTGTGGCGGCGCGTTATGTCTCCCCTGAAGTTTATGAGAGTTATCTCAAAGGTGAGTTTGCCAAAGGCAACAGCCAGGCTGACATCGAAAAGACTATTGGATATTTTGAGCAGGCAATTAGCCAAGATCCGACCTTCGCGCCCGCCTACGTTGGCCTGGCCAAGGCGTACGGTGCTTTGGATACGATTTTCGTCGGTGCTCCCCCCGCTGAAGTGCGTCCCAAAATCATCAGTGCCGCTCAAAAGGCACTGGAAATGGACTCTCAGCTCGCCGAGCCACATGCCTTGTTGGCCGACGTCTTTCGTGAACAGTGGCGGTGGACCGATGCCGAGGCAGAGTACAAGCAGGCCCTTGAGCTGAACCCAAACGATGCCGCCACCCACCTCGGTTACGCCGACTGGCTGATGTGCCAGGGGCGCCCCGACGAGGCCTTAGCCTGGGCGCGGCGCGCCCGCGAATTGGACCCGCTTGGCGTAACCGGCATCAGTATAGGGTGGATTCTGTTTCATGCCCGCCGCTATGATGAGGCCATTCGGGAACTGCGCAGCGTAGTGGCCGTGCATCCGGACTATGCAAGTGCTCACTATTTCCTCGGGTTCGCATTGATTGGCAAAGGGCAACCCGGGTTGGCGATCCCCGAGCTCGAAAAAACTGCTTCCCTTATGCACCGCAGCCCGGGTTCCATCGAATTACTGGCAACGGCAGAAGCGCGCGCCGGGAATCGCGCGGAAGCTCTTCGCCTTATTAACGAGTTGAAACAACGACGGCAGACAAGCTATGTTCCAGCCGGGGCCCTTATTAATCCTCACCTGGCGCTTGGCGACTACGACGAAGCATTTGTCTGGTTCGAGCGGGCCTACCAGGAGCAGTCTAACATTCTGCAGTTCCTTAAAATTCATCCCTTCTTCGATCCCGTCCGCCAGGACCGCCGTTTTAAGGACCTGCAGCGCCGCGTGGGTCTTAACTAGTTCAGAGCGGCAGCCAGCTCACAACTTCTTGCTTCGCAGTCTCCGCTCCTGACAATGCATCAATTGCCGGCCACCAATTCTCACCAAGCTTAGGCTGAAATCCCAGCCCGAACCTTGCTATTCTGGCCGAACAGAACAGCCTTTGCCAGCGACTAACGACCAGCGACGAACGACGGTTGACCCCACAACTGCCCCCCTTCGCATTCTCATCTCCGCCGGCGAGGCTTCCGGTGACATGTACGGCGCGCAGCTCATCGAAGCCTTGCGCCGCCGCCGGCCCGATCTGGAAGTTTTCGGCTTGGGCGGCGACCGCATGCGTACCGCCGGCTGCGAAACGCTGGTGGATGCCAAAGACATCGCCGTGGTGGGCATCACCGAAATCCTCCGCCATCTGCCCCGCATCTACGCGCGTTTCGGCCGCCTGCGTCGAGCCATCGCCCAGCGCCGTCCGGATATAGGCGTGGTCATTGATTCGCCCGCTTTCAACCTGCGCGTGGCCCGCGCCCTGCACCGGCGCGGCATCCCGGTGGTCTACTACGTGGCGCCCCAGTTCTGGGCTTGGCGCCAGTGGCGAGCGCGAATCGTGCGCAGATACGTGCGCCAGGCCCTCACCATCTTTCCCTTTGAAGTGGACTTCTGGCGTCACTGGGGCGTGCCTGCGCAGTTTGTCGGTCATCCCCTGGCCGAAGCCGGCCGTCCCAGCATCAGCCGTGACGAGTTGGCACGCCAAAACGGGCTCGACCCTGCCAAGCCCTGGATCACGCTCATGCCCGGCAGTCGCCGCCGCGAAGTGGAGATGAACCTGCCCACCATGCTGGCAGCCGCCGCTCGCCTGGGACAGGGCTATGAATTCCTGCTGCCGGTGGCGCCCACGCTGCAAACCAGCTTCCTGCGCCGGCTGGCGGGGGAGGGAAGCCACATCCACTTGCTGGCTGACGCGCGCAGTGCTCTAGTCCACTCCCGGGCTGCCGTTGTGGCCAGCGGCACCGCCACGGTCGAGGCGGCCATGATGGGCACGCCCTTTATCATGGTCTACCGTGTCTCGCCCCTCAGCTTCGCCTTGGGCCGCCCCCTGGTCAAACTGCACCATTTCGCCATGGTGAACCTGATAGCCGGTGCGGAGGTCGTCCCCGAACTGGTGCAGTCCAATTTCACGCCGGAAAACGTAGTTTCCCGTCTCCAGCCCTTGCTGTCCGATAGCGCAGAACGGGCCAAAATGTTGGAGGGCCTGGCGCGGGTTAGGGACCGGCTGCGTTCGGACGGCGAGAGCCCCGCCCGGCCCGCTGCCGAGCGCGCTGCAGAAGCAGTGCTGGCTGCGTTATCCTAGAATTGCGGAGCGGAAGAGCTACCCCTCGGCCGCGGCGCTATGCCTGGCCGCAATGGTGTCGTTTGCCATAAAAAACGGCAGAAGGGACGACTTGTTCGCATCTTTTTTGCCGCTACTTACATCGAAATTTGATAGCTCTCCGGGAGACAAAATGTACTTGGTACCCGTAAGAACGAAATCCCGGGCATTGCTGTGTCTTGTTGCAGCGATGGTTTTGTTGGCCGTCCGCCCGGCAAAAGCCGCGGAAAAGCCGCGCCTGCAGGTGGATAGCTACAATATTGACGCCCAGCTCATCCCCTCCAAGCACCAGTTGGTGGCCCACGTTCAAGTCAAGTTTACGGCGCTTGAGGACCTGAGCGTCGCGGTTTTCGAACTGCATAACGACCTGCGGCCCACTCGCGTGCTCGACGCTGATGGCAAGCCGCTTTCGGTGGAGCGTGTTACCCAGGATTCCACTATCCGCGTCGCTTTGCCCAACGGCCTGACCAAGGGCAACTCCACTAGCCTGACCATTGATTACGCCGGCACCCTCGAGTCCGCTGATAACAGCCCGGTGCAGGGCCTCAAGCTGGCCTACGTTGGACCCGAAACCTCATATCTGCTCTATCCCGGGCGCTGGTTCCCCGTCAGCGGCTATGGCCTCAACCGCTTTACCGCCACCATGCACATTACGGTGCCTAATTTCATGACCGTAATCGGCAGTGGCGCCACCACTGTGGCCGGCGGGGCTCCCGCCGTAACCGAGGAGGCGGCCAAGAAAGCTGCTCCCTCACGTCGCCGCCGCGGTGAGCGTGAACGCCTGCCTGCTCCCGTGGCCGAGCCCGCCGCCAGCGGGCCCGTGCACACTTTCACGCTGGTCTGGGACAAGCCCAGCTTCCCCGGTACCATCATCGCGGGCCAGTTCGGCGACAGCGTCTACACCGCCGGCGGACTGAACGTTCACGTTTATTTCCAGCCCCTGCACAAGAACATCGCCTCTCAGTACGGCGAAACCGCCGCCAAGGAATTCCAGTATTTCTCCTCGCTCTACGGCCAGCCCATGTCCACCAGCCTGAAAGTGGTGGAAATTCCCGACGATGCCGGCCTGCCCACTGCCTGGGCCCCCGAGGTTGCAGCCTTGTCTTCCGGCAACGTCGGTGACAAGGTGAATTACCGCCTTCTGGCCGATACCATCGCCCACCAGTGGTGGGGCGTCTCCGTGAGCCCGGCCAGCATGAACGATTGGTGGCTGAACGACGGCTTCGCTCGCTATTCCGAGGTGCGCTACGTGGAAGAGGCGGCCGGCGAGCAGGCTTTCCAGGACATGATGAAGGACGTCAGCGTGGGCGCTCTCGCCTATGACACCGTTCCCCTGGCCAGCGTCGGCAAGATGGACCCGTTCTCGCCTGAATTCCAGTCCCTTACCACCGACAAAGGCGCGGAAATTCTCAACATGCTCCGCTGGATCATGGGCGACGACAAATTCGACAACACCATGCGCGGCTTCGCCATCCAGTTTGCCGGCAAGTCCGCTACCGTGGCCGATTTCCAGAACCTGGCCCAGCAGCACTATGGCGACCAGCTCACCTGGTTCTTCACCCAGTGGCTGAACTCCACCGGCGCTCCCGATTTCAAGAACAAGTACACTGTCTATCGCTTGGGCAGCGGCAAGGGCTTCCGCATCGTGGGCGAGATCACGCAGGACCTCGACCTCTTCCGCATGCCGGTTGAACTGAGGGTGGATACCGACGGCAAGACCGAACAGAAGCGCATCGAGGTGGTAGGCACCGATTCGCCTTATACCGTTGACACCTATGGCCGTCCGCGCCGCATCGTGATTGACCCCAACGACTGGGTCCTGAAGAACTCCTCCGACGTCAAGGTGCGCACCGCCATCATGCGCGGCCAGGGCTTTGTCCGTCAGGGTGATCTGGCCCAGGCTCTGTCCGAGTTCCAGAAAGCGCTCGACCTCAACAAGAACAGTTCGCTGGCGCATTACCGCATCGCCGAAGTCTTCTTCCTCCAGCACAACTACCAGGCCGCTGCCAACGCCTACCGCGAAGCTGAAGCCGGCGACCTGGACCCTAAATGGGTCGAAGTGTGGAGCCACATTCGGCTGGGAAATATTTTTGACCTGACCGGCCAGCGCGAGCGCGCCACCAATGAGTACCGCCAGGCCCTGCAGACCAACGACAACACCCAGGGCGCTTTGGAAGAAGCGCGCAAATACCTGCAGGCCCCTTATCAGCAGAAGCCCAGTTCGGGGCAGTAGAGACAGTCCCGGTACCTGATACAGGCCTGTGCGGAACTCACAGATAGAGTTCTTCTAGGCAGCTTTGCTCTCGGCCCGGCTGCATTCGCAGCGGAAGCCATCCACCAGCTTGCCTTTATGTGTGGGGTGCCGGTTGTACGTCCACTCCTTCCAGCCGACATTCATTTCTTTCGCGAAGAATCCGCGCTCTGCCAACTGCAGAGCCGCTTTCGCTGAAAGCTGTCAATCGTGCCCCCAGCAGTAGGTCACAATTTCGCTTTCTTTGGCGAGAGTCGGCAGGAGTTGCTCAAGTTCCTCTAATGGCGCGCATATCGCGCCGGGAATATGCCCTGCGGAAAACGGCTCTCTGCCACGCGTGTCCAGCAGCGTGAAATCGAAGGGGCCTTCGCCCTTAACCGCGTGCAGAACGTCACTGCGTTGTTTCTCCGCGCGGAGTTTGTGGCTGAAGTAGTCGCGGTTGGCACGAACTTCGTCTGCGCTGAAAGCCATACCCACCTCCGTGAGAGGTCATTTTAGCCAATGGCGAATGCGGGTGCGAGTAGCTGCCCAAAATGCCAGCGCGGTTTTGTCACGGAACTGACCGCAGATGTGGGCTCGGCCGAGGTTTAGCAGCGCGGCGTCGGCCTTCTGGCATCACAACCTGAATGGCGAAGCCTATCAACCCCGACATCAATCCCTTCGGCGATAAGCCCACGCGTGCCCATCCCAACATCAACCCTTCGGGGCCGACCACAGGAACCGAAGCTTGGGGGCTCCGCCCAGACGAGCCGGAAATTGACGAGGGACATCTGACTCCCAAGCTGGCGCGCGCGAAAAAACGAGTCAGAAAGAGCGTGCCGCCGCGGCGGCCCCGCAAGCGCGCCTAGGAGGAAAAATGCTCTGCCTGGCGCTGGACACTGCCCGCGGCGGATTGTAGTCGCTTGACTTCTTCCGGTTGTAGCTTCCGGTATTCTCCCGGAGCCACATCCAGTTCCAGCGGTCCATACTTCACCCGCTTTATCTTCTCCACATGATGCCCGACTTCCTCGAACATGCGCCGGATCTGCCGGTTGCGGCCTTCAATCAGCGTGACCTCGTACCAGGGATTAGGAGCATCTCGTGTCAGGTGAATTCTGGCAGGGGCGGTCTTCACCGGGGCTTTGCCCGGCTCGCGCAGCACTACGCCGGATCGAAGTTTGGCCACCGTTTCGTCGCTGGGTCGCCCGCTTACTTTCACCAGATAAGTCTTGGGCACGTGCGATGAGGCGCGAGTCAGGCTGTTGGCCAGCTCTCCGTCGTTAGTCAGCAGCAGCAGGCCTTCGCTCGCATAATCCAGCCGCCCCACGGGGTAAACCCGGGTCTGCAGGCCTTGAAGCAGGTCCATGATGGTGGGCCGTCCTTCCGGGTCGGCCGCCGTGGTCACGAAGCCCTTAGGCTTGTTCAGCAGCAGGTACACGTGGCGCTCAGGGCCGCGCAGCAGCTTGCCGCCCACCCGGATATGGTCCCGCTCGGGATCGGCCTTTGTGCCCAGTTCGGTAACCAGCTGCCCATTCACCTCTACCTGGCCGCTGGAGATCAGCTGCTCCGCTTTGCGCCGGGAAGTGACGCCGGCGGCGGCAATGATCTTTTGCAATCGTTCGAGCGTCATTTGCGATTCAGACTGCTGGGTTTACAAAAAGGCACACAGAAATTGAACCGTGCTTTTGGCAGCGGGTTGACCGTTCATGGAGAAAAGGGCCTTAATCAATTGTAAAGGAGTTGCTCATCGGATGACGGCAAGCGTGTTGATTCGCTGCGAAAGTAGGTAAACGGTCTTTTCGGAAGTGCCAGGAGACTCCCAGCCGTGAGGCCACCCACAATTCTTCCCATTCACGAAATTCAAGGTAAGTTTCTCACCTCGCCGCGAGCGCCTTGCAAAGCAAAGCCGTCATGCAGAGGGCTTTGAGGCCCGAATCATCTGGCGTGCAGCTTCGTTAATCCCCGGCAGCTTCTTCGCGGGCGATCTCTTCCTCACCTTCCTGCTGTGCGCCCGCCATTGTCTGCACGTTGCTAGGTGCTTCGACTTGCGCCGTTTCCGCTTCCGCCGGAGCCGATCCGCTTTGGTTTTCTGGAACATCCGGGACGCCGGTGGCGTCGGCGACCCCGCCCGCCATATCGAGTTGCAGCGCCTCGCTGGCTAGCTTCTCGAATTCTTCCATGCTGGGCAACTCGCTCACATCCTTCAGCCCGAAGCGCAGCAGGAACTCCTTCGTGGTTTTGTAGAGAATGGGCCGGCCGATCACCGCTTTGCGCCCGGCAGTGGTGACCAGCTTGCGCTCCAGCAGGGTGGCGATGACGCCGCTGGAATCCACGCCGCGGATTTCGCTGATTTCGGGCACCGTGACCGGCTGCTTGTAAGCGATGACCGCCAATGTTTCCAGCGCCGGCAGCGAAAGTCGCACTGGCGGCTTCAGGCTCTTGGCGAAGGCGCGCACCACGTCGTGATGCTCGGGCTTGGTGGCCATGCGGTAGCCGCCGGCGACCTGGCGGATTTCCATGGCGCGCTCGGAGGCGGCGTATTCGTTCACCAGTTCGTCCACCGCGGCCCGCACCCGGGATTTGATTTCGGCATCTGTGAGCGGCGTGCCTTCTTCCGACACCACCGCCTCCTTGAGCAGGCTGGTGATGTGTTCCAGGCTGACCGGCTCTTCCGCCGCGTAAATAATCGCTTCAATTTTGGGTTTGATACTCATAATGTTTTTCCGATGAACAGCGCCGCCGTCTCGGCGGCTGTTCACCCGCGCGTCCCGCCCGCGTATCGGGCCGGCACGATGCCGGGGCTACGCTCTACCGCCAGTCGTCCCGGACCGCGCTCTGCTCGCCGAAGACGTTGTCGAATTCTGCGTGCTTGCGTACCAGGATTTCCCCGAACAGCGCCTCCTGCCGCAACTGAATCGCTTGCAGCCGCACCAGCTCCAGCAGGGCCAGGAACATGCACACCAGCGCCTGCCGCGACTGCAGGTTGCGCAGAAGATGCTTGAGCCGAATCGGCTTGTCCTCCATCATCAGACGCCGCCGCAAGTACTCAATCATTTGCGAAACCGTGACCGCCTCTTCGTCCACTTCCAGCACGGGCCGCGACTTTGCCCGCTGCAGAATCTGCTGGAAAGTTTTCACCAGGTCAATGATGTCCGCCGCCAGCTCCGGTTCCGTGCCCTCGGCCTCCATGAACTCGCGGACCGCGGGATTGGTCAGCACTGCGTCTTCGATCTGCTGCTTCTGCAGCAACATCTGGGCCGCGGTCTTGAACTTTTCGTGCTCCAGCAGCCGGTTCACCAGCTCGGCGCGCGGATCCTCCTGTGCCTCCGCAGGCGCGTCCGGGTCGCGCGGCAGCAGCATTCTGGACTTGATCTGGATGAGCACCGCAGCCATGTAGATGAAGTCGGCAGCCACATTCACGTCCAGCTGCCGTATGCGCTCCACGTAGCCAAGGTACTGCGCCGTGATCTTGGCAATGGGGATATCGTAGATATCAATGTCCTGCTTGCGGATCAGGTCCAGCAGCAGATCGAGCGGGCCGTCGTATACCTCAGCCACGGTGACCGCAAATGGGAAGTCGCTCTGCTTCTGCGGCGGCTTAGGCGGTGCTTCGGGCGGGTTTGCGATATTCGGGTTCGGCTCGGTCATGATGAAAGTAGTAGGGAGTCAGTAGTCAGGAGTCAGCAAAACCTCTAAATCCAGCGGCTTAAGCCGTTTCAGATTAGCCATTGCGCGGACGGCAGAAGCCGTGTCCTGATACGAATGCTTTCGTAGGACAACGAATAATAGATTTCCCCACGGAGCTAGCTGACCCCTGACTCCCGGCTCCTGGCTCCAGGTTTCTCCACCGACATTTGCATGGCTTCGCGCACCTCGTCCATGGTGGCGTTGGCTATCTTGCGAGCTTTGCTGGATCCGTTCTCCACAATATCCCACGCCAGGCGGGGGTTGTCCTCGTATTTTTTTCGCCGCTGTTGCATGGGGTGAAGCACACTTACCAGTGCATCGGCCACCCAGCTTTTGCATTCAATGCAGCCAATTCCGGCGGTTTTGCAGCCTTCCCAGACCCTGGCGATGGTGGGCTGATCGCTGAATATCTTGTGCAAATCTCCCACCGGACAGATGTCAGGATTCCCCGGGTCGCTGCGCCTTATGCGGGCGGGGTCGGTCACCATGGTTTTCAGCTTCTGCCGCACCAGGGGCTCGGGGTCGGTCAGCAAAATGGTGTTGCCGTAGGACTTGGACATCTTGCGACCGTCCGTGCCCGGTAGCTTGGCAGCCGGGGTGAGCAGCGGCTGCGGCTCGGGGAAAACGTAAGAACGCTTCACCTGGTAGAACATGTTGAATCGTCGCGCGATCTCGCGCGTCAGCTCCACGTGGGGCACCTGGTCTTCGCCCACGGGGACGTAATCGCCCTTATAAATCAGGATGTCAGCCGCCTGCAGCACCGGATACCCGAGAAAACCGTACGTCCCAAGGTCTTTATCCTGAATGTTTTCGCGCTGCTCCTTGTAGGTGGGCACGCGCTCCAGCCAGCCTAGGGGCGTAATCATGGAAAACAGCAGGTGCAGTTCGGCGTGCTGCGGCACGTGTGACTGGATGAACATCGTGCAGCGCTCCGGGTCGAGGCCGGCGGCCAGCCAGTCCAGCACCACCTCCAATGAGTTTTCCTTAATCTGGGAGGTGTCGGCGTAGTCGGTGGTCAAGGCATGCCAGTCCGCGACAAAGAAGAAGCAATCATACTTGTCCTGCATGCGAACCCAATTATCGAGTGCGCCCACGTAGTTGCCCAGGTGCAGCTTGCCCGTGGAGCGCATGCCGCTGAGCACGCGCTTTTTGCGGTTGTCGGAACGAGAAGGCATTCACACTCTCATAAGCAGGGAATTAAATATTGCGAGGAACGGCGACATCATAGCCATCAGCAGGTTGCCGCCCACCAGCAGAAGAAGAATTAGACCGAAGATGCCCACACGGTCATAAATGTCGCGGGTGCGGTCGGAAAGCATGTGCCGCACCACGTGGCTGCCATCAAGCGGCGGCACCGGAATCAGGTTGAAAACGCCCAGTAAAACATTGATAACCATACCCTGATAGAGCAGAACAGAAATAGGCACCAGCGCCGAATTGCTGATTTCGGGATAGCCCATCATCGCCGCCGCTTTGACGATGAGGCTGGCTTGCGGTGAACTCAGCGAAATCAGCATCAGACAAATCACCGCCGCCGTGGCCACCAGGAAGTTGCTTATAGGTCCTGCGATTGCGGTAAGGATGTCGTCGCGGATCTCGTGTCCGAAGTTGCGCGGATCCACCGGAGTGGGCTTGGCCCAGCCGATCACGGGGAAGTGGGTTATCAGGCAGATGGCCGGCATGATCAGCGTGCCCATTATGTCTATGTGGCGTATAGGGTTCAGCGACACGCGCCCCAGCATCTTAGCGGTGGGATCGCCGCAGCGCCAGGCCGTGAAGGCGTGCGCCGATTCGTGCACGCTGATGGCGAAAAGAAACGCAATGGCCTGGAAGACGTAGATAACGTGTTGAAGCGTCATGCTTTAGGTTGATTGTACAGGCGTCAGTTGCCGGAAACTTGAAACTATCTCCTCTCCGAACTATCTCCTCTCCCCTGCCCCCTTCAGTTCTTCCGGCGCTATGTCCTTCACTTTCACAGTCTTGGCAGGAATTCCCGCCACAATGTGAAAACGCTCAACCGGCTTGGAGGCCACGCCCATGGAGCCCACCATGCTGTGTTCGCCTACGCGCACTCCGCTCAGCACGGTGGCATGGTAGGTCACACGCGCGCGCGGACCGATTTCGGTGCGCATGTTGTTGACGATCATGCCGTCATTCAGGTCGTGGGCGTGCGAGTAAACATTGGCATAATCGGAAATCGAACTGCCCTCGTGGATAATGATCTCGCCCCGGTCGTCGAGCAGAACATACTTGTGAATCACGCAGTTATCTTCCACCGTCAGGTTGTAGCCGAAGGAAATCTCCACCCCGTGAAAGATTTTCACGTTCTTGCCGCAGTGCTTGAAGACATGGCGAGCGAGCATGGCGCGCACGCGGAATCCCAGCCAGTGATTCAGTCCTATGGGCGAGCGGTCAAACATCATCCAGAACCAGATCAGCGGCTTGCGCTCGGCATAGCGCACCGGGTCCGCGTCGCCGTAATACTCCGGTTCCAGCGTGGTGTTGCGCGGATCAAAGCTGTGAAACAGGGCCTGCGTAGCCAACGACCCGCCGGTGGGACGGGCATCATAGGCCTGACCAAGGTAGAGCTCGCACAAGGTGTCGCGCACCACGTTGGAGCGATGCTCGGGGTCGCGGTTCATGAACTCTTCGTCCAATCGCTCAATCCACGCCAGATATCCCTTTTCCGCCTCCGGGGTGGGCTTGAGGTTGCGATATTCAAAGCGGGGCATACAGTCTTCCTCAAAGTGCTCAGGGCAATAGAAAACGATACCATGCGGGGGTTACCGCCACCCAGTCCGCAGGGTTGATGGGACATGTGTCCAATAACGCACACTCGATTTCGCAACCGGACATCGGACTCGAATGCCTCTCCAGGGCCGCCGACTGTGTCCGTAAGTCGACGGCTGCCTTTCCTCAGCCAAGTACCAGAGATTCAATGAAATAGCACCTTTCACACTTGGCCTGCTCTTGTTTGCCTTTGGCCTAGCGTTTGCAACTCAGGTGCGTGGAGACGCTTGGAGACTTCTCAGATGGGGATCTTGATCCAGGACCTGCGCCTGGCCTTCCGCATGCTGCGCAAATCCCCCAGCTTCACGATAGCGGCGGTTCTGACGCTGGCCGTGGCCATTGGTGCCAATGCCGTGGTTTTTGGAGTGCTGAATGCGCTGGTGCTGCGTCCCCTGAATGTGCCCCATGCGGAGAGCTTATATGAGCTGGGGCGTACCAATGGTCAGAATGAATCCTATCCCAGCTATCTTGACGTGCGCGAGCGCAATCGCAGCTTTGAGAGTCTGGCCGCGGTTGCCTTTGATCAGGTGGGGCTGGATATGGGCGAGGGCCCCGCGCTCTCGTGGGGCTACAGCACCAGTGGGAACTACTTCGACGTACTAGGCATCCAGCCGTATCTTGGCCGTTTGTTTCACACCTCCGACGAGCATGGCCCCAACAGCGCTCCCTATGTGGTGCTCAGCTACGCGTACTGGCACACGCGCTTTCGCGATGATCGCAGCGTGGTTGGCCGTGTGGTTCAGCTCAACAAACGGCCTTTTACCATCATCGGAGTAACCCCGCCGGGGTTCGTCGGCATTCTTGTGGCCTTTTCTCCCGATTTCTTCGTGCCCATCGTGAGTCAAGAAGGGACAGATGGGCACAATCTGCTGAACAAACGGGGAAATCACTGGATTGACGATGTCCTGGGGCATCTAAGGCCAGGAGTCACTCCAGCCCAGGCGACCGCCGATCTAAACTCCATTGGCGCTTATCTGCTTAAGAACTATCCGAAAGAGGAGACCGATGGGAGTTTTGGCATAGGACATCCGGGACTGGGCGACCTATTTAACGGAGCGGTGCGGGCATTTATCGCGGGGTTGATGCTGCTGGCGGGGTTGATTTTGCTCGCTGCCTGCGCCAATTTGGGCAGCCTCTTTACGGCGCGCGCAGCCGAACGTTCCCGCGAAGTCGCCCTGCGGCTGGCCCTGGGGTCGAGTCGCCAGCGCATTTTGCGCGGGCTGTTCAGCGAAGCCCTGCTGGTCTCGCTGGCCGGTGGCACCATGGGACTCTGGGGTGGTGCAATGTTGTTGCGCTGGCTGAGCGCGTGGCATCCCTTTCCCGAATTTCCCATCAATGTGCCGGTGAGTCCCGACGCGCATGTTTATGCGGTGGCTTTGCTGCTGGCCCTGGCAAGCGGCTTTCTCTTTGGCGCGGTTCCCGTGCGCCAGGTCCTGCGTACCGATCCCTACGAAATCATCAAGTCAGGAGCCAGGAGCACACCGGGGCGGCAGATTGGCGTTCGGGATCTGTTGTTGGGCGTGCAGATTGCGCTCTGCGCGGTGCTGGTTACCTCTTCGCTGGTGGCGGTGCGAGGACTGCTGCGCTCGCTGCATAGCCACCTTGGGGTGGAACCACAGAATGCCATGCTGGTGTCAACCGATCTGGGCACCGCCGGTTACAGCGACAATAAAGTCACAGCCATGCAAAAGCGCATGACAGATGCGATCGCGACAATTCACGGCGTGAGCTCGGTGGGAATGGTGGGAGACTATCCTCCCTTACATATGGGTTGGTCAAAGGCCAATATCTTTACGGAGCAAACCACGGATTTCCGGTCGTCCAATGCCGCCGCGGAGGCAATCAGCTACAACGTATCTCCTGAGTACTTTCAGGCCGCCGGTACAGCGCTGCTTTCAGGCCGGAGTTTCACCTGGCATGACGATCAGAATGCCCCGCGCGTAGCCATCGTCAACCAGGTTTTCGCGCGCAAAATCTTTGGCTCCCCAGCAAGGGCCCTGGGCGGCTACTTCAAATTGCGTGAAGGCGCGCGCATCCAGGTGGTGGGCATCGTCGAAGACGGGAAATACACGGCCAACCTCGGCGAGAATCCTCAGCTCGCAGTGTTTGTTCCCATACTGCAATCACCCAGCAGCAGCACCTGGATGGTGGTGCGGTCAAGCCGTGACCCACAGCAACTGGCGGCAGCCATCCGGGCTAAACTGCGGGACCTGGATGCGAGACTGCCCGCCTTTATCCAAACCTGGAACAGTGAAATGAACGGAGCGATGTTTGCTCCGCGCATGGCTACTCTGTCTCTGGGTGTGCTGGGCATGATGGGCGCCCTGCTGTCTATTATCGGCATCTTCGGTATGGCGGCTTACTCGGTGAGCAAGCGCAAGCGGGAGCTGGGCATTCGTATCGCCCTGGGCGCGCAGCGCAAGGAAGTGTTGCGGGCAGCGTTGGGACGCGCTGTCCGGTTGCTGGCTCTCGGTTCCGCAGTAGGATTGCTAGTGGGAATTCTGGCCAGTCGGCTGCTGGCGTTCATCGTCTACCAGGCCACACCCCGCGACCCATTGGTGCTGACCGGATGTGTTCTGGCTATGGCACTGCTGGGACTGCTGGCCACCTGGGTTCCGGCGCAGCGCGCGCTGGCTATTGATCCTATGGTGTTGCTGCGCGAGGAATGACCGGCAGCGCGGTAAGCTGCAAGAAGATTTTCCGGCGACTGAACGCTGGACTCCAAATCTACTACCCGGCTCTCTCGTCCTTCTGCTACTGTTGACCGCCCATGACCCATCTGGCCCGCAAACTGCGCGTGGTGGACTACTTCACGCTGGGCTGGGGCACCATGGTGGGTGTGGGCTGGCTGGTCGTGATGGACGACTGGCTGGCTCGGGGCGGTCCTCTGGGTGGGGTGCTCGGATTCGCCATTGGCGGCGCCCTGCTGCTGCCGGTTGGCTATGTCTATGGGCAATTGGTGGCAGCCATGCCCGACGCCGCCGGAGAAATCGCCTATACGGCCAAGGTTTTTCCCCAGCGACTGAGCTACGCCACCGGCTGGATGATGTTTCTTGCCTACTTCATTGTCTGCCCCTGGGAAGCGGTGGCCCTGGGCCGCATTGCTGCTTTCATTTTCCCCCGGCTGGATTCATGGGAAATCTACCGTGTGGCGGGAAGGCCGGTGTATCTGCCGCACTTGGCTCTGGGCTTGGGTCTGACAGCCCTTCTGACCATTCTGAACTATCGGGGCATCCGCCTGAGCGCCATTTTCCAGAACTGGACCACATTTGGAGTGCTGGTGCTGTTCGTGATTTTTGTTTCTTTTGGCGCCGCCCACGGCTCGCTCCGCAACTTTCCCCCACTCTTCAGCCACACACCATTTATTTCCGTGCTGCTGGTGCTGCAGATCGTTCCCTATTTTATGACCGGCTTTGAGTCGGTAGCCAAGTGCGCCGAAGAGGCCAGCCCGGAATTCCGCTCCGCCGGATACTTTCGCGCGATCGTAATGGCGATTGTAGTGGGCGCTCTGTTTTACATCGTTGTGATTGCGGCCGTGGCCTGGGCTTCGCCTTGGCAAAAGCTGCCCAGCGGCGCTTTCTCCACTGCGGTGGCGTTTGAGAGGGCGTTGCATGCCCGCTGGATCATCAGCGTGATTTTGGGTGCCGCGCTGCTCTCGCTGTTCAAAGTCTTCAACGGGAATTTTGTGGCTGCCAGCCGCCTGTTGTTCGCTCTGGGACGCCGAGGCATGGTGGAGCCGCGCCTGGGGCAGGTGCATCCCAGGAATCAGACTCCGGCGGTGGCAGTGGTGTGGGTGGGAATTGCTACTGCCGCCATTATGTTGGCGGGAGAAGCCATCCTGGTGCCGATTACTGAGGTGGGGTCGGTCGCGTCAGCCCTGGGCTGGATGGCGGCCTGCGCTTCCTACTACAGCATGCGTCCCTTGCCTGTGCGCCGCGGCGTGGCCGTGGTGGGCGTGCTGGTGGCTGTGGGCATGGTGCTGATGAAGGCGTTGCCCTTCATCCCCGGCCACTTCAGTGTTTATGAGTGGATCGCGTTTGGCGGCTGGGCATCCCTGGGATGGGCGCTGCACAGAAGGCCGGTGGTGGCGGCGCAGAGTGCCTCGAATGCGCAGTTGTAACACGTGAATTGAGAAACGTTGTCAGACCAGCAACGTTTTTTTTCCGCGAGATTCGTGTGGGAGCGAGCTATGCTCCGCGCATGGACGGGCCAAGTCCCGTCCCCGCACGTTATCTCTGGGTGACGGTCACAATGTGCTTGCCCACCACCGCCGTGTCAATGCGGTCGGGAAGGTGAAAGCTGCTATCGATGCCCAGATTGGGATGCTTGGGCTTGACGTAGCGATTGATGAACATCTGCAGAGCAAAGTCAGGGATAGTTACCCCGTCGAGCGCCACGGAATCAATGTGCACGTTGCCTATGCCGCCGGAGCCGCTGCCGTGCGCGGTCACGGCCACATCGTGCACGCCGCTGAACATGCTGAGCAGGGGATTGGCGCTACGTTGCCCGGCGGTGAGCTGGTCAAAATCCACCCGCGCCCAGGAATCAACCACTCCCGGCTGGCCGGAAAAGCGCAGCGACTCTACGCCTTTGGGCAACTGCACCCTTCCGCTGGCCGCGTATGCGTTAACCTCCTGTTCCGTCATAACCGTGGTCAGAGACTGGGGCTGGGCCTGCTCGCCGTTGCTCTGAATGCGGTCAAGCTTGCGCTGCATACTTTCAACAGCAGAATTATTGGCGGCCGGTGCGTTCGGCCAGGCGGCAACGGCAGCAAAGGCAAAGGCTATGCCCAGGAAAATAATCGCGGCAAGTTTCATTTGGTCAGCGCGGCTTCCGTCTGCGGGTGAGATACAGCCGTCACCCGGGGCGCGCCCAGTGTTCCGTTGATATCGAAGGAATGAGAACTGTCGCGCACCAGCTTGATATTCAATTTGCTGTCGAGCAGAGCTGTTCCGCTTACCTCGTAGATGCCGTCCGAGGCCAGCAATTTGCCTGTGCTTAAGGTGAACTCGCCGTTCTCCAGCGCTAAACGGCCGGTGAAGCGGCGAAGCCGCAGCGGTTTGGCGGCGCCCAGGCTCAGATGGCGCATCACCCCGTCACG
>DATFDP010000067.1:0-11155 GCA_035252015.1 Terriglobales bacterium
GGGAGGGTGAATAGGAGTGGGGAGCTGGCAGCCATCGAGAAAGATGCGAGCCGAGGGGATGTGCGGCGCCCGGTCAATCAGTCGGGTACTGGGCAGCAATGAGTTCAGCAGTGAGAGCGATTCAGCCGAGACGAATTCGCCGCAGACCTTGTGGCGCGGGAAGCGACCTTGTTCCAGTATGAGGACATAGACGCCGCTACGGGCGGCTGTGATAGCGGCCGCTGCGCCCGCGGGTCCTCCGCCGATGATGATCAGGTCGTACATTCCTTCCAGTCGGGTGCCGTGCCTCCGGTAATCGAACGTCTATTGGGATCTGTCGCAGGATTTCCGTCCTGCGCTTTACTATGACGCTTCTGCGAGGCTGGGGTGCCAGCCTGCAGTTCAACCCCGCAGCAAAAGAATTTCAGGGCCGCAAGAGACGTAAAAAGCTACGTCTCTGGCGATGTTTATCGACGAGGGTTAACAAGTCATATTTGCCCATATTTATCAACACAGAAACGTAAAAGTTGCGGCTCTAGCCAAGTCTCTTCCATATGATGACGCCCATGCGAAACAGGTAATGGCGGCTGAAGTCGAGCCGCGCAGCGCCCGCGCGCGAGAGCATGGTCCGCATTTCCTCCACAGTATAGGCGCGGCGCACCGAGGCGGGAGCGTCATGGCGCGTCAGTCGGCTGCGATAAAGCGGCAGCCCGGCATACACCAGGAAGAGATGCAGTGGATGGCGGATAAGGTCGTTGATCAGCACCGCGTGGCGGCAGACGCGCAGGCCCTCGCGCACAAATTGAATCAGTTCTTCCGGCTCCAGGTGGTGGACGAATAAATTGCTGCCGACGAGGTCGAAGCTTTCGTCCGCAAAAGGAAGGGCTTGGGCATCGGCCACTACCGAGCACTCGCTGCCATTGAGATGAGCGCGGGAGCGGTCGAGCAAGGTGGCGTTAAGTTCGATGCCGTGGCGGCGCAGGCGGGAGCGAGTGCGCGCTGCAACGTAACCGGTGCCGGCGGCAACTTCGAGGAGAGAAAGGGAGCGGGTTCCGGTCTGACGGGCAACCTGCTCGATCAGGCGCGTTGTACTGCTTATGCCGCCAAAGCGCGAATTGAAGAAACGCAGGTCACGCAGGCTGCCGCGAACTTCGGCGGGAGTGCCAGAGTCCGTGTCCAGCAATTCGGGGATGACCACGCGGCGCATGAGCTAAATGACGACTGAAGAATTACGATTGACGATTGGTCGAGCTTCGCTTAGCCACGGCAGCGATATCTCCCCGAAGCTCGACCGATATTTAAAATGGACGGCTGACAGCGTAATCGGTTACGAGGATCCTAGATTTTCCGGATTCGTTGCGCCTCCCGGGGGGCTAGAGCGGCTTACGCCTTCACACAAATCGTCAATCTTCAATCCTCAATCGGCAATCACTACACTTCGGCCAGCTCTTCTTCCAGCAGCTGCTTGTTGTAGAGGTCGGTGTAGTAGCCGTTGCGGGCGATGAGCTCGTCGTGGGTACCCAGTTCCACGATGTGGCCGCCATGAAGGACGGCAATGCGGTCGGCATTGCGCACGGTGGAGACACGGTGGGAGATGAAGATGGTGGTGCGTCCGCGCATAATTTCGCGCAGGTGGTTGAGGATTTTATCTTCGGTTTGCGTGTCCACACTGGAGAGCGCGTCGTCAAGGATGAGGATGCGAGGATTGCGGATGATGGCGCGGGCAATGGCGGTGCGCTGCTTCTGGCCGCCAGAAAGCGTGATGCCGCGCTCGCCCACCATGGTGGCGTACTGCTCGGGGAAGTCCTCGATTTCGGCGGCGATGCTGGCGCCCCGGGCGGCGAGCTGCACCTGCTCCAGGTTGCTCTGCTCGGTGCCAAAGGCGATGTTTTCCTGCACCGTGTCGCTGAATAGAAAAGTTTCCTGGGGCACAAAGCCGATGCTGCGGCGCAGGGCGTCGAGCGGGAAATCGGTAATGGGGCGGCCGTCGAGCAGAAGGCTCCCGGCGGGTGCGTCATAAATGCGGGGAATCAGGCTGACCAAGGTGGATTTGCCCGAGCCGGTAGGGCCAACGATGGCCAGGCTGCTGCCGGCGGGAATGTGCAGGTTGACATCGCGCAGGACGGGAGTGCCGTTGTAGGCGAAGTTGAGGCCGCGAAATTCGATTTCTCCGCCCACCGCGGCCGGGGCATTCCCGCTCTCGGCTTGGTCCACCACCTCGGGCTTCTCCTTCATGATCTCGTCAATGCGGGCCAAGGAGGCGGTGCCGCGCTGGAAGATGTTAATCACCCAGCCCAGGGCAATGACCGGCCAGGTGAGTTGCACCATGTAAGTGAGGAAAGCGACAAAGTTGCCCAGGCTCATGTGGCCCTGGATGGCCTGGCGGCCACCCAGCCACAGCACCAGCACAATCGCGAAGCCGAGCAGGGTGGTGAGGGTGGGCCACAACATGCCCATCAAGCGGACCAGCTTCAGGCTGCGGTTGATGTATTCCTTGTTGGCGGTCTCGAAGTTAGCGATTTCCGCGTCTTCCTGGACGTAAGCGCGAATCACACGCGCGGCAGAGAAGTTCTCCTGTGCGCGGGCGGAAATGTCGGAGAACATGGCCTGGATGCGCTCAAAACGTTCGTGAATCTGGCGCCCGAAATACTGCACCACGATGCTGACGATGGGCAGAGGAGCAAAAGCGAACAGGGTCAGCGAGGGGCTGATGCGCACCATGAAATAGAGCGAGGCGACGGTGAACACGATGGTGTTGGCGGAATACATGATGGCCGGCCCCAGCAGGTTGCGCACAGCATTGAGATCGTTGGTGGCGCGGGCCATGATGTCGCCGGTGCGGGTGCGCTGGTAGAAGGAGTAGGACAGGCTCTCCAGGTGCTGGAACAGGTCGTTACGCATCTCGAATTCAATTTCGCGCGAGATGCTGATGACGATCTTGCGATTCAGGTAAAGGAAGACGCCCTTGGCGCACCAAACACCCAACACAAGGACGGCGTCAATGAACAGTTGCTGGCGGTTGACACCGTTTTTGAGGTGGTCGAAGGCGCGGCCGATAAGCAGGGGTATGAGGACCGCAATGCCGTTCTGCATGAGCACGCAGACGCTGCCCATGGCGTAGCCCAAGCGGTGTTTCTTGAAATAGGGGAAAAGCGGCTGCAGTCGCTTAAACATGCGGGATTATAGATGAGATTTTAGCAGGCCGAGGTGCGGGAAATGTTGATTAGATAGCGGCGGCGAACTGCGTTCGAGTTGACGGGCGAGAGATTGGGAGAGGCAAGCAAACATGCAGGGGGAGGACATTTCTGATCCCAGGTTAGCGCCCAAAACCGGGGCGCGAACCGGGCCACGCGTCGCTAACGGCTTGTTGGGTCGTCCTCCTACTCTGTGGCGCTAGGTTGGGACTTTGAGCACCATGTAGCCGCCGACCAGGGCGAAGATGAGGTCGGGCGACCAGGCCGCCAGCAGGGGCGGAAGCTGGCTAAGATTGCCCATAGCCTCGAACAGGCTGGAGACGATGGTGTAGGCGACGGCGATGCCCACGGCTACGGCCACTCCGGTCAAGGCGCCGCGGCGGGCGGTGGTGAGGGCAAAGGGAATGGCGAGGATGGCCATCACGAAGGTGATCAGGGGGAAGGCAAACTTTTCCTGAAGCTGCACTTTAAGCCGGACCACGTCGAAGCCGGACTGCTCCAGATCGCGGATGTAGCTAGTCAGCTCCTCGTAACTCATTTCTGAGGATTGCTTCACCTCTTTTTTGAAGTAGGCGGGGGGCTCGCTCAGCTCGGCGAAGGTGGAGACGTCGAATTTTTTGTAGGACTCCATAGCCGGGCCATGAAAGGCGCGGTCCCAGCCTTTCTCGTAGATCCATTTGCCCAGTGTGTCCTCCCAGTGGGCGCTGGCGGCGTAAATACGGCGCGTGATCTGGAAACTGTGGGGCTCAAATTCGTAGGCAGTAATGCGGGCAAACCGGTCGCGGTCGGAGTCGAAGAACTGGTAGTAGTAAATGGTGTCGTGCTGTCCAACAATCCAGCGGCGGTCAGGACGCAAGTAGGTCTGCGCGGGCTTGCCCTTGATGATGTTGCGCAGGGCGTCCTGACGACGGTTGGCGGCGGGCAGGTAGAACTGGTCGAAGAAGAAAAGGGCGCCGGCGAGCATCACGCCGGTGAGCAGGATGGGCACCACGATGCGGTAGATGCTGATGCCGCTAGCTTTCATGGCGGTGAGCTCGTTGGCCTTCTGCATCAGCCCGAGGGTGACCAGCACGGCCAGCAGCATGCTCATGGGCGTGGTCTTGTAAATCAGGTAAGGGGCCACATTGAGCAGGTACTCGCCCACAATGGTGAGCGGAATCTTGTTGCGCAGGATGTCGCCCAGCAGCTCGAAGAAGGTGAACACCAGCACCAAGATGAGGAAGGTGGCGAGGATCATCACCAGATAGGTGACGAATTCCTTGAGAATGTAATCATCGAGCAAGAGCGGGAAGCGGGCGCTGAACATGCGGCGGGGCGAAGCTGCACGCTCCGGTGCGCCGCTGCGGCCGGCGAGCAGGGCCTGCTTGCGCTTGAGGAGGTGCTGGCTGACGCGCTGCCACCAGGCGCGTACGGAGCCGATTTCGATGGGCATCTGGTCCACGCGCCAGAGCAGGGCGACGCCGCCGATAAAGAACAGAATGTTGGCCAGCCACACACCCAAGGCAGGTGAGAGTCTCCCCTGCCGCGCCAGCGACACCCCAAAGAGCGAGATGAAGTAATAGACAAAAACCAGGGCGATGGTGAGGACAATACCGGTGGACTTGCCGCCTTTCTTGGAGGAAAGCCCGAGTGGGATTCCTACCAGGGCCAGGACCAGGCAGGCGGTAGGCAAAGCCAGGCGGCGATTGAACTCGATCATGTAAGAGCGGGCCTGGCCGCGGTCCTTGGTTATGTTTGCCTGTCGCAACAGGCTGCTGGTAGTGAGCTCAGTGGCGGGCGTCGGCTGCCCCTGATTTTCGGGGGGCATCTGGATGGGAATGTCAGTGGCGTTGAAGGTAGTGATGGAATACTGCTGGGGATTTTTGGGGTCGGTTTCGTGTTGTTGCCCGTACATCAGGTGCAGGTGAACGTTCTGCGGGCCTTCGCTGACTGCCATGCCCTGGCGGGCCACAATGATTTTGGGGTCGCCGGGATCCGTAATGTCGGCGAGAAAGACATTGCGCCAGAGGGCGGAGCCGGTAGTTGTGGTGGCGTCCTGCACATAAAGCACGATGTTGCGGAAGCCTTCGTAAAAGACGCGTGGCTGGACTTCAAACGAAACCTGGGAGGCTTTGAGCTTGTCCTGGAGCCGGTCGAGGGCGGCGGCGGAACGGGGCGCCCAATAAACGTTGTTCACCATGGCCAGGGCCCAGGCGGCGACAACGAAGATGGAAATGATGCGGACGAAAGTGGAAACGCCGATGCCGCTGGCACGCATGGCGGTGACTTCACTGTCGGCGGCGAGGCGGCTGAGGCCAATCAGGATGCCCACCAGCACGCCCATGGGGATGGTGATGGTTAGTGCGGTGGGAATAGTGAAAAAGAAGAGCTCGGCGACGCTGGGCAGGGGAGCGCTGGCTCGCACCACCAATTCGAGAATGCGTTCCAGGTCGCGCAGAAAAATGACAAAGGTGAAGACGGCCGCGCCGATCAGGGCGTGGGAGAGCACTTCCCGCAGAATGTAGCGCGTGAAAATCCTCATGCGGCGCTAAGGAGAGCGTGCAAGAATCTGTAGAGAAAGTCTAGCATGGAGCAGTTCTCAGTTCTGGTTTGTCAGTTCCCAGTGAGACAACGGAAGCGGACCTTTGGTGTGGCTTCCCGACGCTGCTTGCCGGGAATGGCGTGCTAGACTTTTAATTCCCCCAGGAGTCAGCAACACTCTGTCATGCCTGTTATCCGTGTAGTTCTGCTCTGGCACATGCATCAGCCGTATTACAAAGACCTGGTGACAGGCGAATACCGCCTGCCCTGGGTGCGGCTGCATGCGCTGAAGGATTACTACGGCATGGTGCGGCTGGCAGAGGAGTTTCCCGGCGTTCATCAGACGTTCAACCTGGTGCCGTCGCTGGTGGCGCAGATTCAGGAGTACGCCGCCGGTGCGGCGCGCGATCCGTTTCTAAACCTGGCCTCGAAGCCGGCCGGCGAGCTGAGCCCGGAGGAGCGACGGCAGGCGCTGCAGTACCTGTTTCAGGCAAATCCGGTAAACGTGATTGGGCGCTATCCGCGCTATCGCGATTTATGGGAGCGCTATCACGGGGCGGGTGAGATTCCGGCGCGTGCGGAGCGCTTCTTTCAGAACCGGGACTACACCGATTTGCAGGTGCTCTCACAGCTCGCGTGGTTTGACGAATATTTCCTGCAGGAGCCGGAAATCGCCGCCCTAATACGCAAGGGTCACGACTACACGCGGGAAGACCAGGAGTTTGTGATTGCGGAGGAAGGCAAGCTGCTGCAGCGGGTTTTGCCGGAATACATGGCGGCGGCGCACAGTGGCGTGGTGGAGCTTTCCACGTCGCCGTTCTACCATCCGATTCTGCCGCTGCTTTGCGACACGGACATGGGAGCGGTTTCAAGCCCGGGCCGGCCGGTGCCGCAGGCCAGGTTTCAGCATCCGGAAGATGCCAAAGAGCAATTGCGGCGAGGGCTGGAGCTGCACGAGCGAGTGTTTGGCGCACGGCCGCGTGGGGTGTGGCCCTCGGAAGGCAGCGTTTCCGAGCAGGTGCTGGCCCTGGCTCACGAACAGGGCGTGCAGTGGATGGCAACGGACGAGGGCGTGCTGGGGCGGTCTCTGGAATTCAACTTTGCCCGCGATAGCGGCGGCAAGCTGCCAGTAAGCGGAGCGGAGAAGCTCTACACTATTTACCGCTACGAAAAAGACCAAACGCGGATGAACCTGCTCTTCCGCGACCACACCTTGTCGGACCTGATTGGTTTTGTGTACTCCAGCATGCCCGCCAGAGAGGCCGCAGAACACTTAATCAACAACATTAAAGAATCGGCCAAACCTGCTCTTGCCAAGGGGCGAGACGCGGTTGTCGCGGTGATTCTGGATGGCGAGAACGCCTGGGAATATTACCCGCAGTCGGGGCGGGAATTCCTGCGCCGCTTTTACTCCGCGCTGCAAAAAGACCCGGAACTGGAGGCGGTGACGGCTTCGGAAGCGGTTGCCCGGCAGCAGGAGTTTGGAGAGCTGAAAACCCTAGTGCCTGGGTCCTGGATCAACGCCAACTTCAATATCTGGATTGGAGCGCCGGAGGACAACCGCTCCTGGGATTATCTGGCCTCGGCGCATGACTTTTTCAGCGAGCACGCGGCGCACGTGCAAGCGGAGAAGCGCGAGCTGGCCTACGAAGAGCTGCTGATCGGGGAAGGCAGCGACTGGAACTGGTGGTACGGGCCGGAGCACCACTCGGTGAACGATCGCGATTTCGACGAGCTTTACCGCAAGCACCTGGCCAATGTCTATCAGGCGCTGGGGGCGGCTCCGCCGGAGCATCTGGCCCATCCCATCTACGCGGGGGTGGCGCGTCCGGTGTACGTGCCGCAGACCGCGTATATCCATCCGCGGATCGAGGGCGACCTGGTGCGTTATTTCGCCTGGCTGGGAGCGGCCATGTACACGGCCGACCGGCGCTCGGGCTCCATGCACGGCAAGCAGTTCGTGCTAGATGCAGTGTATACGGGAATTGACGAGCGGTACCTCTACGGGCGCATGGATTTTGCGGAAGCGCCGCCTAAAGAGCGCTGCGAAATTCTGGTCAACCTGGAAGTGTGGCCGGAAAAAGCGAAGCAGGCGGCGCGCACGCTGTGCCTGGAAGTTTCCTGCATGGACGGCGAGATTTCCGCATGGCACCTGCGGGAAACGGCTACCGGCGAGGTGGTGGCGGGGTCGGGGCAGGCGACGGGCGCGGCGGAGCTGGTGCTGCGCAAGAATTTCGAATTCAAGCTGCCGCTGGAGTGGCTGGCGCCGCAACTTGCAGCCATGAATGGCGGCTCAGCCTCCTACAGCAAGCTGCGGGTGCGCTTCAGCCTGTGGCGCGACCGGTTGCCCATTGATGCGCTGCCGCTGGAGGGCTGGATTGAACTGCACTTGCTGAGCGAGCCGGAGCTGGCGGCATTTGCGTTTGCGGAATAGCGGGGCTCAGTTGTCAGGAATCAGGAGTCAGCGGAACCCTGCCAATACCCTAATGGGTTTCGCTGACTGCTGACTTCTGAACCCTGACTCCTATTATTCCGCGCCGTTGGTTGCACTGACGCCCACCACCGTGGGCCGGCTGATTTCAAAAATCAGAACAGTGCCCGCAGTCAGGGTGGCGGAACGGCGCTTGTAGAGCCAGTGGGCGGTAGTAGCCGCCACGCCAGCTCCGGCGCCGATCAGGCCGCCTTCGGCGCCGCCCAGCAGGGCGCCCATTACCACACCAGCGCCGCCGCCAATGGCGGTTTCGCGCGTATCGTGGCGGTCATGGCCGCTGCCCTTAAACTGGCCTTCCTCGTTGACGTCGGAGCCGTCGCGCAAACTGGTATCCACCAGAACAGCACTGAGCGCGTACTTCGCGCCATTGGGCAGGGTGACGGAATCGGGATGCAGCCCGATGGTGGGCTTGCCGGCAATGCGCCGCGGTTCGCTCACCTTGGTGACATGGCCCACCACCGTGGAGCCGGCGGGGATCACGACTCGCCCCGATTGCATGACCGGTTGCGTCACCGTGCCCCAGAACTGGTCTCCAGCCTTGTTCATGAAGGTGGCCAGCGTGCTCTGCAGCTTAATGTAGACGGGGGTACCGGGCGAGAGCGCGGATTGCGCCATGGCCGGCAGCGAAAGCAGGGCAGTGGCGAGTAACAGCGTGAATTGCTTTTTCATGAAGCCTCCGTTTCAGTACGTAGTGCCTGTACCTGGTTCGCAGTTAAAGTTGATGAACTTTGAACTTCTCTTCGTAAATTGCGGCTTATCCGCTGGCCTGCAGTTTCCTCAGCGCATCGAGAACCTGTTCCAAAGGAGCGCGGTCAGCCTGGCCGTCGCCGCGATAAACAAAGCGAATCACTCCGCCGCGGTCCACAACCAGGGTGGCTGGATGTGCGATGTTGAAAGCGTCCGTGCCCAGCCGATGGTAGAGACCATAGCGCTTTATTACCTCGCGGTCTTGGTCGAGCAGAAAGGGAAACGACACCGGGTGCTCGGTCAGGTATTTTTCCGGCTTGAAGAAGCCCTTGCGTTTTTCCGCTGCGACGTAGAGCAAGTTGCCTCCGGCGCCGGCAATCTGATCCTTGAGTGACTCGAACCGAGCCATGCGCTTGGCGCAGTTTGGTCACCATGTGCCGCGCAGGAATTCCAGAATCAGAGGGCCGCGCTGCAGCCACTGTGAAAGAGAGAACGTTCCTTCCCGGTTGGCGGCAGGCAGTGTAAAATCCGGCGCCCGGTCGCCAACGGCGAGGCTTTCAGTGCTCTCCTTCATCTTCCTGGACTGTAGAACAGGGTTTCGTTGACGAACAATAACCAAGGCAGTACCCGGTTCTCAGTTCTCAGTTCTCAGTTCTCAGTTCTCGGGCGAGGGCGGCCCCCGCTACAAGAGATGTGGTTGATATAATTTTGGGTTCGGTGGCGAGCTCTTAGCGAGACGAGCGAGCCAGTCTCTACCTGTTTTCATCTTCTTCCTGAAAGTTGGCGAAGCAATCTGCGAGGCAATCATGACCAAAATCCAACAACTTCATGCGCGCGAAATCCTTGATTCGCGCGGCAATCCCACGGTGGAAGCGGAAATAAAACTTGAAGGCGGCGCCAAGGGGCGGGCGGCGGTGCCGAGCGGCGCTTCCACCGGAGAACACGAAGCCGTAGAGCTGCGCGACGGCGATAAGAAACGCTACATAGGCAAGGGCGTGCTGAAGGCGGTGGACAATGTGAACGGCGAGATCACCGACGCCCTATGCGGCATGGATGCCGCCGACCAGCGTGGGCTCGACCAGAAGATGATTGAGCTGGACGGCACAGAGAACAAATCGCGGCTGGGAGCCAATGCGCTATTGGCGGTTTCGATGGCGGCGGCACGGGCGGCGGCCAGCGCGCACCAGTTGCCGCTTTACTGCTACCTGGGCGGGCTCGGGGCCAACCTGCTGCCGGTCCCGATGATGAACATCTTGAATGGGGGCGCGCACGCCGACAACAACGTGGATTTCCAGGAGTTCATGGCGATGCCGGTGGGAGCGCCCTCCTTTTCGGAAGCCTTGCGCTGGGGCGTGGAAGTGTTTCACACCTTGAAGGGAGTATTGAAGAAGCGCGGGTATAACACGGCGGTGGGGGATGAAGGAGGCTTCGCGCCCTCGGTGAAGTCGAATGTGGAGGCGATTGAAGTAGTGCTTGAGGCTATCAGCGCCGCCGGCTATAAGCCAGGCGCCCAAGTGGCGATTGCGCTCGATCCCGCAGCCAGCGAGCTTTACCAGGACGGCGAGTACGTTTTCAAAAAATCGGACAAATCGGCCAAGAGTTCGGAGGAGATGGTGCGCTACTGGAGCGACTGGGCGCGGCAGTATCCCATTGTGTCGCTGGAGGACGGACTGGCCGAGGACGACTGGAAGGGCTGGCAAATGCTGACGCGGGAGCTGGGCGGGCGCATTCAGCTGGTGGGCGACGACTTGTTCGTCACCAACGTCAAGCGGCTGCAGCAGGGGATCGAGCAGAACGTGGGAAATTCCATTCTGATTAAAGTAAACCAGATCGGAACGGTGAGCGAGACGCTAGATGCCATTGATCTGGCGCGGCGCAACGGCTACACGGCGGTGATCTCGCACCGTTCCGGCGAAACCGAGGACACGTTCATAGCCGATTTTGCCGTGGCGACGGCGGCAGGGCAGATCAAGACCGGATCCGCTTCCCGCACAGACCGCGTGGCCAAGTACAACCAGCTGTTGCGCATTGAGGAAGAGTTAGGCGAAGGAGCGAAATTCCTGGGATTGAAAGCGCTGAATTATCACGGAGAGGCGGCGGGGAAGGCGCGGGCGTAGGATTTTTGTTCACCACAGAGACACAGAGGCACAGAGAAATCCGGGGCTGAAAAAAGGCCACGGGCGCTAAAGCCCGGATCAATGGCTTACGGTTCCCCACGGCGGAAGCCTCTTCGCCTTCGCTCGGGGCAGCGGTGATCCGAGCTGGGGAGACGTAAGAAGTTACG
>DATFDP010000068.1:0-25676 GCA_035252015.1 Terriglobales bacterium
GGCGGCACTCTGGCGGGCAATGCGCTATCGCTCGCCGCCATGCGGGCCACCCTGGAGCGGGTGCTCACACCGGCCGCTTTCGAGCACATGATCCCTCTGGCCGAGCGTTTCACCAAGGGTGTGGAAGACGCCATTCATGTCACCGAACTGCCGTGGCATGTTACGCGTCTGGGCTGCCGGGCGGAGTATCTCTTCACTGACAAGCGCCCCCGCAATGGGGCAGAGGCGGCCGCCGCGATGGATTTCGAACTGGAGCGCTTCATGCACCTGTACGCGCTCAACCGGGGCATTCTGCTCACGCCCTTCCACAATATGTCTCTGATGTCGCCCGCCACCAGCGCCGAAGACGTAGACCAGCACACCGCCGCGTTCCGGGAAGCCGTAGAAGAACTGGTCGCGTAGTCGGGTTCTACAGCAAAAAGTTCCTGTCATGTTGAGCGAGGGCGCATGCCCGATTCGAAACACCGCAGCACTGATGGAACCCACCCAGATACTGAAGGGAGTTTCAACTAGAATTTCTTCGCCGGAACTCCCTGACCCGGCCGTTTGCTGCTTCTGCTAACGCGAGGTCCTTCGACTCCGCTAGCTGATCCGCAAGCGAATCAGCCGGCCGCGCTCAGGATGACATGGTTAAGTTCTGACAAAAGTAAACTGCGTGTTATCACTAACATAGCTGGTATCTGTTTTCACCGCGTATTTCCGGCTAAAATAGGAACCGCATCACAGTTAGTACAGGCGCCACCCACGGACGTGGGGGTGCACTGGAGGACGAAATGAGCATCACTCCTATCGGGCAGCCCTGCTCGAAAATTACCACTGCCTCCCTGCACGAAAAGAAACTTCGACACGAACCCATAACCTGCCTTACCGCTTACGATTATCCCAGCGCCCGCCTGGTGGATGAAGCCGGGATTGACGTGATCCTGGTGGGCGACTCCATGGCTCAGGTCATGCTGGGCTACGACAGCACGCTTCCAGTTACCGTGGATGAGATGCTGCACCACACCCGCGCCGTGCGGCGGGCGGTAAAGCACGCCCTGCTCATAGCCGACATGCCCTACGGCTCCTACCACGTGGACGAAAAGGAAACGCTGCGCAACGCTGCCCGCCTGGTGAAAGAAGGTGGGGCGGAGGCGGTGAAGATCGAGGGCGGCGTAAAGCGCGCGGACCTCATCCGCCACGTCATTGAAGCGGAAATTCCTGTGGCCGGTCACATTGGGCTAACCCCGCAATCGGTGAATGTGATGGGCGGCTACAAGGTGCAAGGCAAAACTCTGGCGGCCATCGAGCAGCTCATGCGCGACGCGGTGGCGCTCGACAAAGCCGGCGTGGCCTGCCTCTATCTGGAGGGGATTCCGCGGGAGGTGGCGGCCATGATCACCGCCGAGGTGGAGACGCCCACCATCGGCATCGGCGCCGGACCGGAATGCGACGGCCAGGTGCTGGTGTTCCACGATCTGCTGGGACTCACCTTCGGCCAACCGGCCAAATTCGTGCGCCGCTATGCCGATCTGGGTGCGGTAATCACAGAAGCGGTGCAAGCTTACCGTGACGATGTGGTTGCCGGACGTTATCCCTCGGACGGCGAGTCTTATCATCTGCCGCGCGATACCCAATCAGCGTTGGCAACCATTGCCGAGAGAAAGCAGGCAATGCGACGATAAACGACGATTGAAGATTGATGATTGACGATTTTCAGGTCTCGCCACAATTGCGCTGGCAAACTCAAATTCGTCAATCGTCAATCTGAAAATCGTAGATTCGTGAGAGTTCTCACCACCATTGACGAGATGCACGCCGCCTGCCGCGAGGTGCGGCGGGCGGGCAAGCGCTTGGGCCTGGTTCCGACCATGGGCGCGCTGCACGCCGGGCACCTCGCGCTGGTGCGGGCGGCCCGTTCGCAATGCGATGTGGTCGTGGTTTCGATTTTTGTGAACCCGCTGCAGTTCGGCCCTAAAGAGGACTTCAGCCGCTACCCGCGCGACCTGGAAAGGGACCGCGCACTGCTGAACCAGGAACGTGTTGATCTGGTGTTCGCGCCCAGCGCCGAGGAGATGTATGGCCGCGACCGCAGCACCTACGTGACCGTTGAAGGCTTGAGCGAGCGCCTGTGCGGGCGCTCGCGTCCGGGACACTTTCGCGGCGTGACCACGGTGCTGGCCAAGTTATTCCACATCGTCGAGCCCGACATCGCGTTTTTCGGCCAGAAGGACGCCGCACAGGCAGCCATCATCCGCCAGATGGTCCGCGACCTGAACTTCGATATTCAGATTGTGGTGGGCCCCATCATGCGTGAGCAGGATGGTCTGGCCATGAGCTCGCGAAATGCCTATTTGACGGCGGAGCAGCGCAAGCAGGCGGCGGTGCTCTATCGAGCGCTGATGCGGGTGCAAACCGTCGCCGACCGTGGCGAGCGACGCGCCGCTGAATTGATCCGCACGGGAGAGGAAGTGATGCGCGAGGAGCCCGGCGTGAAGCTCGAGTATTTCGAGATCGTCAGTCCCGATACGCTGGAGCCTGTAGCGGACGTAAGCGGCGGCGCGTTGGTGGCAGTGTCAGCACTGGTCGGCGCCACACGTCTGATTGACAACGTTCTCCTCACCGGCAGCGGCCAAGCCCAGGGACCGGCGCTGCGAGTGTGAACTGCCACTCGCGGGAGGCACTGCGAATTCGCCAAATCATCCCCGCTCTGTCATCTTGAGCGAGAGCGCATGCCCGAGTCGAAAGACCTGCAAAGCGGGCATTTCCAAACTGCTAGAGGGAGTTCTTGGGGTGAAACCACGAAAGGGGAAAACTCCTTTGGGCAGTCGTCGTAAAGCGACTGGGTAGGGGGTCTTTCGGCTTCGCGGAGCGATCCGCGTGCGAATCGCTCCGCTTCGCAAAAAGACATTTGTAATTTTGGTTACTTTGCGGCTCCCGCCACTTCCGCCGGTACCCCGCCTAGTTCGCGCACAATGTCACCCACGAACGATTTGGCGTCGCCAAACAGCATTAGGGTCTTTGGCATGTAGTAGAGCGGGTTATCAATGCCGGCAAAGCCCGGGCTCATGCCGCGCTTGATCACCATCACGATGCGCGCCTTGTCCACATCCAGAATAGGCATGCCATAGATGGGGCTGGAGGAATCGGTGCGCGCGGCGGGATTAGTCACATCGTTCGCGCCAATCACCAGGGCCACATCGGTCTGGGGAAACTCGCCGTTGATGTCGTCCATGTCCACCAGGTGATCGTATGGGATGTCGGCTTCGGCCAGCAGTACATTCATGTGGCCGGGCATGCGGCCGGCGACGGGGTGGATGGCAAAGCGCACGTCCACGCCGCGGCGAGTGAGGGAATCGTAAAGCTCGCGTACTTTGTGCTGCGCCTGTGCCACCGCCATGCCGTAACCGGGCACAATCACCACTTTGTTCACCGACATCAGGATGGAAGCCGCATCTTCAGCGCTCAGGCTCTTCACCGGCTTGGGCTCTTCCTTGCCGCCGGCGGCGGCCTGCACCTGACCAAAGGCGCCAAAGAGCACGTTGGTAAACGACCGGTTCATGGCTTTCGACATGATCACCGAAAGAATGAAGCCGGAAGACCCGTCGAGCGCGCCGGCGATGATGAGCAGGCGGCTATCGAGCACGAAACCCATGGCCGCGGCCGACAGGCCGGCATAGGAATTCAGCAAAGAAATCACCGTAGGCATGTCGGCCCCGCCGATGGGAATGATCATGAAGACGCCGAACACCAGTGGAATACCAACCATGAACGGGAACAACTGCTTGGCGCCGGGGTGCAGGATCAGGTAGACGCCGATGACGACGGCAACAGCCAGCAGCCCTAGATTCACGATGTTCTGCCCCCGGTAGGTAATGGGCCGCTGGGGCAGCACTTCCTGCAGTTTGCCCGCGGCCATCAGGCTGCCGGTGAAGGTGAGGGAGCCCAGAATCACTTCGCAACACAGCACCGCCATCATGAAATGGGGCACGTTGGGGCTGCGCAGGTAAAACTCCGCGGTACCGACCAGGGTGACGCAGAATGCTCCAAAGGCATGGCTGAGCGCGGTCCGCTGCGGCACCGCGGTCATTTTTACCATGCCCAAGGGGATGCCGATGATGGTGCCGATCACCAGCGCGATGGCAATCCACTTGTAATCCACGATGCCGTGGTGCAGCAGGGTGCCGCCGATGGCCACAGCCATGCCGATTTCGCCCGCCCACACTCCGCGGCGTGCCGTGCCCGGCGAGCTCATCCACTTCAGCGACAGGATGAATAGCGCGCTCGCGACCAGATAGACGATCTCAATAAATGGCTGTGTGGTCATGGCTTCTTGGTCGGCTGGCTGGTCTTGAACATCTTGAGCATGCGGTCAGTGATCAGGAAGCCGCCCACCACGTTACTCATGGCGGCAATCACTGCCAGGGTGCCCAGCAGGGCGGAAAAGTTAGTCTTATGCTCTCCCACCAGCAGGATGGCGCCGACCACGGCGATCGCGTCCAGCGCATTGGTCAGCGACATCAGGGGAGTGTGCAGCAGGGGCGAGATTCGCCGGATCACTTCGAAGCCGATGAACCCCGCCAGCATGAAAATAAACAGTGAATTAATCAGGACTGAGGACATGGTGCCTCCAAAAATCGGAATACCTGTGCCGCGTGATGGGTCAGCGGAGCCGTCATGAGGCGCTGCGGGAAACCAGTTGCGGCAGGGAAAAGAACTCGCGCACGCGCTGGTTGACGATCTCGCCGTCGTGGGTCACCAGGGTGTCACGAATAATTTCGTCTTCCACATTCAGCTGCAGCTTGCCGTCCTTCACCAGGTACTGCAGAAATGCGGTGAGGTTGCGCGCGTACATCTGGCTGGCATGATAGGGGACGCCGCTGGCGAAGTTGATGGCGCCGATTATGGTCACGCCGTGCTCGATGACTGTCTGGCCGGTGCGGGTAAGCTCGCAGTTGCCGCCGCGCTCGGCCGCCAAATCAAGGATCACCGAACCGGGGGCCATGCCGTCCACCATCTCGCGGGTCACCAGCACTGGGGACTTCTTGCCAGGAATGACAGCGGCGGTGATCACAATGTCGCTCTCGCGCACCACGCGGCCCAGCAGTTCGCGCTGGCGCTGGTAGAAGGTTTCGTCCTGGGCGCGGGCGTAGCCGCGCTCATCCTGCGCGTCCTTGGCTTCCACCGGCAGCTCCACGAAGCGTCCGCCCAGGCTTTGTACTTGCTCTTTGGCGGCGGGACGAAGGTCGTAAGCCGAGGCGACGGCGCCCAGTCGGCGCGCGGTGGCAATAGCCTGCAGGCCAGCCACCCCGGCGCCAATCACCAGCACGCGCGCTGGCGTGATGGTGCCTGCGGCTGTGGTCAGCATGGGAAAGAGACGGGGCAGTCGGTCGGCCGCCACCAGCACTGCTTTGTACCCGCAGATCGTGGCCATGGAGGAGAGCGCGTCCATGCTCTGCGCCCGGGTGGTGCGCGGAATCAGTTCCACGCTGAACGAGGTGACGCCGCGGTCAGCGATTTCCTGTAAAACCGGTGCGGACCCGAAAGGCCGCAAAAAGCCCATCAGGGTCTGACCCCGCCGCATGAGGGGAACGTCGGCGTGACCGGTAACGTCGTTGGAGCCATAGCAGAGGATCTGGACTACGATCTCGGCTTCGCGGAAGACGTCGGAACGCTCGGGGACGATGCGCGCGCCTTTCTCCACATACTGCGAATCGGGGTAACCCGCCTGCGTGCCGGCTCCGGTCTCCACCACGACCTGAAACCCCGCCTTGGTCAGCGTGGGGACGACGAGAGGCACCAGTGCCACCCGCCGTTCCCCGGGATAGCTCTCCTTCGGAACGCCAATGATCACGAAGCCCTGTTTCCTCCGGCTAATGGATGGGACAGCTATTCAGTTTAGCGAAAAAGCAGGATTAGTGCTGAGCGCGCCGGGGCAGACCTAAATCGAAGTAGGGTTTGTTTCTCCCGCGAATACGGGAGATGTTTACGTCTCTACTGTAAAACGGATCAGGAGAGCAAAATTGGTTTTGGCAGAAAGGCTGCCCCGCAGCGTCTTGCCTGTATCAAGCGAAGTGCGACCTTATGCGCGGCGCTTTTCCCGGGGCTGCAGGCGGCAGTAGCGCTTGATCAACTTCTTTTGTGCGTCGCTGAGAGACTGAAACTGCAGGCCATAATGGCCGCCCTCGTGCCGCACCATGGCTTCCAGCCAGATGGGTTGGGTGGCATTAGGAAGGTACATCTCCAGAGAGACTGTCTGGCCAACCCGCATGCCCTCAACCCCCCTGAGGCTGAGGCCGCCTTCAGAGATGCCATCGGCGTGCGCGCGCAGGGAGGCTATCTCCTGCTCTCCTACCACGCTGACCACAAGAGGTACTTCGGCCTGGAACCTGGGAAATACGCGGCGATCAGGAGCGCCTGAAAACCGAGCCACTAACCATCTTGCTAAACCGGTCAAATGACCTCACCCGCATCGCACCGGTTGTGCCAGCGCGTCTTTCACCCTCAGCAGCAGCTCCTCGGCCGGTACCGGCTTAGGAAGCAGCTCGCGGTCCAGTCCGGCTGCCTCTGCCCGCCGAACGCAATCGCCGGCGTCGGGATCACCGGACATCAGTAACATTCTGCAACCAGGTACACAACGGCGCAAGTCACGAGCCAGGTCCAGCCCGCTGCCGTCGGGAAGGTCGAGTTCGATCAAGGCTAGATCCGGCGCCATGCCGGCGCAGATCCGCAATGCTTCCGTCCGGCTGCCCACGGCAATGCAATTGTAGCCGCTTTCGCGCAGCACCCACATCAGTGTAGTGCTGACCGCAGGAGAATCGTCCACCACCAGAACAGCAGGTTTGTGGCGAGCGTGCACTCTGCTCATCGTGCCCTCAGGATGGCGTGAGTCTTCAGCTGGAGCATGGCGCACCCGGGGGCATTTCGCCATGACGGGGGTCACGAGCTGGTGTGATTCACGGTGCCGTATAATCCGGGCAGGAACTCCCACAACCTGCCATGCACAACGCGCGGCCTAACTGGGCGGAGGTGTCGCTGGGGGCGCTGCAGCGCAACTATCGCGCCCTGCGGAAGCTGGTTGGCTCCGAGGTTGAAATCTGCGCGGTGGTGAAGGCTGATGCCTACGGCCACGGCTCGCGGGAATGCGCCCGGGCACTGCAGGCGGAGGGCGCGCGCTGGTTTGGCGTGACTTCCACGGCAGGCGGGCTGCACCTGCGACATTCCGGCATCAGTGGACGCATTCTGCTCATGACCGGCTTCTGGCAAGGCGACGAGCCGGAAATCATCCATGACCAGCTTGTGCCCGCAGTATGGGAATTCTGGCACCTGGATCGCCTACAGCAGGCGGCAGCCAAAGCCGAGCGCAGGCACGTGCCCGTACACCTGAAAGTTGATACTGGCATGGGACGCCTGGGGGTGGGCATGGCCGAACTGCCGGCAATGCTGGCGCAGTTGCATGGTGCTGATCGGCTGGCGCTCGAAGGCGTCTTTACCCACCTGGCCTCAGCCGAGATTGTGGGTGCGGCGGATACGGCGAAGCAACTAGCTGGCTTTGAGCACGCAATTGCGCTGATTCGGCAGCAGGGCTTTGCGCCGAAGTATTTTCATGCCGCCAATAGCGCCGCCATGGTAAGTCTTCCCCAGGCCCGCAAGAACTTTGTGCGCCCCGGCATTTCGCTCTACGGCTACTACCTCCCGTTCAGGGGCGATAGTTCCATCCAAGCCCCGCCCATCGAACCGGTGCTCTCTTGGAAAACGCGAATAGTCTCGCTCCGCGAGCACACGGCGGGTACCGCCCTAGGCTACAACGGCACCTTCGTGACCTGCCGGCCTTCGCGCATTGCGGTGCTGCCGGTGGGTTATGCCGACGGGCTGAGTCGGCGGCTCTCTTCCCGCGGCAAGGTGATTGTGCGTGGCGCTAGCGCCCCTATGGTTGGGCGCATCTCGATGGATGTCACGTTGGTGGACGTGACTGATGTTCTCGGCGCCCAGATTGGGGATGAGGTCATATTGATTGGCGCCAGCGATAGCATGCGAATCACCGCCTGGGACCACGCCAATGCCGCGGATACCATTCCCTATGAGGTGCTGTGCAATATCTCGAAGCGGGTGCCAAAAAAATACGTGGAGTAGCAATCAGCGCTCAGCATTCAACTGCATAGGTAAAGCAACTAGCATTGGGCAGTTAGCATTCACCCCCAGAACAATCGTGATGGCCTCAAGAATTGCCAAGGACTAAGTGCTAATCGCTAGCTGCTAAGTGCTTGGTTTCAAGAGCTGAGTGCTGACTGCTGAATGCTGATTGCTGTACCTTAGACCTCATGCTCCTTCCCTACGCCCAATGGATGTATGCCTGGGAAACGCGGCTCAACGCTCGCGACAACAACCGTGTGCTGCGCCCTCTGGACTGGGGAGTCGAGTGGGCAAAGAATTGGCCCTGCCGAAACGGTTGCGCCCAGGGTAACCCTGAGCAGATTATCAACCATCTTAATCGCCGAATTCTGGCACATAGTGATGACTTCTTCGCCTATCGCACACCCACCAGCTTCCAACTCGACGAGCTAGCGTTCACCCCGATGGGCCAGCGACTACCAGCCAATGACCAACCACCTTCTGTCATTGATCGTCATTCGGCGACGGTTCTTCGCTTCAGATCCGCGGCGCCCTCTCCCTACCCCGAAAACAACACTGCCTACGCACGCTGGTTCCCAGCCCAGGGTGATCGCGCGGTGGTAGTGCTACCGCAATGGAATGCCGATGAGGAAAGCCATAATGACCTATGCCGCATCTTCAGCTTTTTGGGGATTGCAGCGCTGCGCCTAAGTTTGCCCTATCATGATGTGCGCAAACCTTCGGAAATTGAGCGCGCCGACTACGCGGTTTCCGCCAACATCGCGCGCACCATTGATGCCGCACGCCAGGCCGTCATTGACGCACGCTGCTGCCTGGATTGGCTCCAGGAACAGGGTTACCGGCGCTTGGGCATTGTCGGCACTAGCTTGGGCTCGTGTTATGCCTTTATCACCGCGGCGCACGAACCGCGGCTCAGCGTGTGCGCCTTCAACCACGCATCCACCTATTTTGCGGATGTCGTGTGGACAGGCCAGTCCACCCGCCACATTCGCACCGGCATTGACGGGCAGATTGACCTGGGGCGATTGCGGCAGGCGTGGCTGGCCATCAGTCCCATGTCCTACTTCGACAACTTTGCGCGCTATCCCCGGCGCTCACTCGTGGTGTATGCCAAGTATGATCTGACGTTCCTGCCCGAATTCTCCCTGCAGTTCATTGAGGAATGCCGGCGTCACGGGCTCGACCATGAAGTATCCGTTCTGCCCTGCGGCCACTACAGTTGCGGCGAGTTCCCCTTCAAATATCTGGACGCGTACTACCTGGCACGGTTCGTGAAGAAGGCATTCGCAGTTTAACGGCGGTAATCATCTCTACTAATTTGGTCGGTCATGTTGAGACAGCCCGCACGGCCGAGTCGAAACACCCCTACGCTGGTGAAAGCGCCGAGTCGGCCGGAGGGAATTTCGAGGTAAGAGAGTTGGGGATTTCTTGTGAGAACTCTCTGAATCAGTCGTGGCGGCATCTATTATCACGGGATCCTTCGGTTCCGCTCAGGATGACATTTGTTGAAAGGTTGCGTTTCGCTCGGCAATGATGGAAAACATACGGTCAAGCGCAGCCGCTGCGTCTACCAATTCCATCTTTACCGGAACCACGGCCAAAGGTTGCAATTGGGACTTCAGCTCGCCCAAATTGATCCCGTCCTTCTCTGTGGTCACAAAGCCGCCCGCCTGGCAGCGCTCGCGCAACTGCAGCAGGTCGCGAATATCGGAATCGGTATAGGCGTGGTGATCGCGAAATGCCGCTTCGGCCGCGGGTTCGCAGCCGGCGAAGCGCAACTGCAGGAAGAACTGCTTGGGGCGAGCGATGGCGCAGAACGCAACAGGGGCGACCGGCGGCTGGCGCAGCACGATGTCGCGCCTGGTGCGCCATACCAGCTGTTTTTCTAGCGGCAAATCCTCAGCTTTCACCGCCGAGGAGAGGACCACGGCATCGGCGCGGCGCAGAGCGGCCAAAGGCTCGCGCAGTCGTCCTGCCGGCAGCAGCTTATCGTGCAGGTCATCGCCGGTAATAAGAACAATGTCGAAGTCGCGCGCCAGGGCACGATGCTGGAAGCCGTCGTCGAGCAAGTGCATGTGCAGGCCCAACTTCTGTTCTGCGGCAACTCCGGCGGAATATCGGTCCTCCCCTACCACCACCGGAACCCCCAGGTTGCGCGCGATAAGCAGCGGTTCATCGCCGAATTCCCGCGGCGAACCCTGGGGATCCACGAAGGCCACCCCATGCGAAGTGCGGCCGTAGCCGCGGGAGAGCACGTCAAAGGCAATACCGCGCGCCTGCAGCAACTGACCGAGCAGAATGACGAAAGGAGTTTTGCCCGCCCCGCCCACCGACAAGTTGCCCACGCTGATGGTGGGCCCGTGCAGGCTGCGCGCTCGCAGCGTTCCGCGGTCATAAAGCCTGTTGCGGACACGGACGCCCGCTCCAAACGCCGCCGAGAAAAAGCTCATGGCTGCGGCCCCGTAGCATCGCTACCTCCGCGGTTATCGGTAGAGGCGTAGCTTTTTATGCCTGCTTCGCCAGATTGGGTTGCCTTGGCAAGCAGCTCTTCCAGCGCCTGTACTGTGCGCTCAGTGGCTCCGCGATGTGCCTGCAACGTCTCCAGCGCCCGCTGACCCATGTTCTTGCGTTCGGCGTCATCCTCCGCCAGTTCGGTGAGCACTAGCGGAAGCTCAGCCGGACCCACTACACGCGCGGCACCAGCATCGCGGAAGAGGTTCACCATGTCGCGAAAATTCTCCGTGTGCGGTCCCACCAGGACCGGAATGCCATACTGCGCTGCTTCCAAAACATTGTGGCCGCCGCGCTCCACCAGGCTGCCGCCCACGAAGGCCACGGTGGCCAGCGCGTACAGCGAAGCCAGCTCCCCAATGCTGTCCAGCAGGAAGACGCGCCCCGCGATGGAACGCGAGGGCTGCCACTCTGACCGCCGCCAGAAACGAATGCCCAGGTCCGTAATCATGGCGGCGACGTGATAGAAGCGCTCCGGATGCCGCGGGGCCAGCACCATGACCGCGCGCGGATGGCGAGTGAGCACAGTTTCAAAGGCACGTAACAGCAGCGGCTCTTCACCCTCCACCGTGCTGCCGGCCACGATCACCGGGCTGGCTTCGGCAAGTGCGAGCGCCGAGCGCAACTGCTGCACAATCGAAGGAGGCTCAGGTGCGGGGACGTCGAACTTCAAATTGCCAGCCACCCGCACGCGCTCCGCGGGGGCTCCGATGGCCAGCAGCCGCTCCCGGTCCTGTTTGGTCTGGGCCAGCAGCAGGTCAACATCCCGCAACACTCGCGCCAGCCAGCGTCTCACCCGCCGGTAGCCGGGAAAGGAGCGGTCGGAAATGCGGGCGTTCACCACCGCCACAAGAGCGCCACTCGCATGAGCCAGGTGCAGAAAATTAGGCCAGAACTCGGTTTCCGCAATTACTACCAGTCGCGGCCGTAGCGCCTTTAGGTAGGGGCGAATCGCGAAACCAAAGTCGAGAGGAAAATAGAAGGCGTTCTCTGCGCCAAAGCGCTGCCGGGCCAGCATCTGGCCAGTGTCCGTCACAGTGGAGATGACAACCCGCGCGCGCGGGTGCCGGGTGCGCAGTGCGCCAACCAAGCCGCTGACCGCCAGCACTTCGCCTACTGAGACCGCATGGACCCAAAAGATCGGCGCCTTGCGGTGATGGCGCAACTGTTCCGGCACCCCACCCAGGCGTGCCCGCAACCCGGCGCGGTGCTTGCCGTGGCGCCGCATCTGCCACAGCCAAACAGGCGTCCCCAGCAGCAGCCAAAGCGCCAGGCCCAGGGTGTAGAGGAAGTACATGCGTCTGGGTCATTGTAGTGGAGGAGTCTCGAGTTGCGGCCACGGCGCAATCTGCGGGCGAAGGCCAAAGACAAAAGGCTTTCCCGAGACTCCGGACTCCACACTGAGCCGGATACAACCGGATTATGAAGTCCGCCGCCCATCTTCCGGCGAAATCATGCCGGCGGAAGCGAAGCCAGCGCCTGGCTGAGGTCGGCGATGAGGTCCTCCACATCCTCGATGCCCACCGAGTAGCGGACCAGGGCTTCGGGAATGCCGATGGCGGCGCGGTCAGCGGCGCTAACCTCCACATGGCTGGTCGTGGCTGGCGGGCCCACAATGGTTTCTACCGCTCCCAGGTTGGCGGCGCGGTGGGCAAATATCAGCCTGGAAAGGAATTTCTTCACCTGTTCATAGCCCCCGTGGAGGACAAAACTGAGCATGCCGCCAAATCCGCCCGGCATCTGCTTCTTGGCAATCGCGTGCTCCGGATGCGAGGGTAGTCCGGGATAGAAAACCTGAGCCACAGCCGGATGGTCTTCCAGAAACTGCGCGATTTTAATCGCGCTCTCATTTTGTCGCTGCACCCGAAGCGCTAAGGTCTTCAACCCGCGCAGCAGCAGATATGCCGCGAACGGGTCCAGTGCCGCCCCGGTGATTTCCCGGTAATGAAAAATCTGGTGAATCAGCTCCTGCCGCCCGCAAACGATGCCGCCCAAGGCATCAGCGTGCCCGCCCAGGTACTTGCTGGCGCTGTGGATCACCAGGTCTGAGCCGAGCTGCAGCGGGTGCTGGTTGATGGGCGTGGCAAACGTGTTGTCGGTGACCACAATCACACCCGCCTCGTGCCCTTTGCGTGTCAAGCGCTCAATATCAATTACCTTGAGCGTGGGATTGGTGGGCGTTTCCAGGTAGAGGAGCTTGCACCCCTTGCTGATTTCGGCTTCTATGGTGGAAAAGTCCGTAGTGTTGCAGAGGCAGCAGGTCACGTCGATCTGCGGCAAAAACTCTCGAAAGAGCTGGTTGGTGCCGCCATAGGTGTCTTTCACGGTTACGATGCGGTCGCCGGAACGCACCAGACTGAAAATGGTGTTGCTTATGGCCGCCATGCCGCTGGCCATGCTGGTGGCGGCTTCTGCACCCTCCAAAATGCGAACTTTTGCTTCCAGGGCGGCCACCGTGGGATTGGTGTTGCGGCTATAGATGTAGCCCGCCTTTTGTCCCAGTGCCACCTGCTGCCAGTCATCAAGATCGTCGTACCCGAAAGCTACGCTTTGCGCGATGGGCACTTGCGTGGCCCCCTGCAGCAACGATTCTTCCTCTCCCGCCCACACGGCCCGGGTGGCAACTCTGGCATCGCGTGCGTCTCGCTTCATGTTCAGTTCCTCCATGGTTCGGGTTACTGCACGAGCAGCAGCAACTAGAGGCAACAGTGTACCCATTCCCCATCCGTGATCAGTTGCCGTTTGTGCGTACCCCGCCTGCCAGCGGATAATCAGCACATGAAAGCTTTTATTCTGGGCCGCGGCAAGTTAATCGCTTTAGCCGTGGCGCTCCTCGCCTGCTCGGCGTTTGCTTTCAGGGACTACAAAAGCCCCACTGTGAAGCCGGCGCAGACCTATCCCGCGCACGAAGAGCATGCCAACGAACACGTGGCCATCGCGGTGGAACCTTATGAAACGGCCGAGAAACAGAAGATCTTTTCCGTGGAGTTCCGTGAGCATGGGCTTCTGCCGGTGCTGCTCGTCATCACCAACGATGGCGACCAGCCCATTTCGCTCACGGACATGCGCATTCAGATGATCACCGGGCAGCGCGACAAAATCATGCCTGCGACTTCGGACGATATTTATCGCCGCTTGGCCAATCCGCATGCTACCGACCGCTCCCCGGTACCGTTCCCCATCCCTCGCCGCAAGGTGAAAGGCACGGTCAGCGCTAAGACCATGGACGAAATCCAGGGCGCGCAGTTCGGGGCCAAAGCAGTAGAGCCGCACAACACCCGCTCCGGGTTCCTGTTTTTTGACGTGCAGGGCATTCGTGGCCTGGCCGGCACTCACATTCTGTTCACCAATCTGCACAACGGCGAGGGCGGCGACCTGATGTATTTTGAGATCCCGCTGGATAAGTATTTTGGAGCCGCGGGAGCAAGCTCCCAGTAGCTTTGCCGATACAAAGCTGGACCTACTGGCAGAATTTTTCGTGCTGCTGCAGGATGTAGGGGTCGGTCATGCCGGCGATGTAGTCGCAAACCACGCGCTGCAAGGGCTCGGAGGAGGCCTTCTCACGGTAGTTGCCCGGCAGCGCGGAAGGATTGCGCATCCAGTAGTCGAACAGCTCGCTCACCACCCGCTCGGCGTCCACCTTTTCCGGCCCTAGTTCCGAGCTGTAGTAAAGATTCTGATACAGGAACTCCTTGGCTTGGCGGCGTTCTTTGTCCACTTCCGTGCTAAAGGCGGCGAGGCGCTGCGGGTGCGCGCGTACCGCTTCCACAGAGGCGATTCCGGCGCTCCGCAGACGGCAGCCGGTGTTGGTGATCAGGTCGGTGACCAGCCGGTTGAGCATGCCCTTGAGCGCCTCATTGAATTTCAGCTTGTCGGGTACCTCCGGGTAGGTCCGCTCGGCCTCGCGAAAGAAAGGCTCGAACACCGGCACGCCGCCACGAATCTGCTCCAGCGTCAGAATGTGCGCCTCGTAACCGTCATCCAAGTCGGCGGTGTCGTAGGCGATTTCGTCGGTCAGGTCAATTAGCTGGGCTTCCAGCGGCGGGCGTTGGTCGAGCAGGTATTCAGCCAGCTGCGGAAACACCGCTACGCTATAGTCATGCGAGTGTTTGATGATGCCTTCGCGCACCTCGAAGGTCAGATTCAGCCCGCGAAACCCGGCATAGCGTTGCTCGAAATCCTCAACAATGCGCAGGGCGTGCAGGTTGTGGTCGAAAACGTCGCCGTGGCGGCGCATTGCCGTATCCAACGCCTTCTCGCCGGCGTGTCCGAATGGCGGGTGGCCGATGTCGTGCACCAGGGCCAGCGCTTCCACCAGGTCCACGTTCAGCCCCAGTTGCCCGGCAATGGTGCGGGAAATCTGCGCCACTTCGATGGTGTGCGTCAGCCGGTTGCGAAAGTGGTCCGAAAAACGGCGGGTGAAGACCTGGGTCTTGGCTTCCAGCCGGCGAAAAGCGCGTGAATGGATCACCCGGTCGCGGTCGCGCTGGAAGGGATTGCGGTAGGGGTGCGGCGGCTCCGGGTAGCGGCGTCCCCGGGAGTCCTCCGCCCGAACCGCGTAGCCAGCCAGCATGTACGCATTTCATCACAAAGCAGGAGCGAAGAAAAATTCATGATTTCTGATTACTGGTTGCAAACCACTCATGGCTGGCGCGGTGATTATGCGCCGTGCTTTGGCCTGATATCCGTTTGTAGGAGGACCGCTATCAGAGGTGGTCAGCGGATTCGCTCCCTGGGTTGAAGAAGTCTGCAGGGTCCGCCCGCGGTAGAGAAAATATGGCTTGTCTACTCTGACGGCGAGTCTAAGGGCACCAGGCGCTTGTTGCGCACCAGAAACTTTTTGCCCCGCCAGGTAATGGTGTGGCCGAAGAAGCTAAACACCCACACCGCCACCGAGATCAGCTCGCGCAACGGGACCAGCCAAAGGTCGCGCACGATTTGCGAGTCGTGCAGCACGCCCACCCCGACAACCAGCGCGGCAATAAGGCGCACGAAGAATGAGGTCCCCAGGAGAGCCCACGCCCAGGCCGCACCCCGGGAAAAAATCACCGCCAGCATTGCCCAGAAAAACCCATATGTGAATACCAGGCCCACGTAGCCCCAGCGGCGGGAATCACGAGTGCTACGGCCCCAGCGCATCTGGTGCTGCAGAAACTCGCGAAAGGTGTAATCAGGCACAAAGGTTTCCACTACTAGGTCGGCGAGCACTACCTCATAGCCGGCGCGCGCCGCGCGATAGCCCAGTTCGAAGTCATCGGCCAGGTAGTCCAGCATCCCGGCAAAGCCCCCAATGGCAGCCAGAGCCTGGCGGCTCACCGACAGCGTGGAGCCCAGCGCGAAGTGCAGGCCGCCCTCAATCTGCCGCGCGGCCAGCACTCCCCCCATGAATTCGCCGCTGATACCCAGGGCCTCCAGGCGCGAGCCCAGCGTTCTTCCGGCTAAGCCGCGGTAGAAACAAGTCACCACGCCGACCCGGGGTTGACGGAAATGCTCCATCACACGGCGCAGGTAGTCTGCGGGGACATGAATGTCGCTGTCGTTGACCAGCAAGTAAGGATGGCGAGCCATCAGTTGCATCTGAATGAGGTTGCTCACCTTAGTGTTCGGGCCCAGGTGCTGAGAGCAGATGACCATCTGGATGGAAAGATGTGGAAACTCACGCCGCAATCGTTCCACATCGGCGACAACCGGATCCTGCGGATCATCCACGCCAAAAATAATTTCGTATTGCGCATAATCCTGCTGGCAATGGCTGCGAAAGCACTCATAAATGTGCGGATCAGTGCCGCGCAAGGGCTTCAATATGCTAACCGGCGGGGTGAAAGGTTCGCTGGCGCCCAGAAAATCACGGCCCTTCCGGCGCAGGTGCAGGTAGGCGCGGGCGCTCCAGATGCACAGCAGATTAAACCCGAGGCCGCATGCGGCCAGCACGCCGGCGATAATCGAAAGGATCAGGAGGATTCTCATCACCGTTCATTATTCGTAACGCAACGACTCAATGGGATCGAGATTAGCAGCCTTCCATGCCGGGTAAATGCCAAACAGCAGGCCTTCGGCAGCGGCTGAGCCGAAGCCGAAACTGGTCCAGGACACCGACATTCGCGCTGGCAACGACGACCACACTGCGGGAATGACGTAGGTGATGGCCGCGCCCAGCGCCACTCCCAGCATTCCGCCCACGGCAGTCAGAGTAATGGCTTCCAGGGTGAACTGCAAAAGAATATCGTGGCGGCGTGCCCCCAGCGCCTTGCGCACGCCAATTTCGCGCGTGCGTTCGGTTACTGAAACCAGCATGATGTTCATCACGCCCACGCCTCCCACCAGCAGGCCCACGCTGGAGACAGCGAACATGAATATGAAGATAACGCCGGTGATCTGGTTCCAGAAGTCGGTGAACGAGTCCTGCGTAGAAATGGCAAGGTTGTCAGGCTTGTCCGTGGGCACGTGCCGGCGACGGCGCAGAAGCTCGCGCATTTCATCCATAGCTTTGGGCATATCCTCGTGCGAGGTGGCCTTCGCGGAAATCCAGTGCGCCTTCTGCTCTGGGTGCAGCTTGCGGAAGGTGGTCAGCGGGAAAAAATCTTGTTGTCCTCGGGATTCTCGCCACCCGCGAACACAGTTTTCTGCGGCTCGGCTACACCCACCACCTGGAAGGATTTACCTTCGACCTGAAGTTCTTTGCCATCAGGGTCGCCGGTGGGGAACAGCGTGTCGGCAGTGTGCGGATCAAGCACGATCACCGGCACGTGGCGCGTGTCATCTATTTCACTGAACCACCGCCCCGAGCGCATCTGAATGTCGTAAACACTTTTCACGGCGGCAGTGTCACCTTCCAGGATGACGTTTTTGGCTCTACGGCCCTGGTATTTGCGCCCAGACGGAAGACCCGCTCGGCCACGTAGCCGTTGATGCCGCTCACAAAGGTGACCACGGCAATAACCGCCGCTACCCCGATCACCACGCCCAGCAGGGTGAGGATGGAGCGCAGCTTGTTTGCCCATAAAGATTGCAGGGCGATGCGTATGGCCTCGGTGGGATTCATTGCTAAGCTGAGTGTAGCAAAGGGGTTGGCCGGGCTCTGTGACTGCGGGCACAAGTACGCTTGCCAGTTCTCAGTTGCCGGTTGTTGGCTGCAGCTGTCAGCAGGCTATCAGCTGAAACTGATAGCTAGGGAAGGCCATTCCCTACTAGCCACCTTCCACTGCCTTATAATCTAGCTGTTGGCAGCCGGACCGGACGGCCGCTCCTTCCGCCTTTCGGGGCGGACAGGGGAGGAAAGTCCGAACTCCGCAGAGCAGTGTGCCGGATAACATCCGGGAGGCTGGGTTCAAGCCCGGCCGACGGAAAGTGCCACAGAAAACATACCGCCGGGCCGCAAGGCCGGGTAAGGGTGAAAAGGTGCGGTAAGAGCGCACCGCCGCGGCAGTAATGCCGCGGGCAGGGCAAACCCCACACGGAGCAAGACCAAATAGGGGAGGAGCGCCGCCTTTGGGCGGCGCGCGTGCCGGCTCGGCGCGCCACAACTCCCGGGTAGGTCGCTAGAGCCGGGCAGCAATGTCTGGCCCAGAGGAATGGCCGTCCTGCCGGGGCAACTCGGCAGACAGAATTCGGCTTACAGGTCCGGCTGCCAATCTCATCCATTTTTCGCTTGTTCGGGTTCCAGCCAGAAGCGCAAGCCATTCATAAACGGCTGCTATACTCCGCAGCGGACAGGAGGCTTCCATGAGAACTGTCATTCTCACTGCAGCTCTGATGTCTTTCGTCGTGGGCTTAGCCATGAACGCGGCGGAAAAGACTGCGACGGTAAATGGGTACGTGCTTGACTCGGCTTGCGCGTTCACCAAAAGCCTCGATAAACCGGTAAGCCGAAGCTGCGCGATATCTTGCGCTAAGGGCGGCTCGCCCTTGGTGATTCTCGCCGATGATGGAAGTATTTATTGGCCCATCTCCAGCGGCACACCCGCCGCCGGCCAGAATCCGAAACTGCTGAAGTTCGCCGGCGATAGAGTCACCGCACGGGGCAAGGTCGTCGAGCGCAACGGTTCCCGGGCGATAGTCATCGAAAGCATCGCGCCGGAAGCCACGAAATAATATCATCGCCACCGCCGACTTTACTCCGTTGACAACCGACCCGCTCGGGTGTGTAACGACTCGCGCTTAGCGACTCCCGCTCGGCCTTCCTTTTTGTGGCCCCGCGCATGACGGGCCCTCGTTTTCCATGAAAACAAAACGGAGCAATCACCATGAGAACGTTGTCTGTTGTATTCTCGGTTTGCTGCTGCTGACCATTCTAGCCTGGCCGCAGAAGGGCACGGCTACCACGGAGAAGGCAGTTACCGCCCTGGAGCAGCAATGGCTTAGGCGCAACAAACGAGCAACCCTGACCTGCTCGAGCCTCTTCTGGCTAACGGCAAATGGCAGTGTCTTGCCAGCCACGCATCACTAGTGAAAATGTAGCAGGTCGGCAGTTTATGCGGCTCAGTCGAATGCGGGCCCCCTCGGCCGGCGCATCAGATTTTTGGGCTTGACTGCACCGTTTTTAGGGCACAGAATGCCAGCCCGCAGAAGCTCTGCCGTAGCTTCTGCAGCGGGCCCATGCAGTTCCACTCAGAGGAGGATGTATGGCACATACCAATCGCGGCCGGGTAATTTTGGGTGGTTTGCTGGCAGGGATTGTGATCAATGTTGTCGAATTCGTCACCAATGGGGTTGTACTGAAAGGAGCGTGGGCGCAGATCATGCAGGGATTGGGAAAGCCGCAGCAGTTGCCGGCGAGTTCCATCGTGCTGTTTAACATTGGGGGATTTCTCGTGGGCATCGCTGCGGTCTGGCTGTACGCCGCCATCCGAACCCGCTACGGGGCGGGGCCGGGCACTGCAATTCGCGCCGGATTTCTCGCCTGGGGGCTCACCTCGTTCCTACCGGCTCTCGGGAACTACGCCGTGGGAATGATTCCGACCCGGGTGCTTGTAATCACGGCGCTTGTTTCCCTGGCTGACATCGTAGCGGGCACGCTCGCCGGGGCCTGGATGTATAAGGAAGAGGCGGTGGCCATATCGCGCTCGGCTGCGGCGTGAATCTAGGCAGCTAAAGAAGGGCGCGCTTCGGCGCGCCTTTTTTCATTCGGACTCAAGCTATGGCCTCGCTGCCGGGCATTGCAGTTCGCGCAGAACTTTCTCTGCAGCCTGGCGATAATCGGCGATAGGTGCATCGTTTGATGCAGCCTGAATTTCGGGGCACAACTGGGTCAAATGCATTTGTCCGGCAAGGCCTGCGGCGACCTGGCGCAGGGGCGCAAACGGGTCCTCCAGGGCTGCCCGGACGACGCTGGTCATTTCCTGCGCATGCTCCTGCTCCGCTGTTTGCGCAAAGCTCGCCAGTCCGGCCAGCGCGGTCAAACGAACGCGTTCCATTTGCCCGGGGTGGGCCTTAGCCAGCAGGATGGGGATAGCACGCGGATCCTTGGTTGCGGCCAGACCCGCCAGGGCGGCGCGCATAACATGCACCTCCGGGTTCGCCGACGCTTTAGTCTGCAACACATCAAATGCTTCAGGCACCCCGGATTTGCCCAGCGTTTCCACCGCAGCTGACTCGGCTGCGTAGCTATTGTCGTTGCGTATCGTGCTAACCAACGCGCCGTAGACCGCGGGGTCCTTGGCGAAGCGGCCCAGGGCTTGAACTGCTGCGGTACGAACCCGGCTATCAGGCTGCTTCAGCGCGGAGAGCAGAGCCGGCTTGGCTGTCTCGGTTCCGATTGCGCCCAGGCTCGTCGCCGCCTCCGCGCGCACGCCATAGAAAGCGTCATTTCCCAGCACTCCAGCCAGGGCGGCAACGGCTTTCTCTACATTCTGCTGGGGGCCTGCTCCGAGCTGCTGCACCGCCCACAGGCGGCTCATCATGGATGGATCTTTCCTCGCCTGAGCGATCAGCGCATCTTCCGGCTCGGGAAAGTGCAGAGCCTTGTCTATGAAATCATCGGGATCGAACGCCACCCACTGCGGCTGGAAATCCAGAGGAACGTCGAATTGCTGTGAAGCCAAATGGTCGTGAACCTGAACCCGCTTGCGCTCGCCGTTTCGGCCATGGAACGCGACCACGATTGGCATGTCGAAAATGGGCGTAACTGAATCCGGCGGCTGCGCCTGCCGCACCGTCAGGCGTTCCATCTTCTTAGCTGAGTCGTATTCCGTCTGAACGTGATAGTCGGGATGACCTGCCATGAAGACCCATTCGCGGAAGAACCACCCCAGTTCCTGCCCGGTCGTGGTCCTTATGGCATCCATCAGGTCAGCTGTGTCCGCGGTCTGCGCCGAATGTGAGGTCAAATAGCGTCTTACAGCGCGAAAAAAAGGCTCCTTCTGCGAAGCGGGATGGGATACGCTGTCGGCGCCATCCAGAAGGTAACGGAGCATGTCGAGTACCGCCGCCCCTTTCTCGTGGGTGATGGCGTCGAACATCTGCATGGGGTCCGTGTAATGGCGGTCAACAATCGGGCGGCGATAATCTTCGCGGTCCTGCGCCTGCTCCGCCATCTGATCCATGTACATCTTGTAGCGGAACGCGTCGTTGCTATCGTGGTGCTGGACGTAGAGCGCCTCCAAATATGTAGCAAAGCCTTCATTGAGCCAGATGTTGGCCCAATCGCGTCCCTGGACGTAGTCGCCCAGCCATTCCTGGCCGAGTTCGTGCGAAACCAGGTCGGTGCTGGGATAGTCTTCATCCGCGCGTTGATCGTGCAGGGTCCATTCGGTGAGCGTGGTGGCACTCACGTTTTCCATACCGCCGAAAAGGTAGTTGTGCACCGTGACCTGGGCATACTGTTCGTAGGGCCAGTCCACCCCGGTTGCCTGTGAAAAGAAGGCCAGCATGTCGGGGGTGAGGTGGAAGGAGCGGCGCGCGGTCGCTTCGTCCACGTATTGAGGCACGTAGTAATCGACCGGCTTGCCTTTATATTGGTCGCTCACCTTGCGCCAGGGGCCAACGGCAATGGAAATCAGGTAAGAGCTGTGGGGAATGCTCTCCTTCCAGTCGTACGTGGCTTGGCCGGCGGAGTGGGTCACGCTGATCAGTTTGCCGTTGGAAACAACAACTTGGCCGTCAGGGACAGTGGTGATGGTTTCACTGGTTGCCATGTCGTTTGGATAGTCCCAGCAGGGAAACCAGTAGTGGTTGAATTCTGCTTCTCCCTGGGACCAGATCTCGCGCGGCCAGTTGGGATACGCGCGGGTAGGATTAATGAAGAAAAGCCCGGTCTTGGGGAAGCCGTGGTAGACGATGCGCACATTCAAGTCGCTCCCGGCATCGTAGTCATGGTCCAGAGTGACCCAGAGGCGCGGATCTGCGGCTGCAAACTGCAGGCTTAGTGCAGAGCCCTGTGCGAGCTGCAATTCCACCGCATCAATCATCAGACCGGAGCTGTCCAGATACAACTTGTGAAAGTGAGGCAGGAAAGGCCGCAGGGTGACTACTTCATCGCCGAATACCTCACCTTTGGTCTGGTCGAAGCGCAGCTTCAAACGGTAATTCTCTACGTGGTAGGTCCGGGCCGGCGGCCATTGCCAGATCTCCGGATTGCCGAACACATGAGGCGTCGCCTGTGCCGCTGCCGGGATTGACCAACCTGCGACTGCGCCGACACAGATTGCGGTGGCGAGGCACCAGAACTGTAGGCGACTGGGAGTGAACGCAGCAGTGAAGGATCGCAATAGTGTCCATGACCGGATTTTCATGATGAATGACCGGCAACATTTTCTACCACCGGCATGCGGTTGAACACGGTGTCAGGGCCGGGAAAGTGCCTTTTGTGCTTGAGCTGCGTGAATTCTGGTATCAATCCCCCGTCCCTGTCCGCAGAGGAAGGCCCAAAACTGAACAGCGGATTGCGGGACGTTTCCTAGAATGACACTGTGATCTGGTCGGGATTGCTCTTCGCGGTAGCCGCTGGGGCAGGAGTTTTTGTGCCGCAATTGGCGGAGGTTGATCCGGTGGCCGGGTTGGCTTGTGCAGATGCCCCCATCAGAGTGCTGGTGCACGGCGCCGAGCCGCCTACTACAGAACTGATGGCGATGGGAGAGCGCCCCGCCGCCTGTTTACGCGCTTTCGTGCGGTAGGCGCGCGCATGCCTGGTGTTGTGGCCAGTACGAGGCGGATAAGAAAACTGGCTCTGGGTCTTCGACAATCCTTGCTGGATGTTACCGCCGAGCGCTCGGGCCACGCTGCCGGATACACCCGAATTGGCATGCATGATTGCGGATTCGGCTACTGCCTGGGCGTGGACCGATGGGCAAACCGTCGCACAGAAAATAGCTATCGTCAACGTGACAAGGATGTGTTTGACCATATGCCGCCCCTCACCCGAGCGAAAGTATACCTCAGGGAATGGAGAGTGCTGCCTGTTCATTGCGGCGCGCTCGGCGTCCCCTGCTAAACATGACGAAGGCAAGTTACTGAATATAAATAACTTAATAGAAACCCTAGATTTACTGTTGCCGAAGGGGGACCCCCGCGTTTGCTCAAACCATAACAATTATCCGGGAGAGGGCCGAGGTACCCGAGATCGTTTGCAATCCGCGTTCATCCACGTTCATTCTCGAGGAATCGAGATTCCTCTTGACCAACAGCCGAGAGCTGAGGATTGCTCGGTGATATTATTCCCGTTCCTTCCAGGAGGCACTCATGCGCCTTTTCGCAACACTTGCGGCTGGCCTGGCTCTCGCAAGCGCGGCCCTTGGACAGCAGCTTGCTCCACCGGTCAATCCCGCTCAGGTCACCGTCATTCGCGCCGGCACGCTGATTGACCCGCGAGCAGACGCCCCCCTGCACAACCAGGTGATCACCATTCATGGCGACAAAGTCGAGAGCATCGGCGCCGCCGGCGCCCGCATTCCAGCCGGCGCTACGGTAATTGACCTCTCCCGCGCCACCGTCCTCCCCGGGTTGGCGGATTGCCACACCCACATCCTGCTGCAGGGCGAAGATCCGCACGAGGGTGGCTACGACGCCAACATTCTGAAGTATCCCCTGGGCCTCCGCGCCGCTCGCGGCACCGTGGCTGTTCGTCGCGCACTGGAAGAAGGCTTCACCACCCTGCGCGATGTAGAAACCGAGGGCGCCGGATATCTTGACGTCGGTATCAAGCAGGCCATCAACGAAGGCTACATTCCCGGCCCACGACTTTTCATCGTGACCCGCGCTATCTCCACCACCGGAGGATATCCCCTGGAAGGCTATGCGCCCGAGTTGACCATGCCCAAAGGCGTGCAGATTGTGGATGGCCCCGTGGAAGCGCGCAAAGCTGCCCGCGAGCAACTCGACCACGGCGCGGACTGGGTCAAGGTTTACATGACCCATCGCTCCTGGGTGGACAAGCAAGGCAACCTCGTTTCTCAGCCCACGCTGACGGTCGAAGAACTCAAAGCTATTGTGGATGAAACTCACGGCTGGCAGAAGAAGGTGGCATGCCATGCCTATGGTGGCATCGGCCTGCACCGCGCCCTCGACGGCGGCTGCGATTCCATCGAGCACGGTCTCGAACTCGACGACTCTGCCATCGCCCAAATGAAACGCCAGGGCACATGGTATGTGCCAACCCTCAGCGTCTACTACACCGACTGGGCCCCGGAGAACACGCCCGATGGGCAGCGCGACCGCAAGCGCGCCTCCGACCACGAGGTTTCCTTCAAACACGCCATGAGTGCCGGTCTGAAGATCGCCTTCGGCACCGACATGGGCGGTATCAAATGGACCGAGCCCATCGCCCAGGAATTCGGCCGCATGGTTGAGTTCGGGATGTCCCCCCTGGACGCCATCCGCAGCGCCACCGTGCGCGCCGCCGAACTGCTCGATATGCAGGGTCAGATTGGAGTGATCGCGCCCGGCTCCTATGCCGATATCATCGCCGTTTCGGGCGACCCTCTGCGCGACATCAACCAACTGGAGCACGTTGGCTTCGTAATGAAAGGCGGCCAGGTTTACAAGAACGACCTGAAATAGCAGTCCGGCTTTGGGGTGGAGCAGCCCTTTAGCGCTGATTATCCAGCCCGCCTAAATCCGGCTTCAGCCGCTGAGGTACTATAACGTCCGGCATTCAGTGCTTTAGGGAAATATAGCCGGCCAAGTGCGTCAATGGCTGATTGCTGACGGCTGCTTTTCTCCTTGACTCCGCCCCGCTTCCGACGATAATGCTGCGATTCGAGAGTGCGGGACGAGGAGGTCTTATGAACGTCCTGGAACTGTGCGATCGCGAAATCGCAGCTGTCTCCCTGGAGGCCAGCGTGGCCGATTCCATCCGCATGATGCTCGACCTGCACGTGGGTGCTGTCTCAGTGGTGGATGGCGAACGCCGGGTCGCCGGAATCTTTACTGAGCGTGACGTCCTCCAAAAGGTCTCGCTCAGTGGTCGCAATCCCTCCAACATTCCCGTGCGCGATGTCATGACTACACCGGTGGAGCTCGCCACCCTCAACACTGGTGCCGGCGAGGCCCTCGCGACCATGGTAGAGCAGCACTACCGCCATCTGCCCGTGGTGGACGATGAAGGCAAGCTGCTGGGTATGCTCTCCATCCGCAACCTGTTGCAGGCGCGCGTGGACGACCTGACCCGCGAGCTCGATGCCCTGGAGCAGTACACCGCCAGCGACGGTATCGGCGGCGACTGACCGAGTCGAACTACCCTGCCTGGTTTCACTCAGTGATCTGTTCTGAGGTGTTTCTGCCGATATGCCTCCATTACGACTGTCATTCTGAAGGAGCGCTCACCGCGTTGGCGCGGTAAGGCGACCGAAGAACCTATGCATCTCGCGTGCACTGCTGCCGCCTGTTGCCCCTCCGAAATTCTTGCCCGCGCGTTGAAGCAGAAACCATGGTCGTAGAAATGTCTAACTTGCAAGCCGCCGACTCGCAGCCCACAGGTGAAGCAATATTACTGGTCGCAGAAATATCTAATTTGCAAGCCGCCGATTCGCCAGCCCGGAGGGCGAAACAGCTTTCAGCCCAGGGCGTCAGCCCTGGGTAAGGACACCAAAACAGGCGCGCGACCGAGCGAACGCGAGGGA
>DATFDP010000069.1:0-4835 GCA_035252015.1 Terriglobales bacterium
ATGAATTGCGTGATGAGGCGCTTGAGCTCCATGAGGCGCGATTGTAGCGCGGCCTGAAGCCTGGGCGGGGATTACTTTCGGGACTGCCCCTCCCAACCCGGGGCTTGCAGCCGGCTCCGGTCTGCTTGCCAACCCGGTGGCTTCTTATTCGAAGCGCAGCGCGGTGATGGGATTGACGCGGGTGGCGCGGCGCGCGGGAATCCACACCGCCAGCAGGGCCACCGCGCTGAGCAGGAGCGGCGTAGCGATGAAGGCTGCCGGATCCCAGGCTTTAACTCCGAAGAGGAAACTGGTCAGGAAATGGGCGAGCCACAAAGCCCCGCCCATGCCGATGACCACGCCCGTAACCGCGAGCATCATTCCCTGCCGCACCACCATGTTGCGGAGGCTGGAGGCCTTCGCCCCCAGGGCCATGCGGATGCCCAGTTCCTGGGTGCGTTGCTGCACGGAGTAGGCCATGATGCCGTAAATGCCGATCGCTGCCATAAGCAGCGCGGAGCCGCCGAAGACGGTAAGCAGCAACATGTTAAAGCGCTGGCGGGAGGTGGTGAGGACAAGCATCTCGTCCATGGTGCGGATGTGGGCGACGGGAAGGCCTCCGCTGGCGTCGCGCAAAGCGGCGGAAATGGGCTTGACCAACGTGTGGGGCTCAATTCGAGTGCGTACGATCCACCACAGGGGCGCGATACGCGAGTTGAGCGCCGTCACTTTATCGGGCATCTGCGCAGTGGGAATGTACATGGTGGGGAAGGGGTCCTGATTCAGTCCTTCGTCGCGCATATCGCCGACCACGCCGATGATCTGGCGCGGAGGTTCGGCGAAATCAGCGCCCATGTTGGGGCCGATAAGCAGCCGGTCCTGCAGCGGGTCGCCGTTTGGCCAGTATTTCCTCGCCATGGCCTCATTGATAATCACGACCCCGGGGGCGGAACCGTCATCGTGCTGGGTGAAATTGCGGCCGTGCAGAATGGGCACTTTGAAGGCGTCAAAGTAGCTCCAGGAGACGTCAAAGTAGCCGCCCTCGCCAGTGGTAGGGCTGTTGCCTTTGGGGCGGCCGACGACATCAAAGGGCAGGCCAAAGCCGCCCTGCAGCGGCAGGCAGCAGGCCGCGGCGGCGGTCTCCACACCAGGAAGGGCGTTGAGGCGTTCAGTTCCTTCGCGAACGATTTGCGCCACCCCGGCGGTCTTCTGGAAGCGCTCTCCGCCGATTGACATGGCCATGGTGAGCACGTTGTGAGCGTCGAAGCCGGGATCCACAGCCTGCAATTTCATGAAGGTGCGAATCAGCAGACTGGCGCCGACCACCAGGACCAGGGCGAGCGCGACTTCACTGACCACGAGAAGCGAGCGGATTTTCCCGCTGCGGAGCCCGCCGCTGGAGCGGTTACCGCTCTCGTTGATGGCGGCGGCCAGGTTGCCGCGGGCCACACTGAAGGCAGGCGCCAGGCCGAAGAAAATGCCCGTAAGCAGCGCGACAGCAAAGGTGAAGAGCAGGACGTTGTGATCAAGTGTGACAGCAGCGCCGTCCTCGCCGATGCGGGGGATATTTACCGCCGGACTGAAAGCCAGCAGCAAGCGGACGCCGATAAAACCGAGGAACAGGCCGAGCAAGCCGCCGCTGAGAGAGATGGCCATACTCTCGGTAAGCAACTGCCGAATGATGTGTCCGCGCCCAGCCCCCAGGGCGGCGCGGGTGGCCAGTTCGCGTTTCCTTCCGGTGGCGCGAATCAGCAGAAGGTTGGCGACGTTGGCGCAGGCGATCAGCAGGACCAGGCTGACGGCTCCGAGCAGAACCAGGAGAGAATCACGCGTATCGCCGACAATGCTCTCCTCCAGCGGAATCACGGTGAACCCATTTTGCGGGCCCAGGGTGCCGGGACCGGGATAGGTGCGGCGGAACTGGTCGGCGGCGAGTTTCAACTGGGCATTGGCCATGGGCAAGGTAACGCCTGGCTTGAGGCGGGCGGCGACGGCAAAATAGTTGGCCATGTCCTGCGTTGTAAGATCGAACTGAAAGGGCAGCCACAGATCGCCCGCGGGCTCGGTCACGAAGCCGCGTCCGATGATGCCCACCACCAGGTAGGATTGGCCGTCAAGCTGGATGTTTCTGCCGACAATGCTGGTATCACTGCCGAAGCGGCGCTTCCATAAGCCGTAGCTGAGGACGACGACGTTACCGCCGTGCGGGCTGTCCTCCGTGGCGGTGAAGGTGCGCCCCGCCAGGACCGGTGCGCCAAACAGGCGAAAATAGTCCGCCGTGACATGAATGCCCTGGACCTGCTCGGGCTCGGCTCCGCCGGTCAGGTTGAGCCCGGCGCCGCCCTGGTCATAACCCGCCACATACTGAAAGATACTGGTCTGCTGGCGCCAGATGTTGAACTTGGGCACGCTGCCACCAGCGAACCTTCCCTCCGGCGAAGTCACCATCAATTCCACTAGCGATTGCGGATCAGGATACGGCAGCGGCTTCAGCAGCACCGTGTTGATGACGGAAAAAACGGCAGTATTGGCGGCAATGCCGACGGCGATCACCAGAACGGCGATGGCGGTGAAGCCGGGCATTTTGGCCAGCGAGCGGAGCGCGAAGCGGAAATCGCGCCCTGCGTCTTCCAGCCATGCGAGGGGATGGAGCCTCCCGCCAGTCGCACTCTCCCGATCAGCTGTCATCTCGTTGCTCCGCCAGGTGACTGTGGCCAGCTAAATATACTCCGCTTCCCTGTCGGCAGGCAGGGCTTTGCGGCTTGACATACCCCTACTTCTAGGCTATTGTCCCAAGTTGTCTAGGGGTATGACCAGCATGGCAAGAAATGACCTCCAGGGCAGCCTGGATCTGCTGATTCTCAAAACCCTCTTCCAGACCAGGGAGCTGCACGGTTACGGCATCGTTCTGCACATTCAGAAAGCGTCGGATGAGCTGCTGAACGTGGAGGAGGGCTCGCTTTATCCCGCCCTGCACCGCATGGAGCAGAGCGGCTGGATCGGTTCGGAGTGGAAGCTGACCGAAACTGGGCGCAAGGCCAAGTATTACCGGCTGACCGCTGCCGGGCGCAAGCAGCTGCTGGACGCGGAAAGAAGCTTTGAACAGTTGGTAAAAGGAGTGCGTGCCGTGCTGCGGTACGCGTGAGGGGAAGCTCCGTGTCGCTGGTTCGCCGTGTTTTGAATCTGCTCTCCCGCTCGAGCATGGCGGAGGAGATTGAGGCTGAACTCCGGGCGCATCTCGAAATGCGCACGGCGGACAACCTCGTCGCCGGGATGACACCGGAAGAGGCGCGCCGCGACGCACTGCTCCGCTTCGGAAACCCGGCCCTGATGAAGGAGCGGGTAAGGACCGTGGACGCAGCGGTTGCGCTGGAGACGGTATGGCGCGACCTGCATTACGCCCTGCGCCGCCTGCTCCGATCTCCCGGTTTTACCTTCACTGCCGTACTCTCGCTGGCTCTTGGCATCGGAGCGAACACCGTGGTTTTCAGCGTAGTCAATGCGCTGGTGCTGCGCCCGCTGCCGGTCGAGCATCCGGAGCGCCTGGTTTTTGTGGAAACCAGCACCGGCATTACGCAGTCCTTTCCCAATTACAGGGACCTGCGCGACCGCAACACCACCCTGGCGGGTCTGGCCGGCTACCGCATCGTGCCCATGGAAATGGAAGCGAGCGGCGGTGCCACGCGCATCTGGGGCTTGCTGGCCACCGGAAATTACTTTGACCTGCTGGGCGTCCGTCCGGCGCTGGGCCGCTTTTTCCGCCCAGAGGAGGATCTGCACCCCGGAGCAGGCCCCTACGCTGTGCTGAGCTACAGCGCGTGGCGCTCGCGATTCGGGGGCGACCCCGGCATTGTGGGAAAAGCTATTCGCATCAACCGCCTTCCTTATACCGTGCTGGGCGTAGCCGCACCGGGCTTCCATGGCACCGAACTCTGGTACTGGCCGGACGTCTGGGTGCCGATGATGATGGAACCACAGATCGAAGCCCATCCTGACGCGGGATGGCTGGACAACCGAAACACCTGGGACACGTGGGTGATCGGCAGGCTCAAACTGAGCGCATCCAGGGCACAAGCTCTGGCTAATCTGAATACGATTGCTGCCGAACTCGCGCGCGAGCACCCCAAGGAGAACGAAGGCTTGCGATTGCGGCTGGCGACCCCAGGAATAGCCGGCGACTACTTAGGCGGGCCAACCAGAGCGTTCGCGCTGGGCGTGCTCGGTCTTGCGGCCCTGGTCCTGCTTGCCGCCTGCGCCAACCTGGCCAGTCTGCTCACGGCGCGCTCCGCGGACCGGCAGCGCGAAATCGCCATCCGCCTTTCCATCGGCGCGGGACGCGCCCGCGTGGTGCGCCAGGTGCTGACTGAAACTCTGGTCCTTTCGCTGGCGGGAGGAACAGCAGGATGCGCTCTGGCGCTGGCCCTGGCGAGAGCCATCAGCCGCTGGCGGGCGCCGCTGGGCTTCCCGGTGCAATTTGATGTGAGCCTGGATTGGCGCGTGTTCAGCTTCGCTTTTGTCGTCTCTCTGCTGGCCGGCGCTCTGTTTGGGTTCACCCCTGCCTGGCGCGCCGCCAAGACGGAAGCCGGCGCTGTACTGAAAGGCGCACCCGCTACCTGGGGGCGCAGCCGGCTGGCCTTTCGCGACGTGCTGGTGGTTCTGCAAGTAGCGCTATGCTTCGTGCTTATTGCCTGCTGTTTGGTCTCGCTGCGCGGGTTGCAGGAGGCGCTAGGGATGCGCCTGGGGTTTGAGCCACAAGGGGTGTCCCTGGTCTCCTTTGACTTGGGTCTGGCGGGCTACCCGGAGGCCAAGAGCCGAGCTTTCCAGCAGCGCGTTCTTGCGGCGGTCAAAAATCTGCC
>DATFDP010000070.1:0-17491 GCA_035252015.1 Terriglobales bacterium
GAAAAGAGCAGGCAGGTGAAAAAAAAGGGTACTGCGGAGAACACATAAATCAGGGTGAGGCGCTTGAAGTTGTAGCTGCTGAGCTGCAGGGCCACGCGAGTGTGCAGCACTACTTCCAGCGCGACTACGACAGCCACAGCACTGATCAGGCACAGGACGGCGCCAATTTTGCGCACGTCGTGAGGCGCCAGCCAATCCTGGCGCAGGTAAGCAAATACTCCGCCGGCGCCCAAGCCAAGCAGGGCGATGGAAATCGCGAGAAACGCGAAATGGTAGAAGAGCACCACCGAAAACAGGCGGGTCAAAGACAATTCCAGCAGCAGCGCAGCAAAGCTGACCAGGGCTACCCCGGCCAGGGGCGCGGTGGCGGTTGCCGGCTGGACCTGCACTGGTTTGGGGAGAACTGCGGGTTCGCTCATTTCAGCTTATGTTCAAGCTTCGAGGATCACCTGGGCGATGGCCTCAGAGGCGGTGTGGGTGAGCGAGAGGGCGGTGTTCTTTGTTCCCAGTCCGGCGGCGAATTCGGCCGCCTTGCCGCTGAATGCCAGCGTGGGACGCCCCCCCGGCTGGCGACGCACCTCGATATCGCGCCACCTTACTCCACGGTTCCAGCCCGTGCCCAGGGCCTTCATGGCCGCTTCCTTGGCAGCAAAGCGGGCGGCGTAGCGCTCCACCCGGTTGGCTTTAGCCTCGCAGTAGCGGATTTCGCCTTTCGTGTAAATCCGCTCCAAAAAGCGCTGCCCAAAGCGCTCGATAGCCGCCGCCACTCGCGGCACTTCCACCACATCAATTCCCGTTCCTACAATCATGCAGCCGCGCACTACGCCTTGGGTTTCCACTGTTTACGCCGGAGTTTTCTACGGTAACACAAATAGGGCATTGATGAATGAAGATTGGAGAATGAAGAATGAGCGGAGTTTCGTTCACATTCCTTCATCATCGTTCAATTTCAAAAGCCAGTCGCCGCTGTAGAGCAATTGCCCCTCCACCAGCCGCGCTTCTGCCATGAGTTTGTGGGGGCGGACGGGTCTAGCGTCATCAATGTGCAGCACTTCGTGGCCGTGTGCCACAAGATAGTCGGAGACCAGCATGCGATGGCAGCGGAAATAGACGCGCTCGGCGCACATGATGGCCGTAGGCACCTGGGCCGCGAGGCGCAGCAGTTCTTCGATGGCATGCTGAAAAGGTTCGGTCAGCATGTAGTCGGCGTAGTTGCGGAAGCTGTCATTGCGGAGGGCTATATTGGGTGAGTCGTCACGCTGCTTCTTGCGCCGGCCGCCCAGGTCTTTCATCCACACGTAGGCAATGTCTGCCCGCGGCAATTCCTGCTCCAGCGCCTCCCGATTGAAATGCGGCAGGCGCCGCGACATGGGAAAAGCGCGAATGTCCACCAGAGTGCGGATACCGTGCGCCCGCATGGCGGAGATCAACTCCTGCAGGGTGCGGGTGGAGTGGCCGATGGTGAAAACAACAGCCATTAGCAGTTAGCAATTTGCACTTAGCCAGACGCCGCGGCTGCAAACCGCGGCACCAACGTTTAGGGGCTAAATGCTAAGTACTAAATGCTAATTGCTGGGACCTTAGCTTCGCGCAATGGCAGCCAGCGCTCGCGTCACCAACTCGTCCTGTTCCTGAAACACGGTGCGCAGATCGAGCAGAACGCGGCCTTCTTCGACGCGAGCAATGACCGGCGGCTCGCAGGTTCGTAAACGAGCGGCTAGCTCATCGGCGCTTAGACCCTCGCAGGTAACAGCCAGCAAGCGCGTAGGAAGGCTGGCCGCCGGGGCAGCGCCGCCGCCCACGATGGAGCGGCCGTCTACCATCTCCAGCCCGAGGCGGCCCTTTTCAGATTGCAGGGTCTTCTTCATGGCTTCGGCGCGCCCTTGGATTTCTTCCGCCGTCAGGCGAAGCATGCGCAGCGCGGGAATGGAATCGTGGTCCTGGCGAACGTAGGCGAGCAACGTGGCTTCCAGAGCCGCGTAGGTGAGCTTATCCACGCGCAGGGCGCGAAAGAGGGGATTAGAACGAATGCGGGCGATCAATTCACGGCGGCCGCTCAGCAGGCCTGCCTGCGGGCCGCCGAGCAACTTATCGCCGCTGTAAGTCACCACGTCCACTCCCGCGCGCAGGCTGTCGGCTACGCCGGGCTCGCCGCTGATGCCCAGAGAGCGCAGATCCACCAGCGCCCCGCTGCCCAGGTCTTCCATCACCGGAATGCCGTGTTTACGTCCCAGGTCCACCAACGCATCCAGAAACGGCTGCTCGGTAAAGCCGGTGATCTGGAAATTGGAGCGGTGCACGCGCAGGAGCAGGCGGGTTTTCTCATTGATAGCACGCTCGTAATCGCCGATGCGGGTGCGGTTGGTGGTGCCCACCTCGCGCAATATGGCGTCCGACTTGGCCATCACCTCAGGAATGCGGAAAGAGCCGCCGATCTCGACCAGCTCGCCTCGTGAGACAATCACCTCGCCGCCCTCGGCCAGCGTGTTCAGGCCGAGCAACACGGCGGCGGCGTTGTTGTTGACGACGACGGTGGAGATTTGCTCAGCCGCGACGGATCCAAGCAGTTGCGCGAACAGGCGCTGCACGTGCACATCGCGCTTGCCTCGCTCGCCCTGGGCGATGTCAAATTCCAGGTTCGAGTAGGTGGCAGCAATTTGGCCCAGGTGCTCGAGCGCGGCTGAGCCAAGGGGAGCGCGGCCAAGGTTGGTATGCAGAACCACGCCCGTGGCGTTAATCACCGATTGCAGGGAATGATGCAGGGCCCTTCGCAAGTGGCGCTCGATGGCCTCAGTCAAACCTGACACGGCCAGATCTACTCCCGCACGATCCAGGCGCCCGGCGGCTATCTCCTCCCGCACGCGAGCAAGGACGGCCCGGGCCGCCTCCGTAACCGCGGCCTGGCCTGCGTGCTCGACCAGGCTGGTGAGCTCCGGCAGACGCACGAGTTCGTCTACCGAGGGCAGGCTGCGGTAGAGTTCGGATTTATCGGCCACAGGCACCGCCGGAGATTATCCCACAGCGCAGATTCCCCGCGGACGAAAGCCCGCTCGGAAGCCGAAAAGGAGGTCGCTTTACGCGGCGAGTTCGCGCTTTCTCGTGAACCCGGGTCGCACTCGTTAAGAAAATGTGGGACTGCTGATCCGGGGCTGACGACCCTGGCTAAAACTGTTTGGCCCTTCGAGCTCGACGTTCGGTGACCTTGAAATGTTTGCGCTCACTCCCAACTAAGTTTCCGTCCGGCCAGGGCTGAGGCCCTGGGCAAAAAAATGTATCGCCCCTTCGACTTCGTCCAGGGCAGGTTCTTCCGGCTAAGTGGCGTAACGAATAAGAAATTCGAGAAGTCAGACAAGACCTCGGGGCGAGGAAGACATTTTGTACTGCTCATGCCAACGCATTTAGAACGGAGCAGGACGGGCGCGCCTAAAATCGACAGATTAGGTCACGGCAGCAGCGGCCTGAGGAGCAAGCACAGCGATGCGCACGCAGTTCCGTCCCGCCTGTTTGGCGGTATAGAGGGCGGCATCGGCGGCCTTGACTACCTCATCGCGTGTGGCGCCATGGATGGGATGCGCGGACGCCCCGGCGCTGATGGTCACGGCCCGGGGCACGCCAGGGAAGCGGTAGCCGGCCACCTCGCGGCGCAGCTTTTCCGCCACGTTGAGCGCCTGCTCGGCGCTGGCTTGGGGCAGGAGCACGGCAAATTCCTCGCCGCCATAGCGGCAGACCACGTCAATTTTGCGCAGCTGTTGCGAAAAAACCGAGGAGACCTGGCGTAGAACTTCGTCGCCGAGCAGGTGGCCAAACTCGTCGTTCAGGCGCTTAAAGTGGTCAATATCTAGCATGATCACCGCCAGGCTGGTACCGTAGCGGTGTGCGCGTTCCATTTCCTCGGCAATTTTCATCTCAAAGTAGCGGCGGTTAAACATGCCGGTTAGGCCATCAATGTAAGCGAGTTGGCGGACCCGGTCCACGTAGTGCACGTTCTGGATGGCGGTGGCGCAGATATCGGCCACCGATTCCAGCGGTTGCGCATCGGTCAGTTGAAAGGTGTTGAGCTGGCCGCTGTCCAGAGCCAGCACGCCCAGGGTCTGGCCGAAGGAGATAAGGGGAATGCACATCTTGGAGCGGGTTTGCTCGAACATCGGCAGATATTGCGGCACGCGGGCCACATCGTTTTCCACCACGGCCCGCCCGGTGGCCATGCAGCGCCAGGCTAAGGCGTCGCCGATGAGAAGGCCTTCGGCATCGGAGCCGCGGAGAGTGAGTCCGCCCTCGTGGGCGCGCAGCACCAGCTCTTGGTCGTCACGCAACAGGACAGAGACGTGGTCGCCGGGAAACGATTGCCGAACCAGGGAGCACACCTTCACCAGCAGGTCCTTGAGGTCGAGCACGGCGGTGGTCTGCTTGGCGATCGCATTGATGGCCTCGAGCTGCGCGGCGCGATGCTGCTCCATGGAGTAGAGGTGCGCGTTCTGCAGCGCCATGGAAGCCTGGGTGGAAAACAGGGTGAGCAGGTCAATCGTGTCGGAGTCAAAGAAGTCAAGCTGCTGGCTCTGGCAGTCGAGCACGCCCACTACCTGGTCGCGCACCATCAGTGGTACTGCGAGTTCCGAGCGGGTGCTCTGGGCGGAGATGATGTAGCGCGAGTCCTTGCTGACGTCAGGAACATAAACCGGGCGCTTCAGCCGCGCAGCTGCCCCAGTGATACCCTGCTCCAGCGAGAGCCGGATTTGATCCCTCCCCTCGTCCCAGCCGATTTGGCTGCGCACCTGCAGCTCCTGAGTGCTTTTGTCGAGAAGAAGAATGGCGACATTCTGCAAATGAAAGTAATCGCGTGCGATCATCAGGATCTGATTCAGCACCTCATCCAGGTCGAAGGTGGACAGAACGGCCTGGCTGGCGTCGTAAAGGACGGCGATTTTCTGCATACTTTTCCAGCCTGGATTTTAGGGGGTGTCAGGAGAAGTCTGGAAGTTACCGAGGTCACCTCGGTTTCGCACTCGCCGGCTATTCTGAGGCGTCACGTCGGGAGCGGCGCCAGCGTTTGAATAATTCGAGGAAGCCATAGATAACAAGGCAGATCCAGAAGTCCACTACCAGCCCGAGGTCAAACTTGAAGGTAGTATGGCGGGCCGGACCAGGCAGGTGCTTCATGGAGAGGAAATAAATGGCATTGCCGGCCACCACGGCAATCAGCGACTGCCAGAAGTTCTTTGGAAGGTAGCTCTTGCGCTCGGCCTTCCTGGGTTCTGCCGCCATTTATTTAATTATGCCCTGAACGCGATGGTGAGCGCTGTAGTGGAGCGCGCCAGGCGGCCGCCTTGGTTTGCTACCATCACTGCAGGTCCCCCATGCTGGAACTGAGCACGCCGGTGCAGTACGTCAAAGGGATTGGCCCCCGCCTGGCGGAAGTATTGGCGGGTAAGGGCATAACCACGGTCGAGGACCTGCTCTACTATCTCCCCTTCCGCTACGAGGACCGGCTTAACCCACGCACCATCGCGGAGTTACGCCCGGGCGAGATGGCTACCGTGATCGCCGAGGTGCGTGGCTCAGGGCTGTTCCGCACCCGGCGCTCTGGCACGGATATCTTCCAGATGACCGCCGGGCAGGGCCGTGCCAAATTGACCTGCCTGTGGTTTCACGGCCGCTACTTGATGGGGAAGTTCCAGCCCGGGCAGTTGGTGGCTCTCTACGGCAAGGTCGAGGAGGACACCTGGGGGCGGGGCGGGCTGCAGATTATCCAGCCTCAGTTTGAATTGCTGGGAGAGGCTGAAGGCGAGGCGGCAGACCGGGCAGCGCAGTCGCTGGAAATCGGACGCATCGTGCCGATCTATGAGTCGGCGGCCAACGGCAAAATTACCAGCCGCTGGTTCCGGCGCATCATTCATTCTGTGCTGGAGAGCCTGCCGGAGCTGCCGGAAAGCATTCCCGGACCGATTTGCGAGCGCCTGCAGTTGATTCCGCGGAAGCAGGCGTTCTGGGAGGCGCATTGGCCGGAAGCGGGCGAGAGCCTGGCCAAACTGCAGGCGGCTGGTACCCCGGCGCACCGGCGGCTGATATTCGAAGAGCTGTTTTTCCTGGAGCTGGGCCTGGAGTTGAAGCGGCGAAAACAGCACACCCATACGGGCATTTCCTTCGAACTGAATGACCGCGTGCGACAGGCCATCAAGCGCATTCTGCCTTTCCATCCCACGGCGGCGCAGAAGAAGGTCCTGAAGGAGATCGCCTCGGACATGCAGCAGCCCTTTCCCATGCGACGACTGCTGCAGGGGGACGTGGGCTCAGGGAAGACCATCGTGGCGCTGGAGGCCGCCATTATCGGTATTGAGAACGGCTATCAGGTGGCATTGATGGCGCCCACGGAAATTCTGGCCACGCAGCATTATCTTTCAGCACGCCGCATCCTGGAACACGCCGGTCTCCGCATTGTCCTACTGACCGGCTCCGTAGAGCAGGACCGCAAGCGCGACTTGCGGCGGCATATCGCGCGCGGCGACGCGCAACTGGTGATCGGCACGCATGCCCTCATCCAGGAGACGGTCGAATTCGCGAACCTGGGTCTGGTGATTGTGGATGAGCAGCACCGCTTTGGCGTAATCCAGCGCTTCAAGCTGATGCGGAAGGCAAAGGAAAGTCAGACCGAGTCCGTCAGCTACGAGCCGCGCTGCACGCCTGATGGCGCGGCCATCCACCGCCGCGCTTCAAACTCTGCCCTGGCCGAGCCGGATACGCTGGTCATGACCGCCACCCCTATACCGCGCACGCTGGCCCTGACCATCTACGGCGACCTGGACGTGAGCGTGCTCGACGAATTGCCGCCCGGGCGCTCGCCGATCACTACCCGCCGCGTGCCCGACCAGCGCGCTGACGAGGTCTGGGAGTTTGTGCGCAAGCAAGTGGCTGCCGGGCACCAGACTTATGTGATCTACCCGGTGATTGAGGAGAACGAAGAACGCGAACTCAAAGCCGCCATCCAGATGTACAACAAGCTGCGCCGTGAGATTCTGCCGGATTTAAAAATCGGTTTGCTGCACGGGCGACTGGAAGCGGAGGAGAAAGATGAGGTGATGCGCCGCTTCCAGAAGGGCGAGATTGACGTTCTGGTTTCGACCACAGTCATCGAAGTGGGCGTGGATGTGCCCAACGCCAGCGTAATGGTGATTGAGCATGCTGAGTTGTTTGGGCTGGCGCAATTGCACCAGTTGCGCGGGCGCATCGGGCGCGGTCCAGCGAGTTCATATTGCATCCTGATGACGGGGCGTAAAGTTTCCGAAGAGGCCGAGCAGCGGCTGCAGGCCATGCTTGGCACCACCGACGGCTTCAAAATCGCGGAACTGGACCTCGAGCTGCGCGGGCCAGGCGAGTTCTTTGGCACTAAGCAGGCGGGAATGCCCAGCTTGCGTGTGGCCAACATCGTGCGCGACCGCGAACTACTGGAGCTTGCGAAGAGAGAGGCCGCAGCGCTGCTGACCGACTCCAACCTGGAAGGGCCGAAGCCGGAGCTGGCGCGGGCCTTTGGACATCTGCGCAGCCACTGGAATAGAAGGTATGGGTTGGTGGAGGTGGGATGAGGCCGCTAGCTGGTAGTTGGTAGCTGGCGGTTAGCAACTGGGAATTAAAACCAACTACCAGCTACATTTCTTCCGCTTTGTGCTTCCACTGCTCCATTTGTTTCTGGATTTTTTCTATGTCCTTGCGGTGGAGTTCCATTTGGCGCCGTGCTTCCTCGGCGGCCTTCTGAGCCTGCTCCTGGATTTCGTGCTGGTGAGCCTGCACCTCGCGCTGCGCCTGCTGTACGGCCTGCTCAACTTGCTTATGCATTTGCTCGCGGTTCTTCCAGAACTCCCGCTGCGCTTCCATGGCCTGGCGCTGGGCGCGCTCGATCTCCGGGCGCATCTTGTCCATCTCTGCCTGTAACCCGCTCATATCAACGTGCGCAATGATGTCCGGTTCCACCCTAATGGCCTGGCCGGTTTGCCGGGGCACAGCGAAGTTGATGGTCAGCGACTTGCGGTCGCGTACCACGCTGATGGGCACCGAGCCGCTGGCATGCTGGCGCATGGCGTTGCGCCAGTCGCTGGTATCCGTAACGGGCCGGTCGCCTACGCGCACAATCACGTCACCGGCGCGGAAGCCGGCGCGTTCCGCTGAACTGTTTTTCTCCACCGAGCGCACCAGCACGCCCTGGCCGTTCTTCACGCCGAAGAAGTCGCCCAGTTGCGGCGTGAGGTTTTCCACCATCAGGCCGCCGCGCACCGAGGAGTGCACAATTACGTCAATGGCAGGCACATCGAAACTGGGCATGGCCGGCATCTCGAAATTGCCAGGAGCGCCGGGAGGCGTCGCAGCCATGACCGCCATAGCGGGATACTGGAACATCTTGCGGCGGCTGGCCAGCTGGGCTTTCACAGTAATCATTTGTCCATCGCGGCTGACCCCCAGGGCGACGGTGCGTCCCGCCGGAGTTTCGCGAATCATGCGCCGCAACTCTTCCTGGCCTTCCACCGGCTGGCCATTGAAGGTGAGGATCACATCCTGCTCGCGTAAACCGGCTTTGCCCGCGGGCGCGTCCTGGTCCACCATGGTAACTTCCACCCCGCGTTCCTCTTTCAGCTTGAGGGCGACCATGCGGTCGTGAGTGATGTCGCGGGTATCAATACCCAGGTAAGAGCCGCTTTCTTCGCCGAACATGCCCGAGGGCATGTCGGGTTGCAAGCTCAGAGAGGCCGCCGATTGCGGCCGAGCCAGTGTCCCTGCCAAAGCTAGCGCGATGGTGGCGACGAAGAGTGTACGCATATAAGTTCCCCATTACAAATTTTTGGTCCAGCGCCTCATTTGCTCGTACTGCGCAAGAAAACAATGTCGCCGGAGCTGGTATGCACCTTGAGTACAGGGCCGCCGCCGTTCAGGCTGCCTTCGGCGGTGATCCGTTTGGGGCCGTAGTCGCCGCCCTCGGACATCACCTTGATTTGCGGGAAATCGGACTCGATCCTGTGCCCGTTGCCCATGTCAATGGCCGCGTGGATAGTGACCGGAAGTGTAGGCGCCAGGTAAACGGTGATATCGCCGGAGGGAGTCTCGAGCACCGAATTGCTGAAGCCGCCACGGCTGGCGATAAATTGCGCTGTGATGCCGCCACCGCCAGTTTCGGCGCGCGCGCCTTGGCTCAGGTTCATCAGCTCAATGCTGCCGCCGCCACTCTCGGCGCGCACCGGGCCATTGGCCAGCGCCAGGTGGATGCTGCCGCCGCCGGTGTCCACTTCGGCGGGCCCATCAATTTGACCTAGATCAATGCTGCCGCCGCCCGTGGACGCCTTGACCCGGCCCTGGCAGCGTTTCACCTGGATGCTGCCGCCGCCGGTCTCCAGGAAAGCGCCTTGGAGGCCATCGAGGACGACCACACTGCCGCCCCCGGTCTGGGCAGTGATTTTGCCCTTGGCGGACGCCACGCGGATGCCGCCGCCGCCGGTTTCCAGGTTGAGGTCGGCGCCGGCGTTGCCCACGTCAATGCTGCCGCCGCCGGTGCTGCCGGTAATGTTGCCGCCGATGCGGTCCAGCTTCAAGCTGCCGCCGCCGCTGGAAGCGTCCACGCGGCCGGCAATGTCATTCACGGTTACGCTGCCGCCGTCGGTTTCCACCTTGGCGGCTTCCAGTGACTGCGGAACTTGCAGGCTGAAATCGGCGGAAAAACGCCGGGCGCGTCCGCCCTGATACTGGCCTTCGATTACTGCCAAGTCACCGCGAGCGGCGGCATCAACGTGGTATTGCGCGAATTTCCGGCGCGCTTCCTGCTCCGAGGAAGTAAAGGCGCGCAGCCGCACCACATAGTTGACGGCCTGCTGCGGGCCTCCCTGTACCTGCACCGAGCCCATCTGGGCGCTTACGCGCAAGCTATGTACTCCCGCCAATGAGCCGCTGATTTCTTCCACCCAACCGCTGTCGTCGCGGTAGGTTCGCGACTGCTGCGCCACCGCCGCTACCGATGCCAGCAGCAGCAGCGCGATCGCGAATTTAGGAGTCGTTTTCACAACGTTTCCCTGGCCCCCTATATCTTGCGGAAAATTATCAATCCCCGGCTCCGCTCCGGCGAGACCAAATTCTTTGTGCCGCATCAATCAATCTCCGGCATCTGCGCCAGCAAGGCGCGCGATTCAGTGCGAATATAAGAGTTCTTGTCCTGCTGCGCCAGGTGCTGCAGTACCTCGCGCACGCTGCTGTCGGCGCGCACGGGTTGCAGCAGGTGAATGGCCTCAGCCCGCACGCCGGGATTGCCATCGTTCATCAGCGCCTCGAGCACGGCGTCGCGCACGCGCACATCCTGCCGTACGTAGGCTCCCAGGCTGTTCAGCGCCTTGAGCCGCACCCCGGGGTTGCTGTCGTAACGCAAAGCATAGATCAGCGCCTCGCGCACCTGCTGATCCTGCGGTTGCTGCGAGAGCAGGTCCACGGAATCCATGCGCACGCCAGAGTTGTAGTTGTTGCGGGCGGCGAACAGCAGTAGTTGCTGGATGCGGGAATCGTCCAGCGAGCCCTCGGCGGACTGCGTGGTTACCGTGTCGTACTTGATTTCAACCTTGTTGCTGCCGGGAAGCTGGTTAATGGCGCGAATGCCCGAAATGGAGGACTCGGCGGGTTGCACGCTGGCCGGGGTAATGCCGGGTTGCGGCGTGTTGCCGGCGACAATTTTGTAAGTAGCACCGATGCCGGCGGCGAAGCCCACGATGAAAATCGCGCTGGCCAGTGCGGGAGAAAACCGGGTGCGGCCAAAGAGGGTGGGGAGGTCAAAGGTCCAGCGCTGCCAGAAATGCGGTTGCTCGGTGGTTTCCAGAGCTTCCTGCAGGCGCATGCGCGAAGCCGCCAGCAGGTTAGGTGTGGGCTCGACCACTGGCGCCGCCGCCATGCTGGTCTTGAACTGGCGCAGCCCCTCAAGTTCGGCCGCGCATTCGCTGCAGCGGCCCACATGCTGCTCCAGTTCGTAGCGAGCATCGTCCAGCAGCTCGTCATAGATGTACAGCAGAAGATTCGCTTTGACCCATTCGCACTTCATAGCTTTCACATTCCCTTGCGGTCTGGTTGCAGCCGGACCGGTTCGAAATCTCTACTTCATGTCCGCCAATGCCACCCGGAGTTTCTGCGTGGCTCGAAAAAGCGTGTTCTTGGCCGTCTCCTCGGTGGTGTTCAAAATTTCGCCCACGGTGCGCAGCTTCAGCCCGTGGTAATGCTTGAGTTCGAACACCATGCGCTCGCGAGGCGTCAGCTTCGAAAGCGCTCCGCTGATGCGGCCGCCCAGTTCGCGGCGCATCAAGTCGCGCTCAGGGTTAGCCCCGGAGCGCCCATCGGCCACCTGCTCCAGCACATCGTACTGCTCGCCTTCGGGATCCACCGCCACGGGCGCTTCCTCGCGGCGCACCGCACGCTTGCGCAGGTGGTCGAGGCAGAGGTTGGTCACGATGCGGTAAATCCAGGTGTAGAAAGAGCACTCGAAGCGGAAGCTGCCGACGTTTCGATAGGCCTTGAGGAAGGCTTCCTGGTAAATATCTTGAGCGTCGTGCTCGGAGCCGGTTAGGTGCAAGGCCAGGCGCAGGACCGCGTGGTCATAATGGCGGACGAGTTCCTCGAAGGCAGCGGCATTGCCGCGTTGCGCCTCGCGGATCAGCGCCGTGTCATCAACACGGCCCAAGTGGTGTCCGACCATGTGCCCCCAGGTGGGATATACGGATTTGCTGCCCTGTCCCGTTCCGGTCTTTCGGTCGGGGCGGGAATGCTCGCCAACCGTTAAGGGAACTGCCATCGCGTCGGCCGGCATGGTCTCGTCTGAACCTGTCCTTCGCAAGCCGGGTTCGCCAGAGTTATTACCCGTTTGCATAGGCTTAGACGGGGCGGGACATAATCCGTGAGCAGAATTATAGGGGTAAATGGCCCGGCAAGGGGCGGCTAAGAGGCCCAAAATGGGAGTGTTAGCCCGATAGGGCTGGGCCGGATCAGGGCAGGGGCTGCAAGACGGTATTGGCCAGATAAGGGCCGTCAAAGGTGGTTTTTTCGCCAGCCCGTTTTCCAGGCACGGGCAAGAGGCGCACCGAAAGCGGCTTATTCCATTTGAAAGCCAGGCTGGCGGTATCGGAGAGCATGCGCTCGACTTGGCGGTTGGAGACGTCTCCGGGCAGGGGAATCGTGTCCAGGCCGGTGCCGCAGACCGAGGAATAAGCCAGCAGGCCGTCTATAGTAATGTGACCTTCGCCCCAGCGCTGGGCCAAGATAGTGTCTTCCAGAATGGGCATCATCAGACCGGAATAGCCCGCGTGCTTGACCGGGAGCTCACGCAAGACGCTGGTGATGAGGGCAGCCGCACTGAGTGTCCCTGATGAGCCAAACGGACCGCCTGTCAACATTTCGACAGCTGCCCCGATGGAAGCTTTGCCTAAGGGAGCGGGGGAAACATCAATCCCGCCGTACTTCCAACCAGATTTGGTCGCGAGCGTGGTGGCGATCTTCTCGACGGGAGTAACCGCGGCGGCCATTTTTTGCGCCAGGTTGGAGCGAGCCGAAGCAAACTCCTGTGCAGGGGAAAAGGCAGCTTGCACCACGTTAGCTGACTCCAGGCCGATGGCAAACTGGTGGCCATCCCTGGTGAAATATGCTCCCGGGAAGAAGGGGCCATAAGCGGGCAACATGGCCGTCGCGGCAAAGTTGAAGTTGGCCTGCCCGCCGGGCGAGTGCGCCGCCAGGTACTGAATGGTTCGAGCTGCTGCCCTGATGGATTTCCCGTGCAGGCCATCCTGACCGGCAATGATGATGCTGCCAGAGAGATTCTTAGAGTTGGAGAGTACTTCGGCCAGCAGGTCCGCCCCGCCGGTGTCATCGGAATCGCTGAGCATGGCCGGTCCGATGCTGGCGATGAAGCCCTGCTTTTGCGCTAACTCATCCAGACCACGTAAAAAAGCTGACGCCTGCTCACGAGACAAGTCGCGGGTATACTCCGTAAAGGGCTGAGTCGTGATGCGCAGAGTTTGCACCTGGTAACCCGCGGCCTGGTACGCAGACCGGGCGCGTTGCAGGAACGAGAGCGCATCCTGCATCTGGGCCTGGTAATGCTCTCTGTCAATGCGCACGAAGGCGGTGACGGCGCGAACGCGCGGCTTGAGTTGCGCCGCAGCAAATGGGGCGGCGCAGAGGACCAGCAACGAGATAAGGAATCGGCGCAGCATGCAAGCTCCGGGGGAAAGATTAACAGGAACCAGGTTTCAAGGTTTCAAAGTTTAAAGGTTCTCGCCGCCGACTCTGCGGATAGCGATTTGGCCTATCTCAGCCGAAGTGCTGATACTGCTTCCAGAATTCCGGCCAGGGCAGACGAGGAGGGCCGCAGACGAAGATGTCAGGATGATCCATGCTCTCCTCATTGTGAACGCCCAGTGAATTGCCGTTATGGCCAGCCAGGCGACACGAAGTAAGCATGCGGTCGGCATAGCTGCGCGATAAGCCGACCACAATCAGAGTAGAAGGCGGAGGCGTGGGGTAGCCGCGCAGCCACGCCGAGTTGGTGCCGCTGATGGGCGTGGGCAGATGATACGAACGGCCGAGGACTTCGATGGCACCCTGCTCCCCGTAGTTTCCAACCAGCACACCGAGGCTGGCGCGCTGCTCCGGCGGTAAAGAATCGCGAACGCCGGCTACGGCTCTAACCACTTGATTCCAGCCAATCTCCTCGCGCAGGTCGCCGTTGTTTCTTAACGCAAACCCTTTTAAGGGACCGCTGGAAGCCAGCGGCAAAACCAAAGCAAAGATGTAGAGGCCCACAAGCGCAAGGCCTGTGAAGAACGCGGTTTCGACGGTGCGCCGCCAGAAGTGGGGCAGGGATTCGACCCAGCCCTCGGCCACCACCGCACCCATCGCCATCAACACCGGATAGGCCGCCGCCAGGTAATAGCCTCGTCCTTTGCCAATCAGGAACAGGCCCAGCGGGATCAGGTACATCCAGGCCAGCATTCGATAACGCGAGTCACGCAGGAAGGCGAGCAGGCCGGCGATCCACAAAGGAGCGGCAAACAGGTTGGCACAGATCAAAAACTGGTCGCGCAGAAAACCGTTGGCCCTACCCTCGCCCACGTCGCGCGCGTGAATGTGTTGCAGGAAATGCAGAGAAATGAATCCGTGGTGCACCTGCCAAATCACGTTGGGCAGGAAAATCAGCGCGGCCAGTGCGCTCCCACCCCAGAACCACGGGCTCAAGAAGAAGCGGCGGGCGCGGGTGAGGAGCATGCCGCCCAGAATTCCGGCCAGATAAAAGCCCATGGTGTACTTGGTCTGGAAACCGATGCCGACGGTGGCGCCAATGGCCAGCCACCAGCGCGGGTTCTCGGTTTTCAGCAGGCGAATGAAGAAATAGGCGATCAGGACCCACCAGAGATAATCGAAACTTGAATATTGGAACTCGGTGCCTTCGAACAAGGGCAGCGGCGAGAGCGCGACTGCCAGCGCGGCGGTGACCTGAGCCAGACGCCCGCCGCCAAATTCCCTGGCCATGAGACCGGTCACAAGGATAGCCGCAGCTTGTGCGATCACGGAGAAGAGCCGCAGTCCGACCAGTGAGAAACCGAAAATCGCGATGCCGATTCGTTCCACAAAAGGAGTGAAAGGAGGGTAGGCGACGAATCCCCAGTCAAGGTGCAGGGCGTCGCTCAGGGTTTGCAGTTCGTCGCGATGGAAGCCATAGCGGGAGTTGGTGAGCAGATGGAGGAGCGCGATGGCGAAGGCGATGCCGACTAGCACATACGTGGCACTCCGAGCCTTGGCGTCGCTTTGAGGTAGATTTATTGCCGCTTTGATTGAGGCCATCTCGCGTCCCGTGCATCTGGCATGGTGAATTGTACGCGGTATGCGACCGTTCCGTTCCGCGGGATATTCCGCTTCAACCTCTAACGCACGGCGGGCAGAAAACCGCCTCGAGACACATAAAAACTGCCAAGGATCCTACATAGCTGAATGAGAACGGCTAGCCCACGGTAGCGGGTTCGGGGGCGGGGCGCTCGTACTCGCACTCTTTGTTGGGGCAGGAGATGACGGGTCCGGATTTTAGAGTCTTCTCCACCAGGTACTCACCGCCACAGGACGGGCACTTCTCCGCAATGGGCTTGTTCGCGGAGGTGAACCGGCACTTGGGGTAATTGGAGCAGCCGTAGAAGGTGTTGCCCTTACGCGCGCGCTTCTCCACCAGGTCGCCCGTTTTGCACAGCGGGCACTTCACGCCGATGAAGTTCTGCTTAACGTACTTGCACTCGGGGTAGCCGCTGCAGGAGGTGAATTCGCCGTAGCGCCCGTGGCGCAGCACCAGGTTGCGTCCGCACTGGGGGCAGGTTTCGTCGAGGGGAATGTCGGGAACCTTCCGGCCCTGGTCGAGGCGGCGCGTGGTCTTGCACTCGGGATAGCCGGTGCAGGCCATGAACTGCCCGAAACGGCCGCGCTTGAGCACCATAGGACGGCCGCAGTTCTCGCAGTACTCTTCTTGCGAGGTTTCCTGCACGTCGGCGGAATCCAGGTCGGGCAGGTCTATCGGATTTTCCTTGGTGAAGGTGCAGGTGTTGGGATCGTCCTTATCGTAGGTGCTGCAGGCGTAAAAGGAACCGTGGCGGCCCCACTTGATGACCAGGGGCGCGCCGCAGCGCTCGCACTTCTCTTCCGTGGGCTTCTCCATACGCTTGATGTTTTCCATGTGCTTTTCAGCGTATTTGAGATCCTTCTGGAATTTTTTGTAGAAGTCGCGCAGCGCGTCGGTCCACTTCTCCTGGCCTTCTTCAATTTCGTCGAGCTCTTCTTCCAGGCGGGCGGTGTACTGCGGGTCGAAAATGTCCTTGAAATTTTCTATGAGCAGGTCAGTGACCACCAGGCCAATTTCGGTGGGCACAAATTTGCCGCCCATCTTCTGTGCGTATTGCCGCTCCTGGATGGTGCCCAGGATGGTGGCATAGGTGGAAGGACGGCCGATGCCGCGCTCCTCCAGTTCCTTGACCAGCGAAGCTTCGTTGTAGCGCGGCGGCGGCTCGGTGAAGTGCTGCTCGGGCTTAAGCTCGCGCAGGGTGAGCGACTGGCCAGCTTCCAGCGCAGGCAGCTTGTGCTTGAGCGCCTCGTCTTCCTCGTCCTTGCTTTCCTTAGACTCCTCATAAACTTTGAGGAAACCGTCGAACTTGAGCACGGAGCCGGTCACGCGGAACCAGTACTTGACGTCGCCGGCGGCGGCGTCAATATCCACTGTGGTTTGGTCGAACACCGCGGGGTTCATCTGCGAAGCGACAAAGCGCTGCCAGATGAGCTTGTAAACCTTGTACTCGTCCTCCTGCAGATACTGCTTGATGGAATCGGGATGGCGGGCGGGTGAAGTGGGACGAATGGCTTCGTGGGCCTCCTGGGCCGCCTTTTTCGACTTGTAAGTGTTGGGAGCTTCCGGCAGATACTCGTTGCCATATTGCGAGCCGATGTGCTCGCGCACCTCGGTGATGGCGTCCTGGGAGACGCGCACGGAATCGGTGCGCATATAAGTAATGAGGCCGACCAGGCCTTCCTCGCCCAGTTCGATGCCTTCATAGAGGCGCTGGGCGAGCATCATGGCGCGCTTGACGCTGAAGCGCAGCTTGCGCGAAGCATCCTGCTGGAATTTGCTGGTGGTGAAGGGCGGTGCGGCGTTGCGGCGGCGCTCCTTTTTGTCCACCGAGCGCACCGACCACTGGGCTTGCTCCAGCGCGGCCCGCAGTTTTTCGGCTTCCTCGCCGTTGGGAATATCAATTTTCTCTTCGCCCTTGCCCAGGAAACGGGCGTCAAAAGCCGGGCCCTTGTTGGCCGCCAGGTGGGCGTCAATGGTCCAGTACTCAACCTTCTGGAAGGCCTTGATTTCGCGCTCACGCTCGACGATGAGGCGCAAGGCTACGGTCTGCACACGCCCAGCGGAGAGGCCGCGGCGCACCTTATCCCAAAGCAGAGGCGAAACCTGGTAGCCGACGAGACGATCGAGAACGCGGCGAGCCTGCTGAGCGTCCACCAGCTTCCAGTCAATATCGCGGGGCTGGGCGAAGCCTTCTTTCACGCCGCGCTGGGTAATCTCGTTGAAAGTAACGCGGTGAACGGGCACGCCGCTCTTCTTCTTTTTTCGCGCGCCGTCGCCGAGTTCTTCAGCCAGGTGGGCAGCGATGGCTTCGCCTTCGCGGTCCGGGTCAGGAGCCAGGTAAATGGCTTCTGCGTCCTTGGCCAGCTTCTTTAGCTTGGTCAGGACCTTCTCCTTGCCGGGGATGACGATGTAATCGGTTTCGAAGTCGTTCTGGATATCTACGCCCAGCTTGCTCTTGGGCAAATCCTTGACGTGGCCGAGCGAGGCTTCGACCTCATATCCGCGGCCCAGGTATTTCTTGATGGTTTTCGCCTTGGCCGGCGATTCGACAATGACTAATCCTTTTGCCAAAAGACCCTCGGGGTGGTGGTTGATATTGAAGCTAGCACGAAA
>DATFDP010000071.1:0-15952 GCA_035252015.1 Terriglobales bacterium
CCCTTATTGCGCCGCCGTCGCCTGCTGAAACTTCAGCAGCCACTTGCCGCCCTGGTTCACCCACACCGAGCTGACGTGCTGGTACCGGGGCGCATGCTCGTCGCCGACGCTCATCTGCACGATGGCATCGTAGGTCACAACCGCGGCGTTCTCGTTCAGTGGGATCACCTTGGCGTCGTAGATGGAGTAATTCTGCAGGTCAACCACGTTCAGCGCTTCCAGCAGTTCATCCCTGGTGTACACCTTGGCATCGGCGGCGACTTCGAGGAAGTCGTCAGTGGTGATGTTCTTGAAGAAATTCACGTCCTTGCGCTTCTGTGCCTCGGGCAGAGACTTCTCTTTGCCCAACAGAATGTTGGTCAAAGATGAGTTGGTAGTGTCGGAGCCTCCCGACTTTGCTGCCGGGGCCGAGGGGGAATTGGCAGCAGGCTTGGTATCGTCCGTCGCGGCCACGGCACCGACTGCCAGAACCAACAGGAAGACGCAAAGGAAGGGTTTGTTCACGGCAACCTCCAGCGGGCCCGATGCGGGGCCAGCTTACTTCTGCTCGCCTGATTTTATCCTGCCCGCCAGTTCTGAACGAGGGACAGATTGCTGCTGGCCGCTGCCCAGGTGCTTGAGCGCGAACACGCCGCTCTGCACCTCATTTTCGCCGACAATGAGGGCAAAGCGCGCACCGAGCTTGGCGGCCGTTTCCAGCGACTTTTTCAGGCGAAACGATTCGTCACCCAAATCCACCACGATGCCTGCCTGGCGCAGTTCGCGGGCCAGGCGCGCCGCCTCACGGTTGGTGCCGGAGCCCATGGGCGCAATGTAAACGTCGGCTGGCTTGGCCATCGAACCGGCCACTTCCTGCAGGGCCAGCACCACGCGATCCTCGCCAATGGCGAAGCCAATGCCGGGTGCCTTGGGACCGCCCAATGCTTCAGAGAGCCCATCGTAACGGCCGCCACCCAGGATGGCGTTCTGCGCCCCCAGGGCGCCGTGGGTGAACTCGAATGCGGTGCGCGTGTAGTAGTCAAGGCCGCGCACCAGACGGTCGTTGAGGACAAAAGCCACACCCACCGACCTCAAAATTTCCTGCACCGCTGCGAAGTGCTCGCGGCAGGGCTCATCGAGGTACTGGCTGATGCGCGGCAGCTTTTCGATGATGGGCTGGTCCTCGGGCACCTTGCAGTCGAAGACGCGCAAGGGGTTGGTGACAGCACGGCGCTGGCAATCCGCGCACATGCGCGCCTTAACCGGCTCCAAGGCCTTACGCAGGGCTGCATCGTAGACCGCGCGATCGTTGGCGCAACCGACGGAGTTCAACTCCAGAGTCCAGTTCTTAATTCCCAGCCGGTCGAGCAGCGTGGCCAGCATTTCCAGCACTTCGGCATCGCGAAGCGGCGATTCGCTGCCCGCGCTGGGCGGGCCGATAATTTCCGCTCCAATCTGGTAGAACTGGCGATATCGGCCCTTCTGCGGGCGCTCCCGCCGGAACTGCGGCCCAATGTAGTAAAGCTTCTGCACCCCCGGACGCTCCCAAAGCTTGTGCTCGATGTAGGCGCGCACTGTGCCGGCAGTATTCTCCGGGCGAAGCGTCAGCGACTGGCCTTTTTCGCTGGCTGCACGCCCGCGGTCTTCCCAGGTGAACATTTCTTTGGAAACAATGTCGGTTTCCTCGCCCACCGAGCGCGCAAATAACTGCGTCTCCTCGAAGATCGGTGTGCGAATCTCCTGAAAGTTGTAAATGCGGAACACGTCGCGTGCTGTGCTATCGACAAAGTTCCACAGTGCCGTCTCCGGCGGCAGCAGGTCGCGGGTTCCACGCACGGCTTTGATCATGGATAGCTGAATGGCTTTCTAGCTGACTAGCTGGAGCAGTTAGCAATTAGCCAGTAAACGCGCTTTGCAGGCTCCGAGTCTCCAAAGGTCTCTTGGCTAACTGCTAAGTGCTAATGCCTAAATGCCTCTTTCCTTCAAATACTCCTCTTTGTACCCCAGATAATTCCGCCCGTAGCGCAAAATCAGCTCCTGGCTATCCTTGTCGTCAATCTTCTTGCGAAACTTGCCGGGGGAGCCCATCCATAATGAATGGGGTTCGACCACCGTGCGTTCGGGAATCAGCGTACCAGCCGCAATGATAGAACCGGTGCCGATGCGCGCCCCGTTCAGGATGATGCATCCCATCCCGATCAGGCAGCGGTCTTCGATGACGCAACCATGCAGCGTCACGGAATGTCCTACGGTAACCCAGTCCCCCAGGATCACTGGGTATTGACCCAGCATGCCGTGCAGCACGCTGCAGTCTTGGATATTGGAGTTGGCGCCTACGCGTATGGTGTGAACGTCTCCGCGCAGCACCGCGTTCATCCACACGCTGGCATGTTCGCCCAGTACCACGTCGCCGATAAGCTGCGCCGACTCGTCCACAAAAGCCGTGGCCGGCACCTGCGGCGTCTTTCCCTTGTAGGAACGGATCATCTTTGGAAAGAAATTGAGCGTAACACGAGGAGCGCGAAAGCTGCCAGCGCCCTAGCTGGGGGATGAGAGTGAAAACTGTGCCGGGGAGCTTCGTATCAGGGCACGGCTTTCAGCCGTGCCATTCTGAGCGGTTTCAAACTCCCGGCTTTAGCCGCTGAGGAAATGAGAGATCCTTTGGTCGCGCTCGCCTTGCAAGCTGGGTTTGCGCTTCCTCAGGATGACAATCCAGCATGATTTTGTGCAGCGCTAAAGCGCTGCTCCACCCCAAAGCAGGCCCTCCCCAACATGACAAACCTGATTGGTAGACGCTATTCGGAGGTGAAGTAGTCCACGGTGACCGGGTTTTCGAACAACGAGTAGTCGCGGGTGACCACGGTGATGCCACTGTCGGTCACGAAGTAGCGCTGGCGGTCGGCCTCCGTGTCGTAGCCGACTACGGTGCCTTCGGGGATATGCACATCGCGGTCAATGATGGCGCGGCGGATGCGGCAGTGCCGGCCCACGTTCACGTGGGAGAACAGAATGCTGGAATCCACTTCGGTGTAAGAGTTGATGCGCACGTCCGGAGAGAGCACGCTGTTGCGCACCGCGCCCCCAGAAACAATGCAGCCCGCCGAGACAATGGAATCCAGGGCCACCCCCATGCGCCCTGCCTCGGCGAAAACAAACTTGGCGGGTGGGTATTGCCGCTGGTGAGTGCGGATCGGCCAGTGCTCGTCATAGAGGTTAAACACCGGCGACACCGACACGATATCCATGTTGGCTTCGTAGTAAGCTTCCAGCGTGCCTACGTCCCGCCAGTACAGCGCTTCCTTCTTGTTTTCGTCAATGAAGTTGAAGGAATAAACCTTGTAGTCGTCCACCATGCGGGGCAGGATGTCGTGCCCGAAATCGTGTGAGGAGTTGGGGTCCTCGGCATCCTTAAGCAGCACGGGGATAAGCACGTCGGTGTTGAACAGGTAAATGCCCATGGAGCCCGAGACCATGCGCGGGTTATAGGGCGAGCGGATGTCGGTACGCTGCGGCTTCTCCTGGAAGCCGACGATGCGGCCTTCGCGGTCCACATCCACCACGCCGAAGCGGTAGGTCTCGCTGGGATCAATCAGGATAGTGGCTAGAGTGACGTCGGCGCCGGCGTCGCTATGCTGCTCCAGCATCAGCCCGTAATTCATTTTGTAGATGTGGTCGCCGGAGAGGATCAGCACGTGCCGCGGCTGCTCCGAGCCGATGGAGTAAATGTTCTGGTACACCGCGTCGGCAGTGCCCATATACCAGTTCTCGCTCACCCGCTTCATGGGCGGCAGAATTTCGATGAACTCGCCCATCTCTCGCGCCAGGATATTCCAGCCTTCGCGAATGTGGCGGTTCAGGGAAAGCGCCTTGTACTGGGTGAGGATGTAAACCCGGCGCAGGTCGGAGTTGACGCAGTTGGAAAGGGTGATATCAATGATGCGGTAGATGCCACCAAAGGTGACCGCAGGCTTGGCGCGGTCGCGGGTAAGAGGATAGAGTCGCTCGCCCGCTCCGCCGGCCAACAGCACTCCCAGGGTATCCTTCATAGCGGCTCCGCTGGACTGCGCTCAGCCGCGGCAAACGGCCACAGCGCAAACCCTAGATGCTAGCACAAACGTCGGTACGGATAGGAGGTTGAGCGACTCACGCTGCGGTTAAGCAGCATCGTCGGCGCTGATCTTGAGCGACTTGAGAAACTTCATGTCCTGGGAATTAAGCTTGAATTCAGGCACTCGCGTGCGGGCGGTGATGGTGGGGCGGCGCCGCGAGGGTTTTTCGTCCTGCCGGTTGAAGCCTATGGTGGCCTCGAGCACGAGGAAGATGTCGTAACCGCCGGCCTTGATGCGGGAAATGACGTCGGCGATCTGCTCGGATTCGGTCAGCGATTCACTAATGGCATCGCCCAGTTCTTTGATCAGCTTCTTGAGTTGTTGATCCACAGTACCCCAATCGGCCCAGCCTCACCCTTGGGCTCAGACCCTTCTATAACATTCGATGCGAAATGAGGGCCTTGCGTTTCGTTTAACCGCCCAGAACCTCGCCCCGCCAGACTGGTAAAATGCCCTGGTGGGCCAAGTATCGGGGATTTCCACAGCTCGTAAGATAGGCTTGGTGGCGCGAGTCGCCACCAGAGTAGCAGCGCGACAGGCAGGCCGCAGCCGGCGAGTTTCGGCTGTTACTCGCGCTGCACAAGTCACCTTTTCCCACTTTCGCCGGGTGCTGAGCCTGCTTTGGCTGCAGGTGACCGGGTTTTTCTTTCTGGCGCTGGCGCTTCTGGGAGCCGGAGCCCTGTGGGATGAGTATCCGAAGTACCAGGCGGGCAAGGTGAGCGGCGAGCGCCTGCTTCTGGCCGCGGCTTTTATGCTCTTGTTCGCCTACTTTGGAGTAAGCTCCTTCTGGCGCGTGCGCAAGAGATCCTGAGCGGGGGCTGATCATGGCCGAGAATGTGAAGTCCGGCTCCGGGCTGCAGCAGGAAGTCAACGACAAGCCCCTTGCAGCCGATACGCCGTCTCTCCCGGCCAATCAGGAAACTTCCTCTCACATCAGCGTCCACCCCCTGTACACGCCCGCGGACCTGGCTGGCTTCGACCAGGAGCACGATGTCGGCTATCCCGGCCAGTATCCCTTCACCCGTGGCGTGCAGCCCACCATGTACCGCGGCCGCCTCTGGACCATGCGCCAGTACGCCGGCATGGGCGACGCCGAAGAGTCCAATAAGCGCTACAAATATTTGCTCTCTCACGGCACCACCGGCCTGTCGGTGGCTTTTGACCTGCCCACACAGATTGGCCTCGACTCGGACCATCCCCTTGCCGCCGGTGAGGTGGGCAAGGTGGGTGTGGCCATTGATTCCGTTGAGGACATGGAGCGGTTGTTCCAGGGCATTGACCTGGCCGCGATTTCTACTTCCATGACCATCAACGCCACCGCCTCCATTCTGCTCGCGTTGTACGTGGCGGTTGGCAAGCGGCATGGCGTGGACCCGTGCCGGCTCTCGGGAACGGTGCAGAATGACATCCTGAAGGAATACATCGCGCGCGGCACTTACATTTACCCGCCGCAGCAGGCCATGCGCATCGTCACCGACCTGTTTGCCTACTGCAACCAGCACGTGCCCGAGTGGAACACGATTTCCATTTCTGGCTATCACATGCGCGAGGCCGGCTGCACCGCGGCGCAGGAAGTGGCATTCACTCTGGCCAATGGCATGACCTACGTGCAGGCGGCAATTGATGCCGGCTTGGAAGTGGACCGCTTCGCTCCCCGGCTATCGTTCTTCTTTGCCTGCCACAACAATTTTCTGGAAGAGGTGGCCAAGTTCCGCGCTGCGCGGCGCATGTGGGCGCGCCTGGTGCGCGAGCATTTCCACGCCGCTAACCCGCGCTCCTGGATGCTGCGCTTTCATACCCAGACGGCAGGCTCGACGCTCACCGCGCAGCAGCCGGAAAACAACATTGTACGCACCGCGTTGCAGGCGCTGGCGGCGGTGCTGGGCGGCACGCAATCGCTGCATACCAACTCCTTCGACGAAGCACTGGCTTTGCCCACGGAAGAAGCGGTGCGCGTCGCCCTGCGCACGCAGCAGATCATCGCTTACGAATCCGGCGTGCCGCAAACCATTGATCCGGTGTCCGGTTCGTATTATTTAGAGTCGCTGACCAACGAGATTGAAAGCCGCGCGAAGGTCTACCTGGAAAAGATTGATGCTATGGGCGGCATGCTGCGCGCCATCGAGCGCGGCTACGTGCAGCAGGAAATCCAGAACGCCGCCTACGAATTCCAGCAGGCTGTGGACCGCCTGGAAGCGGTGGTGGTGGGTGTGAACAGGTTCGCCGCGGAGGAAGAGCACACCGTGCCCATCTTCCATGTGAACGAGGCGCTGGAGCCCCGGCAGGTGGAGCGGGTGCGTGCGCTACGGGCGCGCCGCGATCGCGGCCCATGGGAGGCGGCCCTTCGCCGCATAGAGGAGGCCGCGCGCTCGGACCGCAACCTCATGCCGCACATTGTTTCCGCGGTGGAAGGCTTGGCCACGGTGGGCGAAATTTCGGATACGCTGCGGAAAGTGTTTGGGGAGTATAAGGAAACGGTAGTGATTTAAGGCGGCAGGCAGCTGGTAGTTGGGAGCTGGTCGTCGGGTCTGCTCAACTGACTCCCTCTACAAACTACAAACTACCGACTACCGGTTTCTTAGTCTTGTGCCTGGTAATCGCATGCTTCCCGGCATGTGCGGCAGTAGTAGCAACCGTCCTGGCACAGACGCGCGTCATCCTCGCCGAAGCAGATAGCGCAGTAGCGGTCGCAGGTGCACTGCTTCTCGTCTTTCTCGCAAATGACACACTGAAACCGGGTGGTTTCCATTATGCCAATTTAGCGCCGCGGTGTGACGTCGGCAAAGTTACCGAAGTGCGCTCCGCTTGCCCAAATCGAAATCGCCGAGGACGCAAGGGCGCAGAGGGTCTGGATTTTCCAGTACAGAGGAATTTCGCCTTCATCATGGGACTCAAGTATGTTCTTCAATATTCCTGATCCTTCAATCTCCCTCCGCGTGCTCAGCGGATTGCATTGGGTTTGACCCATGTAAAATCTGCGTGATACCGTAACAAGTTCCACCTGTTCCCAGTCAGCCAGCGAGGAATTCCGCCTTTGTCCTCCAGCCTCGAAACCACTCCCGCCATTCGCAAAACCGCTCTGAACACCGTGCATCGCCGCATGGGCGCCAAAATGGTGGAGTTCAATGGCTGGGACATGCCGGTGGAGTACCCGGCCACGGGCGGCCTTATCGCGGAACACCTGGCGGTGCGCAGCCGCGTAGGCATCTTCGACGTCAGCCACATGGGCGACATCCGCATCGCTGGCCCGCAGGCGTTGGAAGCCACGCAGCACATCACCATGAATGACGCTTCGCGGCTGGCCATCGGGCAGGCACAGTACTCGGCGCTGCTTTACCCCCAGGGCACTTTTGTGGATGACGTCATTGTGCACCGACTGGGGGAGCGGGAATTCCTGCTGGTTATCAACGCGGGCACGCGCGAGAAGGACTTCGGATGGGTGCGCGACAATGTCCGCGGCTTCAACTGCACCGCCGAGAACCTGAGCGACGATTTCACTCAGATCGCCATCCAGGGGCCGCGCGCGCAGGAACTGCTGCAGAAGCTGACTGACGTCAATCTGAACGCGGTAAAGTTCTACTGGTTCACGCACGGCACTGTATGCGGGCTGAAGAACATCCTTATCGCCCGCACCGGCTACACCGCGGAAGACGGTTTCGAAATCTATATTCCCGCTGATGAAGCCACCAGCGCCCGCGTCTGGAAGGAGGTACTCGAAGCTGGCCGGGAATTCAACGCTCTGCCCTGCGGATTGGGCGCGCGCAACACTCTTCGCCTGGAAGGCCGCCTTCCCCTTTATGGACACGAAATTTCCGAAACCATCAATGTCTGGGAAGCGGGGCTGGACCGATTCTGTAAGATGGAGAAGGGCGACTTTGTCGGCCGCTCGGCCCTGGAACGCGCCCGGACTGCCGGTCTGAAGCGCATCCTGGTGGGCCTGGAAATGGTGGAGCGTGGCATCGCCCGCGACGGCTACAAAATGCTCGACGAAGGGGCAAGGGAAGTTGGCTATGTAACCAGCGGCTCGCATGCTCCGTTTTTGAAGAAGAACATAGCTTTGGCGTATGTGCCGCCCGGTTTGGCTGAGGTCGGCACCCAACTGAAAGTAGAAATCCGCGGTCAAGGAGTTGGCGCGAAGGTGGTGCCTACACCCTTCTACAAGCGCCCGAAGTCAAAAGCTTAAACCACGAAGCACACGAAGGAAAACGAAGAATCGCATGGCCTATCCCAAGGATTTCAAATACACCAAAGAGCATGAATGGATTAAGCCGGATGGCGGCGATGCCACCGTGGGTATCACCAATTACGCCCAGGAATCCCTCGGCGACATCGTTTTCGTCGAACTACCCAAAGTTGGCGCTGACTTGACCGCCGGCAAGAGCTTTGGCACCGTCGAATCGGTGAAGGCGGTTTCGGACCTTTACGCTCCGGCTTCCGGCACCGTCACCGAGGTCAACCAGGAACTGGCCACGGCGCCGGAGAGGATTAACTCCGACGCGCACGGCTCCTGGATGATTAAGCTCAAACTGAAAGATCCGAAGGAATTGAATGGGCTGCTTTCGGCCGAAGATTACGAAAAGTTCGTGGCCGAAGAAACGCATTAGCACCAAGTCGTTGAACCATTGAGTCATTCAATCATCCTGACGCTCCATCAGCGGGAGCACATCATTGGCTGAATGACTGAATCACTCAATGATTAAACAACCTCATGCGCTATCTTCCTAAATCGCCGGCGGACCGGGAAGCGATGCTGCGCGCCATTGGGGCGCGCTCCATTGACGACCTGTTCGCGCCTATCCCCGCCGAATACCGCCTCAACCGCGAGTTGCGCCTGCCGCGGCAGATGTCGGAACCGGAAATCCTGGAGTGGTTCCAGAAATGCTCGCGCGAGAACGGCAAAGGCCTGCCCAGCTTTCTGGGCGCGGGCGCCTACCACCATTACCGTCCGGTGGTGATTGACACCATCATTTCGCGCGGCGAGTTCCTGACCGCTTACACACCTTACCAGGCGGAAATCTCTCAGGGCACGCTGCAATCCATTTTCGAGTTCCAAACCATGATCTGCGAGCTCACCGGCATGGAGGTAGCCAACGCCTCCATGTACGACGGCTCCACCGCCGCCGCCGAGGCCGCCATGATGGCCATGCGGGTGAGCGGCCGCCGCCGTGTGCTGATTGCGCGCAGCGTGCATCCCGAATTTCGCGAGGTGCTGGCCACCTACGGCCAGCATCAGGACATGCCGCTGACCACTGTCGGCTTCGGTGAGGACGGCCGGGTTAAATCGTCGGAGCTGGAGCGCGCCCTCAGCGACGATTGCGCCTGCCTTGTGGTGCAGTCGCCCAACTTCTTCGGCACCATCGAAGACGTGCCCGCCCTGTCCGACCTGGTTCGCAGCAAGGGTGCGCTGCTGGTGGTAGCGATTGCGGAGGCAGTTTCACTGGGCATCGTTAGGCCTCCCGCGGAGGCCGACATCGTGGCCATGGAAGCGCAATCCTTCGGCGTACCGCTGGGCTTCGGGGGTCCTTATGCTGGGGTTATTGCTACACGCGAAAAATACGTGCGCCAGATGCCGGGGCGGCTGGTGGGCGAAACCCGCGACAAGCACGGCAAGCGCGGCTATGTGCTCACGCTGGCCACCCGCGAGCAGCACATCCGCCGCGAGAAGGCCACCTCCAATATCTGCACCAATCAGGCCCTGATCGCGCTCATGGCCAACGTGTTCATGACGGTGTACGGACGCGAAGGGTTGAAAGAATTGGCCAGGCAGAATCTCGCCAAAACCGCCTATGCCAGCCAGCATTTTGGACGCAACGGAAAGGTGCTCTTCGCGGGCGCTCCGCGCTTCAATGAGTTCGTTCTGCAGACCGTGGAGGATCCTTACGTCATTAACAGCCGCCTGCTGGAAGACAACATCGTTGGCGGCTTTCCGCTGAAAAAGTTTTACCCCGAGCTGGGCAATGCAGCGCTGTGGTGCTGCACCGAGACCACGACTCGCGCTTCCATGGACGCGGTCGCGGCCACGCTGGCCCGTGCCCAGGCCAAGGGCAAGCGCAGCCCTGAGCCGGAACCGGAGGTGGTGCGATGAGCAAGGTAAAAAAAGCAACGCGCCACGTCAACCAGAATGAAGGCCTGATTTTTGAAAAGTCCTCCCCCGGGAAGGCCGCCTGGAAGCTGCCGCCGCTGGATGTTCCGGAAGTGGATACGGCTGACCTGCTGGGCGAAGCCGAGCGCGCCGACCTGGGTGACATGCCCGAGGTCAGCGAGATCGAAATCATTCGCCACTTCACGCGGCTTTCCACCTGGAATTACGCCATTGACCTCGGAATGTATCCGCTGGGCTCCTGCACCATGAAATACAACCCGCGGGTAAACGAGGCTGTGTCGCGCTTCGACGGCTTGGCCAACGGACATCCCTATCAGCCGGAGCGTATTTCCCAGGGCGCGTTGCGCATTCTGAAAACCCTGACCGAGTGCCTGCTGGAGATTACCGGCATGCACGCCATCACATTGCAGCCAGCGGCCGGCGCCCACGGCGAGCTTACCGGCATCCTGCTGGTGCGCGCCTATCTGCAGAAGCAGGGGAATCCGCGCAAAAAGATCTTGATTCCCGACTCTGCCCACGGCACCAACCCCGCTACTGCCGCCATGGCCGGTTATGCGGTCGAAAACCTCAAGTCGAATTCTGCCGGCATGGTGGATGTGGCTGCGCTGGCGGCGCAGATGAATGAAGATGTCGCCGCCCTCATGCTCACTAATCCCAACACGCTGGGCGTCTTCGAGCAGGAGATCCACAAAATTGCCGATATCCTTCACGGCAAGGGGGGCCTGCTCTACATGGATGGCGCCAACATGAACGCGCTGGTGGGCAAAGTGCGCCCCGGCGACTTCGGCGTGGACGTGATGCACCTGAACTTGCACAAGACTTTTTCCACGCCCCACGGCGGCGGCGGCCCCGGCTCCGGGCCGGTGGCTTGCAAGGATTTTCTTGAACCCTTCCTGCCGGTGCCGGTGATTGTGACCAAGGCCGATGGCACGCTGGGCTTCGACTATAACCGGCCGCAATCCATTGGCCGGGTGCGCGCCTTTTACGGCAACTTCGGCATGCATGTGCGCGCCCTAGCCTACATCATGGCCAACGGGCCTGATGGTCTGCGCCAGACCACCGAAGACGCGGTTCTCAACGCCAACTACATTCGCAAAGGTTTGGAAGGCGTTTACGATCTCCCCTACAGGACGCCGACCATGCACGAAGTGGTCTTCAGTGATCGCGTGCAGGCGAAAAAAGGCGTGCGCACCGGCGACTTGGCCAAGCGCCTGATTGATTACGGGTTTCATCCCTACACGGTTTCGTTCCCTCTGATTGTGCCCGGCGCCATGATGATTGAGCCCACAGAGAGCGAGTCCAAGGAAGAGCTGGACCTTTTTGTGGACGCGATGAAGTCCATCGCCGAGGAGTGCGAGAAGGCGCCCGACGTGGTGCTGGAAGCGCCCCACAGCACCCGGGTCTCACGCCTGGATGAAGTGGCCGCCGCGCGCAAGCCGGTGTTGCGCTGGAAACCCGGTTCCTAATTCAACGAAATCGGCCGTCACTTGGCCCAGGCCAGCCCGTCCACGCCCTTTCCGGCGCCCATCAGCTTCACCCCCCAATCACCAATCTGGATCGCCGCCACCTGCCCGCTGCGATCGCAGGATACATAAGCCATCTTGCCATCCGGCCCGATCAGCACTTCTTGAGGCGCCGCGGGCACGCTGATGGTTTTCACCACCCGCAAGCTGGCAAGGTCAACGACTGCAACTCCATTCGCTTGCGGCATCGCCACCAGCAGCCACTTTCCATCGGCAGTGGATGCGGTGCCATAACCCGTGTCGGGCAGCGCAATCCAATGCTCGACCTTGTTGGTCGCAGTATCAATCACGGCCAGCCGTGGCTTTGTGGTATCGGACGTGAACACCCAGCGGCCGTCAGGGGATATTGAGATTCGTTGCACGTGCGTTGCTACCGGAATAACTGTCACAGTCTTTCGTCCCGCAAGGTCCAGCACTGACACCGTTCCCGGCCCAACATTGGCCGTGTATCCATGCCGCCCATCGTGGCTGATTGCCAGCATGTGCGACTCCGCCTGGCCCGTCGGAACTTTGCCTACGATCTTCAGTGCCTTGGGGTCGATGATGCTGACCGCGTGGTCCAGTTCGGTGGTGACGTAGAGCAAACCATCTTTCGGCCCGAACACTGGGCAATGCGGGCGCACGCCATGGCCGAAATCTATGGTATGCGTCACCTTGCGGCTTTCGATCTCAATGACGTCAATTTTGCTCCCATCTGTGCCCGGCAAGCCCACTCCCGAGTCTCCGTAGATGGGCACGAACGCCTGCCGCCCATCGGGCGACGCTATCACTTCGTGCCCGGTAATCCCTCCTTCGGGAATGGTTGCGATCTGCCGGCCCGCACTGGGGTCAATCAGCCCCAGGGTGTGTTCGCCCTTGTTAGCGACCAGCAAGAGCCCCTGCGGTTTGGCCGAGTCGGCGGGAAGCATGAGAATAGGAACCACTAGAATCATACTCAGCGTAAATAGTCGCGTCATGCTCATGCGGATGATCCCCTGTTGGACCGCGCCATGATCTTCGTAATCTCTGTCTGTCGTCAAGTCTTGGGTCTCTCAAGATTACGTTTACCGGCTGGGTTGCGTTATGATTTTCGATCCCCGAGGAGGGCAACTCGTGCCTGCCAACCTTCAACGCTCACCCGTGGACCGGAAGCTGCGCAGCCAGGAATGGTTCGGGCGCCAGGACCGTGAAGGCTTCATCTACCGCAGCTGGATGAAAAACCAGGGCTGGCCCCATGACCTGTTCGAGGGCCGCCCCGTGATCGGAATCTGCAACACCTGGTCCGAACTTACCCCCTGCAACGGCCACTTCCGCGAGCTGGCCGAATTCGTCAAGCGCGGCGTCTGGCAGGCCGGCGGCTTTCCCCTGGAATTTCCCGTCATGTCGCTGGGTGAAACCCAGCTTCGCCCTACCGCCATGCTGTTCCGCAATCTGGCCAGTATGGACGTAGAGGAATCCATTCGCGGCAACCCTATTGATGGGGTGGTGCTCCTCATGGGCTGCGACAAAACCACTCCTTCGCTCTTGATGGGCGCGGCCTCCTGCGACCTGCCCACCATCGGCCTTTCCGGCGGGCCCATGCTCTCGGGCAAATTTCACGGCTGCGACCTGGGCTCGGGAACCGGCGTGTGGCAGATGTCCGAGCAGGTGCGCTCCGGCCAGATGACCCGCGAAGAATTTTTCGCTGCCGAAAGCTGCATGCACCGCTCCAAGGGACATTGCATGACCATGGGCACTGCGTCCACCATGGCCAGCATGGTGGAGGCTCTAGGCATGAGCCTGCCGGGAAATGCCGCCATTCCCGCCGTGGACGCCCGTCGCAACACGCTCGCCCAGTTGACCGGCCGCCGCATCGTGCAAATGGTGAATGAGGACCTGCGCATGTCGCGCATTCTCACCCGTGAGGCTTTCGAGAACGCCATTCGCGCCAATGCCGCTATCGGGGGTTCCACCAACGCCGTCATCCACCTGATTGCGCTCGCCGGCCGCGTGGGCGTGCCGCTCTGCCTCGACGATTTCGACCGTCTCGGAAACGGAATGCCCTGCCTGGTTAACATCCAGCCCTCCGGCAAATATCTGATGGAGGACTTCTTCTACGCCGGCGGCTTGCCCGTGGTTCTGCGCGAATTAGGCGAAGGCGGAGCGCTGCAGCGCGATGTCTTGACGGCTAATGGCGAGACCATGTGGGCGAATGTGAAAGACGCGCCCTGCTGGAACCGCGACGTAGTCCACACCTTTAAGAAACCGTTCAAAGAAAACGCCGGCATCGCGGTTCTGCGCGGCAGTCTGGCTCCCGATGGCGCCGTCATTAAAATCTCCGCCGCCAGCCCCCACCTCTTGCGCCATCGCGGGCCGGCGGTCGTGTTCGAATCCATTGAAGATTTCTACGCCCGCATTAATGACGAATCGCTTCCCGTGGACCAAAACTCTGTCATGGTCCTCAAAAACTGCGGGCCCCGCGGCTATCCCGGCATGGCCGAAGTGGGCAACATGCCGCTGCCGCCCAAGCTCCTGCGCAAAGGCGTGAATGACATGGTGCGCATCTCCGATGCCCGCATGAGCGGCACCGCCTACGGCACGGTGGTGCTGCACGCCTGCCCGGAAGCTGCCGCCGGCGGACCGCTCGCGCTAGTTCACTCCGGCGACATGATCATCCTCGACGCTCACCAGCGTCTTCTGCAGCTGGAAGTGGACGAGCGGACCGTGGCTGCCCGCCGCGCCCAGTGGAGTCCTCCGCCGCTGCCGGCACGCGGATGGGAAAGGCTCTATGTAGAGCATGTGCTGCAAGCCCATCAGGGCGCTGATTTCGATTTTCTGGTCGGCTCGAGCGGCGCCAAAGTCGCCCGCGACTCACACTGAGGAACATCAAAGATTCGTCAAATGATAACAATGACGAGTAATAGCGTAGGCGTGGTCACAATTTACAAAACTCTGGCCCCGGCCCATGGCAATGAAAAGTGATATGGCGATTTATCACTCGTTGTCGCGGTACAATCCCCGCAAGGTCGTTCGTGATGACACTCGTCCGCTATGCACGAGCTTTGCTGGTGTTCTCCTGCCCCATTCTGCTGAATGCGCAACAGGTTAAAAGTATCGACCTCTCGCTTGTTTCACAGCGGACCGAACTTCGCCACCCACCAGCACCTCCTTGCGATCATAGCCTTTGTGGAGGCTACGGCGGTGGGAGTGTTGGAGATGGTGCGCCAGACAGACGCGACCCGCATGCACTTGGAGTTTACTTGCTTAGTGTTTCGCCAGCCGCCATCGCCCCGTCCGAAGCTTTCGAAGTCGAGTTTAACGTTGTCAACACCGGACTGGCCCCCATCGAAGTACCCGTTTTCCCTCACTTGTCGGATTTGCAGCCCGCGGACGAATCAGTGCGGTTCACTTATTTCAGCATAACGCTCGTTGTAAGCGTGGAAGGAGACTGGCGACACCCTGCTCTTGCACGGGCTGACCTGTACGGCGCTAAAGACCACGACGGAACTATGCTCGTCCTGCGGCCCGGGGAATGGATTCACGTTAAAACGAAGGTGAAGCCCCAGTACTCGCCCGCCCAGTCGGTCACGGCGCGTTTATTAGGCGGGTTTTGGTTACGTAGAAACACATTCACCCCTCACGCGGGTGGTAGCTTCACCAACATGGAAAACCTCTACCCGAACGTCACACCTACGCCGTCGATACCCATCCGTTTTGTTGGACAGCCCGAGCCTACTAAACAGTGATGGTGGAGGAGATTTCTCTCCAATCATCGCGTATCTCCGATGTTCAGAATGTGGCAGGCGGGGCCATGCCGCAGGGCTTTGTAGGCGGAAAGGCAATATCTCGAATGTGGATAATCCCAGCTTCGATAGCCGCAAAGCGTCGGGGTATTGTCTCCACCTGACCATTGTAGCTACCAGTCGCAAACGACCTCCCGACTTCGTCCTCCCCAAAACGTAGGACTATTGAATGAATGTAGACAGCTTCTTCTGGGTCATCAGAGGCGTCTCAGGCAAATCAAAAAAGTGCTCATCGAAGTGGCCAGGGCCGAGAATTGCCGGAGAGTAGTGCGGCGGGTGAGCTTCAACGCTCGGCTATCCCAAATTAGCTTCTGGGGCCTAGAGATTCACGAGCCGATAATCAGCCCTGCCGGCTTACCGGCTCGGCGGCAGGATAATGGAAACCGCATCGTCGCCGAGGAAGCTGATGGTGACGTGCGTTTCCGCCTCCACGGTATGACCGTCCATCTGCGGCGGGGCATAGCGCCACTGCCGCAC
>DATFDP010000072.1:0-4476 GCA_035252015.1 Terriglobales bacterium
CAACGGGAACCGCAACGGGATCGTCTGGATTATCCAGGCCGATGGTTACGTGGATGGCAGCCCTGAGATTCTGCGCGCTTACGATGCAAGCGACCTGACCCGGGAGCTCTACAACAGCACGGAGAACCCGCAACGCGATAATTCTGGCGGTGCGGTGAAATTCGGCGTACCTACCATCGCCAACGGCAAAGTCTATGTTGGGGCCAAGGGCCAGCTCAGCGTCTACGGATTGCTATAACCGACTCGCCGTAATGCTTGAGCCGATGCAAGTGTGGGGAGTTACATCTGGTAGGGCTACTCCCAGCGCAGGGAGGCGGCAGGATCTACTCGGGAGGCGCGGCGCGCAGGCACGTAGGCCGCGAACAGCGCGACGACCAGCAAGAGCAGCACGGAGCTGGCAAAGGTCACGGGATCGCGTGGTGAAATGCCATACAGGAATGCGCCGAGAACTCCGACCGCAGCTAAGGCCGCGACAAAACCGAGCCCCAGACCGAGCAGCGCGGGCGTAACGCCCTGTCGGATCAGCATGGTCAGAACGTTACCCGTTGGCGCGCCCAACGCCATGCGAATGCCAATTTCGCGCGTGCGCTGGTTCACCGCATAGGACACTACACCGTATATCCCGATGGCGGCCAGGGCCAGGGCCAGCAGCCCCAAGCTGCCCAGCAGGATAGCCGCCATACGCGCCGGCAGCAGCGCCACATTTACACAGTCGCCCATAGGCCGAATGCTGGTGATGGCGAGGTCGGGATCAAGTTCCGCCACCAATTTGCGGACAGCATCGGCGTAGGCAAGGGGCGGTCCGGCGGTGCGCAACACAAGATTAATATGTGGAGAGTAGTACTGCGTTGCAGGCCGGTAGACGAAACCCGCCGGTCCCTCGCCCAGAGTTTCATACTTGCTGTCAGCCGCCACTCCGATCACACGGCAACTGTGTTGTGGGTTGCCATCGAAATAAGCTGCCTTACCGATTGCATTCTGTCCCGGCCACAGTTCGCGCGCCAGAAAGTTGTTGAGGATGACAACCTGCTCTGAGTTTTCCTGGTCGGTGGAATCAAAGTCGCGACCATCAAGCAGGGAGATACCCATAGTCTGGAAATAATGGAGCGCGATGGGTGTGATCGTCGCCACCAGCGCTTTGGGGTGGACCGCGGTCTGGATTTGAGTATCGCTTTCATCGGTGTTGCTGAGCGGGATGTAACCGGAGAGGGTGGCAGCTTGAACGCCGGGCAGATGGGCGGCCTCGCGCGACAGTGAAGCTTGAAAGTTGCGCACCTGCTTTTCACTAAAGCCCTGCTGCCCGAGGTCGAAAGTTTTCCGAAGGGCGTTCGCGGGCGGTTCGCCCACGCCGCAAGAGCCGTTGAAGATGGTGCAAGCAACGTCTGTACCCGCTGAATTCTCCGCTTCGAAAAACCGTACACAGTCAACAGAGACGTACTTGTTAGGTCCCGCTGATGATTTACGGCTGCAAGAAGCAGGACCTTCGCTGATGCCCATTTTTGACAACTGTCTAGAGCGGGTTCCTCTTATAGCGTTTCCTTGCGGCGTCCAAGAAAACGGTTTTGCTATGCTGAAGGCGCGGGGCGGGGGAGCCTTGTCGGAGAGCGGATCGCGGAGAAAATCCAGGCTGGAAGCGGCCATTGCGGCGGCGGTCGCGGGGGCGGAGTTTTCTGACCGAAATGGCGCCTCGGAAATCCTCACCCGCATTGCCCGCCAGGTTCCCGCTGGCACGGCCGAGGCCCTTATCACCCTGCTCCCGGACTCGCCCGACCCCGAAGGCGCGCTTGCCTCCTTTGAGCGGCTGGTGGAAAGTGGCGGGCGCGAGCTGACGCGGTTGCTTGAGCGTCACCGCTTTCTCATCCATTACGCGCTGGTTGTCGTCGGCTACAGCCGGTTTTTGGGCGACACGCTGATTCGCAGTCCGGAACTGCTGCACGCCTTCCTCAAAGAGCGTGTGCTGGATCGCAGTTATGCGCCGGAAGAGCTGCACGAAGCATTTGCCCGTTTTCGCGCGCGCAGCGGCGCGCCCGGCCTGATGCCCGCGGGGACCGCCTCAGCGCAGGGCAGTACAGAGGGCCGGGAGGAGATGAGCCTCGTGCTCGCCCGCTTCAAGCGGCGGGAGTACGTGCGTATCATGCTGCGCGACGTGCTGGGCATCGCGCCGCTGGCGGAGACCACGGCGGAAATTTCCGCCCTGGCCGACGTGCTGATTGAAGAGGCGCTCAGTGAGGCGGAAGTCGCCATGCGCCGCCGCTACGGCTCCCCGCAGCACCTGGATGCCGAAGGACGGGTTGTGCAAACTCCCTTTGCCGTGCTCTCCCTCGGCAAGCTCGGCGGCAACGAGCTGAACTACAGCTCGGATGTGGACCTGCTCTATCTCTACGGCGACGGCGAAGAGCTGCCTTCGGCCCTCATTTCCAATCGCGAATACTTCATCCGCCTGGCGCAGCTCCTCACCCAGACTCTCTCCCGCATGACCGCGGAGGGGCGTGTGTTCCGCATTGACCTGCGATTGCGGCCGCAGGGTGGAGAAGGAGAACCGGCCATCGCCCTCAGCCAGGCCCTGCGGTACTACGCGCTGACCGCCCACGACTGGGAGCGCCAGGCGCTGATTAAGGCGCGCCATACTGCCGGTGCAGCCGCCCTGGCAAGGGAATTCCTGCGCGGCGTGCAGCCCTATATCTACAGCCAGCAAATTAATTTCGCGGCGGTTGAAACCGCGCTCGACACACGGGAGCGTATATCCGCTCGCCGCCGGCAGGGTCTGCTGGACTCGAGCCGAATTGACGTGAAGCTGGACCGCGGCGGAATTCGCGACATCGAGTTCCTGGTGCAGTGCCTGCAGCGGGTGTATGGCGGCAGCGAGCCTTGGCTGCGCTCCGGGGGCACGCTGTTTTCCTTACAGAAATTGCACGATAAGCGGCACATTACCGGCAACGAGTTTCACGAGCTAACCACCGCTTACGAGTTCCTGCGCAAGGTGGAGCACCGCCTGCAACTGCGCCAGGGCCAGCAGACTCACCGCCTGCCGGAATTGCCGGAGCAACTACGCATTGTGCAGCGCGCGGTGGGAGCGGACAAGACCCAGCAGTACGCGCCCGAGGGCATTGTGGCCCAGGTGCGGGAGCGCATGGCGGCAGTCGCGGAAATTTACGAGCGCATCATCCATCACCAGCAGCTGCAGGCTCTGGGGGAGGAAGCCGCATTCCACCTGGCGCCGCGGGCTGAGCAAAGCGGCGCCGAGCAGCCCTACCATCAGCTGCTGCAGCGGGTAGCCGAGGACTCGCCGTTCCTGCATGAACTGGCTGTCCGCCCCGAACTGGATTCGGTGACGCGCCGCAACCTGTATCGGTTTCTGAGCGCCGCCTTCACCAGTTCCGAGCGCTACGCCGCTGTTCTGCGCGCGCCCCAGACAGTGGAGCGGGCGCTGGAATTGTTCGGCAACAGCGACTTTCTCACCGACATTCTGCTGCGTCATCCCGAGGAGGTGGCTTCGCTGCATACCGCCGCGAAAGCAGCCGAAGGGGTGGGGCGGTTGTTTGCACCGCAAGAAGGACCCGACGGTGCGCTGTCGGATGATCCGGAATTCGAGTACCTGGGCCCTGCGCACGTTCCCTACGGCGAGAAGCTGGCGCTTCTCCGCCGTCACTACCGGCATCTCGTGTTCGCCTCGGGCGCGGCAGACATTCTGCAGCTGCGCCCGGTTTACATATCGCTGCGCCAAACTAGCGTGGCGGCGGACAATGCCCTGCGTGCTGCTTTCGCCATCGCCGGCGCTCCGCCGGGATTGGCAGTGCTGGCCCTGGGCCGCCTGGGCACCTTTGAGTTTGACCTGCTCTCCGATGCCGATGTGTTATTCGTGCGGGAGGATGATTTGCCGGCGGAAACCGCCGCGCGTGTCGCCGGGCAGATCATGCAGACCCTTGCCGCCTACACCCGCGAGGGCACGGTGTTTCCCGTAGACGCGCGCCTTCGCCCTCGCGGAAACGAAGGCGAACTGGTGGTGACTGCGGCCGAATTGCATTCCTATTGCTCCCAGGAGGCGCAGGCCTGGGAAGCCCTCACTTTTACCAAGCTGCGCCCGGTTGTGGGCTCTGCCGCGGCAGCGGCGGAGGCCGGGGAAGCGATGCGCGCGTTGAGCCGGCGGTTCGCCCCCGAGAGGGGATTTCTCCCCGCGGTGCGCGAAATGCGGAGCCGCCTGGAACATAGCGATCCGGCAGCAGGCAATTTCAAGACTGGGCCGGGCGCGGTCTACGATATTGATTTTCTGGTCTGCTATCTGGCCGTCCGACATGAGCTTGGCGGTCCTTGCGGCAATTTGCGGGAACGTCTACGCTGCCTGCGCGAGCGGGGATGGCTCCAGGAGCCAGACTGGGCGACCCTAGACCAGGCTGCAGAATTTCTTCGCACCGTCGAGCACGCCGTGCGTTTGGTGGTAGGCAAGGCTCGCAAATTTCTGCCCGCTACCGAACACGG
>DATFDP010000073.1:0-16128 GCA_035252015.1 Terriglobales bacterium
TTACCTTGATTTGCTGGCTCACCGGCCCGATGCGCAGGCTCAGATTGACGCTCGCATCCTGTCCCACCACAAGCCGGATCCCGCTGCGGATGGCTTCCGCAAATCCATCCTTTGTGACCCGCACCTCATATTGACCAGGAGGCAGGGCAAACAGCCGATATCGTCCGGTCTGATCGGTCAGGGCTGCCCGCGAGGTCCCGGTATCCAGGTTTCTTGCCGCCACCGTCGCTGCAGGCAAGGCGGCGCCGGATTGATCTGTTATCAGGCCGGAGAGCTTTGCCGATACCTGTGCCATGGAGGGAGGCGGACATAGGCACCATAGCAGCCAGGCGGCCAGCATAAGGAGAAGAGTCTGGCTCTTGCGTCTTAAGCAGCGGCAAGCAACAGTGCCGGACAGGCGAAATGAAATGCGGTGCCGGCAAAAGCACTCAACGCTGTGCATTTTTTACCAACGTACTTTTGAAGTCGGAATCAAGGGGACAGAAGTGTATATGATAGTCGGTTTTTATGTCCAATCTGATATGGTTATAAACAGCTATGTTGCTTCGCCTGCTAAAACAGTCATCGCGAAGCCGCTGTTTTGTTGACCAGGATTTGCGCCCTGTGTAGGATTCCATTCCTCATGGCCAGGCATGCTCAATCGCCGCGGAAGGGTGCGGGCGAGCAGTTGTTGAAACCCCGCGAAGCTGCCCTTGAGCTGCGTATCAGCCTGCCCACCATCAAGCAGTGGATCTACCGGAAGAAAATTCGCAGCGTCCGCACTCCCGGCGGACATCACCGCATTCCGCGGCCAGAAGTGGATCGGCTGCTGTTTCGCACCCGCGGCGACAACGAAGCTGCGCGCCAGAACATTCTGCGGCGCATCAGCGGCCGCAATCAACTGGTGGGACGTATCGAGGAAGTCCGCATCAGCGGCCTCATGGCGGAAGTCAAAATCTCCATCGGCGGGCAGCGCATAACCTCCATCATCACTGCCAGCTCCGCCCGCGAAATGCACCTTAAACCCGGCCAGACCGCCGCCGCCCTCATCAAGGCCACTGAGGTCATGATCATCCGCGTCTAAATTGCGCCTCGAGGAAAAGGCTTCCGGGAAAGTTCAAAATCTGACCGGATTAAGCCATGTCACGGCATTACTGGAAGGCAACCTTGAAACCTGCGCAACTTTGAAACCTTGCTTCTCCTACTCCAACTCCAGGGAAACCAGTTCCCCCTGTCCAGGCTGCGTCTGGCGGTAGTTCACGGCCACCCTGCGGCCGCTCCACGAACAGGAGAACTGGTCAGCGCCGATCACAATGAGGTGCTTGTAGTCGGATGTCAGCATTTTCCAACTTTTCGTGCCCGCCTGGACGATGAGTATGGCTGTGGCGCCGGAGGAACAATCCACCGCCGTCAGCGTGCCCTTCAGAAACAGGATCGGCCCGCTTTCGGTCGAGGTGCTTGCCGGTGCGGGAACAGGCGATGCTACAGCCGGGGTTGTACTTCTGGGTAACAGGGCTTGCGAATTTGCGGCCGTTGCCACCGGGACCGGCTGCACCATGTGCGCCGATTCGACACTTCGTATTTCTGCCAGACGGGCCAGGTTAAACCGCGCCATCGCGGCGGTACCCGCATCGCTGCTGTTCTTCAAGCGCTCCAGAATTCCGGCGGCCTGGTCCCAGTCGCGCGCATTCAGGTAGGCAAGCGCCAAATTGGATATGTACATCTCATTGCGCGGGCTCAGACGAATGGCCGTACTCAGGTGCTGCATGGCCTCCGAAAGTTGACCATTCCGCATCTCGGCCACGCCCAGCAGGTTGTAGGCATCGGCAAATTGCGGATCCAGAGCCACCGCCGCTTTCAACTCTTTTTCCAGATTCTCGGTGTCCCCCGCTGACAGGCCGCCTTTGCGTTCCCTCAGTAAGGCCACGTAGTAATGCACCCAGGGATCATTTGAATTGAGGGCAGCGGCATGGCTGAAGTGTTGCTCGGCTTGCTCGTACTGTTTTTTGTACAAGCAGGCGTATCCCAGGCCGCGCTCCGCAATCGCGTTGTTGGTATCCTTCTGCAGCACCTGCTGCAACAGGGCGACCCCCTGCTCCTGGCGGTCCCCGGAGTGCAAATCGTAGTCTCCCAGGATGGCTTGCGCCTCCAGCACGGTTATCGGCGTGGCAGCATATGTGCTCATCTTGTCCAGGTTCAGCGGCAGCTTGTAAATCCGGTACACCGACTTGGGAGAACGGTAATAATCGTCCACTGCGTGTTGCAGTTGCTTCGGGGTCATGCCGAATGACTGCTGCAGCGCCGTCTCTACGGGCGCATGTTTATCAATCACGAGGTCGAAGTAAATGCCCGCTTCGTGCAACTTGTTCATGTCGTAGAGATAATGAACCAGCACCCAGGACTCGGCGTAGAACAGTTGGCGTCCGCTGCCTACGTTATAGATTTTGGAATCATGCTGAACTCGCAACAGGTCCGCCATCGGTATCCAACCGCTTGTGCTCAGCAACTCCATGCTACCCATTGGTGGCTTGCCGATCTGCACGCTGTCGCCAATGATGTTGATGGTAGAAAAATACTCTGCGAAACCTTCGTCGAACCACGCGTCCGATGGTGGGAAGTTGCCGTTCAGCAGCAGGTGCGCGTACTCGTGGAAAACAGTAGGCCAGTTGTCTTCCCCGGAGGTATCAAGCAGGATGTAGTCGCGGTCGCCCGCTTGCTGAAAGAATCCCGCTACTTCCACTGCCTTGCCGTTGTACACCGGTCCGTGCTGCTTCAGTTCCTTATTGTTGCGGAAAGCGATGATCGACAGCGGAACGGGAATATTGACTTTATCTTTGAGCATAATTTGCCCGAAGATGGCACGCATTTGCTCGAAACGAAGGGCGACTTCGCGGCCCCTCTTCTCGCCGGCATCAGTGGTCACCACAAAGTGTGGGGAGCGAATCTCCACCCACTTTTCCGCTGCCTGCGCTGGCCGTGCCTCCAACGCTGGCAAGAACACGCAACCGGCAAGTAGCAGGCAAAGCGCTCGTGCTTGCCTCATCATCCACCTCCTTGTAGCTATCTGCGCCGCCGCATAGCTCGTCATGTTTAGGAATAACCCTGGAGACAGTACGCCGTCCCGCATGACTCCGCGAGTATGACTGGACCATGTAAGGGGAGGAATTGCGGCCAGCATCGCCCCTTCGCGCGGGGCAAACTCCGGCTAGCTTACTGCGCTGTTTTGATTTGTCAACAAAAATGGGGCTGGCGTTCCAGGCTCAGAACATCGTCCATCGCGTCAAGCTGGTATGTTCCTGAAAAAACTAGGCTTTGAAAGAACGTCTTCAGACTGCCATCCCAGGACCGCACCAGCATGAAAAAGGCCCGGAGCTTTCGCTCTGAGCCATTTTGATAATCAGGAAATCAGGGGAGACCTGCTCCTAACGGCGAATCACGGCGTGGCTTGCGCCTGAATGTTGAGCACGCCGGTATAGGTGTCAGCCGGAAGCGCCGGCACTACCGTCGTATCAATGTTGTAGGCCAGGGTGTCAGTCCGGCTGCTGTTGAGGTTGGTCACCCCAGTAATTGACGTGGTGCCAATCTGCATTCCGGAAGCAGCCGCGTTGAAGGGACTAACCGTAGTGCACGGCGTAAACGCGCCGCCGTTCACCTGCACGCTCACGGCCGAGGACGGTATGGTGACCGTGTTACCCGCAGCCGTTGGGTTCAGAGCCGCGGCAGCGCTACCGAAGTACGCCCAAACTGCAATGTTCGCCCGGCCCGGCTTCAATACCCAGGCGGTAGTCACGGTGGAGGTCGTGCTCCCCGCATTGGAGGCGGTGTTGGACGCCAGGGTAAAGTTCACGGTATTGCCTGCCGTCACAGCAACGGTTAGCGATTCGTTCAGAGTGGCGTTGAACTGCACATTGGCAGTGTTGGAATTCAAATTGGCGGCTATGGCGGAAACACTCAGCAGGGCCATTGCCGCGCCTATCGCCAGCACACTGGCAAAAAGATGAAAGCGAGCCTTCATGGTCTCTCCTTGGGTTTTGGTACGGCGCTTTTGTCCCCAGGGTTTTGGGCCCCTCTGTCCAGGATTGGGACTCAGTCCTGTTTTGGGACAGGCCCAAGTATTGGCCCGCGCACCTACTTAGTCCACATAACCAAGGTCACGAGAGGCGCCTGGGGTCATCTGCATCGATTGTGGGTTGCGTCAAGATTCGCCAAGGGTGGTGAACTCACACTTCCAGGCTGGCGTGGTAAGCCCCTGTAATTCAGACGGTTAGGACTTTCCTGCTAACCGTTTATCAGCCGTCGAGACCAGCTTGCGACCGGTGCTCACCGCAAAGGCGGCTGGCTGGTTTGCAGCGTAAAGAAGCGAAGCCTGTTTCAAAGGCGAGAACCCAGCCCTTTCCATGCCCAGGCGGGCCTCCGGGTTCTTCATGAAGGTCTGCCAAACGAACTGGCTACGCGCGTTTTCTGCCATCAGCAGGCTTATGCCCACATCAATGCCAAGCACGTCACGGCTGGCCCAGCCCACCATGGGGTTAAAGGCATCCACGAAGCCATAGCGCCTCCAGATTTGCTCTGCATAGCGGCCGCGCAGCAGGCGCAATACGGTCACAGCGTCGCGGTACACGAAGGGTAGCGAACCCGCCACGGCGGCGGGAACGATGGTGCCATCGATGGGACCTTGCAGCGGCGGACCACCCCAGGCCACGTAGCCGCGGCGCGAATCCGATGCGGTAATTCCCCATACTCCGCCGGCATAGCTGGGAAACTTAAGGCTCAGGTCCTGGCAAAACCGCCGGTGCGCTTCACAGGCCAGCACGGAATTGGCGAAATAATCGGTATAGCCGTCATGCTGTCCGCGAAAGTCGAACCAGGCGTGGGAGAACTGGTGAATGAAGAGCGGACTGGCTCCGGAAATAAAGCGGTAGTTGTCGTATTCCATCCAGGGCCGGCGAATGCTGCGCCAGCACTCCACCGGAATGGGATGTTGAGGCGCTCCCATCGCCAGCAGATACAGCATCATGGATTCGCAGTAGGTGTTCCAGCGCAGGCGGCTGAAGCCGTATTCCGGCCTCCAGGAAAGGGCGAACGTGCTGCCGCCGTTCAACGCCCAGGGCCAGCGAACCCGCTCATAAATCTGTGTAGACTGGGTCGCTATGCTGCCACTGTCAAAATACTGGCGGCAGGTGAGCACGCCACACAGCAGGATAGCGGTGTCTACTGGGGAAACTTCTGAGAACCGCGCTCGCTGTCCAGTGCGGATGTCCAAGAAGTGATAGAAGAAGCCCTCGTGATGGCCAGCCCGGTTGAGCAGAAAATCAAGGGTTGATTGGGCGCGTTCCGCGATTTCTTTCCGCGGGCGGTATTCGCGCTGATGGCCGATGCATAACGCCGTCAGCCCGAAACCGGTGGCGGCAATGCTGGCCGCCAGACGCTTGTCCCCGCCATTGGCGGCAGCGCGGTCGCGCACCAACCCGCTGAGCGGATCCGCCTCATTCCAGAAGAATTCAAAGCTAGCCCGCTCTAATTCGTCGAGGAACTCCTGGTCGTCCGGTCCATCGGACTCAGCCAGCAAGAGGTCGGAAACACCAACGCTGCCGGCCAGGGGCAGCACCAGTGCCCCGGCGGCCAGACTTTTCAAAAACCCACGTCGGGTCCAGTTCATCGAAGTGGCGTCTTTTCAGCAGACTGGCCACGGCGCAAACGGCCAGCCCACAGGGGAGGCATGCCTAGGCGTGGGTGGGGGAGTTGCCACGTTTTCGGTGCAATTTTCTCGTGCTCTCCGCCTGTCAGTATGCCCGAAACTGCTCACATTCCTTATCAGACAAATGGCCTAAGGCAGTTACCAAGCTTGTTCCTCATTACGTTCGCAATCATGGGAAAGGGACTCAGGTGCACTGGTGGGAGTAAGCGCAAGAAAAGCTAGGAGCTACGCGGAAATGTTGAGGAAATTTATGGGCCGCGATGGTCCTCGGAATGCAACTACCTAAGGCAAATGCCGGTGATGTAGGCCGATAGACCCTAAAAGCAAGTAAAAATTACTTCGTTGTGGAAATTATAGGCCGGTAGCAATGGTTGACGTTATTCAAATCCGTGGTCGGATCCCAGGTCCCTTTCAGGCATGGTCGGGGCACATCCCAAGGCACAGGTTCGCACACGTCGGCACGCTACCTTCGTCCAACTTCAACAAAACAAGCTAATAGATTCTGGCCAAAGGCTGTATGAAGAAGCAACAAGAGAGTTTTTGGAGCGGCTGGGGCGAGCGCCTGACGGCGATGCGCAATATCCCTCCTGTTTTGAAGATTGTATGGGAGTCGGGCCCGGCTGTGGTGGCTTCCGGAATCATCCTCCGCCTGCTGCTCGCCGTGCTGCCCCTGGGTCTGCTGGCCGTTACCAAGCTGATCATTGATGCCATCGTGCACACGGTGCAGACGCCCGGGCACGTCGTTCCTCGGCATTTCTGGTGGCTGGTGGCGGCGGAGTTCTCCCTGGCAGTGCTGGGCAGCCTTCTTAGCCGCACCATCGACTTCCTGGACGCACTGCTGGCCGACAAATACACCCGCTACGTCAGCATCCGGGTGATGAAGCATGCTTCCGAACTGGACCTGACCGCCTACGAAGATCCGATTTTCTACGACCGCCTGGAGCGGGCCCGAGTTCAGGCTACCGACCGGCTGGGCATGATTCAATCCATCGGCCGCCTGATCCAGCAGATGGTCACGGCCATATCGCTCTCCATTTACATCATTGCTTACTCCCCATGGTTGCTCCTGCTGCTGGTGGCCGGAGTTCTTCCCGCGTTCCTGGGCGAAAGCCACTTTGCGTTCCTGGGCTACGCCAAGAACTTCCGCCAGACCCCCATCCGCCGTCAGCTGGACTATTTGCGCGTGCTGGGAGGCAGCAAGGAAGCAGCCAAGGAACTCAAGCTCTTTGGCCTTAAGAATTTTCTCACTGAACGCTTCACCGGCTTGTGGGACCAGATCTACGAAGAGAACGTGGACCTTTCCCGTCGCCGTTTGATTGCGGGCGCACTGCTCTCGCTGCTGGGCACGGTCGGCTACTACTCGGCTTATGTTTATGTGATCTGGCGCGCCTTGATCGGCGCCATCAGCATCGGCACTTTAACCGCGCTGACCGGCGCCATCGTGCAAGTCAGCAGCAACATTCAGCAGATTTTCTCCACCCTATCCGGCATCGCCGACCAGGCGTTGTTCCTCACCGACCTGCTGGCGTTTTTCGAAATGCAGCCCACGATCCGGTCGAAGCCGAACGCGCTGCCTGCGCCTCGGCCCATCACGCGCGGCTTTGAGTTCCGCAACGTTTCTTTTTGCTATCCCGGCACTTCGCGCCTGGTGCTGGACCGGCTTAACTTCCAGCTTTGTCCCGGTGAGCGGGTGGCGCTGATCGGCGAAAACGGGCAAGGCAAGACAACCATCGTCAAGTTGATCACGCGCCTCTACGACCCCACCGAGGGGCAGATTCTTCTAGATGGCGTGGACCTGCGCGAGTACGACCTGGAAGACCTGTACCGCGAAATCGGCGTCATCTTCCAGGACTTCATGCGCTACGAACTGACCGCGAGGGAAAACATCGCGGTGGGAAAAATCGAGCAGGTGGGGGACCTTCATCTGCTGCAAAACGCCGCTTTCAAGAGCCTGGCTCACGAAGTTGTGGAGAAGCTGCCCTCGCGCTATGAGCAGATGCTGGGCCGGCGCTTTGAAGGCGGAGTGGACCTTTCCGGAGGCGAGTGGCAGAAGATGGCGCTGGCGCGCGCGTACCTGCGCGACGCCCAGTTGCTCATCCTGGACGAGCCCACCGCCTCCCTGGACGCGCGCAGCGAATGCGAAGTATTTCAGCGCTTCTCCGAGCTGACCGCGGGCAAGATGGCTTTATTTATCTCTCACAGGTTCTCCACGGTGCGCATGGCCGATCGCATTGTGGTCCTGGAAAACGGCAGGATTGCCGAAGAAGGCAGTCACGACGAACTGGCGAGCTTGGGCGGACGCTACGCCGAGATGTTCGAAATGCAGGCCGCCAGTTACCGCTAGGACTTTTTATCATGCCCCGTAATACTGAGCTGGAGATTATTTGCGCCGAGGCCGAACGTTGGCCGGAACACTGGCCGGAAACGGCCGCCGACCTGTCTGCCTTGCGAGCCGAAGCCGCGCGACTCGCGGCAGAATTCACCTCCCTGCCTGCGGCCGGCTGCCGCCGCTTCTTCGTGCAACGTTGCCGGACTCTGAGGAAGAGCCTCAAACCGCTGTGGAGCGCGCTGGACACTCCTCTGCCCAAGGAGCAGATTTCCGACGATTTCCGCTGGCTGCACGACAATGCCCGTTTGCTTTACAGCACGCTACAGGATCTGAGCGACGCTGCCCGTTCACTCAAACCTCTGCCGCAAGCCCGCCGGCGCAATGGCAACGCGTTCCCCCGCGTAGTAGCGGTTGCGGAGGGCTTTCTGGCAGCAGCCGAAAACCGCTTCGATGAGCGTTCGTTGGCGGCATACGTCGACGCGTACCAGGAAACCACCGCTCTGGAGCTGGAAGAACTCTCCTTGCTGGCCTTCGGCCTGAAGCTCATCCTGCTGGAAAAAATTGCTGAGCGCGCGCCGCGCGTGTTGCAGGACCGGCAGACTTGCTGCGGCGTAAGCAACTGCGTGCACAGCCTGCACGATGTAGGGCAGGTTACCTGGAAAGAACTGGTGGAGCCGCTGATCCTGTTTGATCGCGTGCTGCGCGAAGATCCGCAGCAAGCTTACAGCCGGATGGATTACGACAGCCGCGATGTGTATCGGAAAGCAGTGGCCAAAATTGCCCGCTTCAGCCGGCACACGGAGATGGATGTTGCCATCGAGGCCTTATCTCTGGCGCGCGACGCCTGGCATCGGCATTACAGCGATCCGCGGATAGCAGCCCGCCGTTCCCACGTGGGCTATTACCTGGTGGGACGCGGGAGCAGCCTGCTCAAAGAGCGCATTAATTTCCGCCCGAATGCTGTAGAAGCAACGCGGGCGTTTCTGCACCGCCATCCTGACGCCTGTTACCTCGGCGGCATACAGGTGATTACGCTGGCCATCATGGTGGCCGTCCTGCTCGGTGTAATTGGTCCGGTGGGCTCGCCGGCCCTAGTGCTGCTGGCCATGCTGGTGCTGTTCCTGCCCAGCTCGCAGGCCGCGGTCGAGGTGATGAATTATCTCGTCACCGCGTTGCTGCCGGCACAGATTCTGCCCAAGCTGGATTTCTCCGAGGGCGGAATACCGGACGACTGCGTCACGCTGGTAGCCGTTCCCGCCCTGCTGCTCAATGAGCGCCAGGTGCGCAAGCTGGTGGAGGACTTGGAAATCCGCTACCTGGGTAATCGCGATCCCAACCTGCACTTCGCTTTGCTAACCGACCTGAGGGATTCGGCGGAGGAAGCGGCGGAGGACGATCCGCTGGTCAGGCTCTGCGCCCGCCTGATCGCCAAACTGAACGACAAATACTCCGGGCAAAGCACCGGCTCCTTCCTCCTGCTGCACCGCCACCGCGTTTACGACGAGCGCGAGGGCGTGTGGATGGGCTGGGAGCGCAAGCGGGGCAAGCTGCAGGACCTGAACAAGCTGCTGCGCGGTCAATATGACAGCTTCCCGGTGAAGACGGGCAACACGGCGATTCTTCCCCAGGTGCGTTTTGTCATTACGCTGGACGCGGACACGGAGCTGCCGCGAGGCACGGCACAGCGCATGGTGGGAGCGCTGGCCCATCCTCTGAACCGCGCCATCGTGGACAACCGGCGCAACATCGTGGTCTCCGGTTATGGCATTCTGCAGCCGCGCGTGGGCGTGAGCGTGCACAGCGCCGCCCGCTCGCGGCTGGCCAACATCTACTCCGGCCAGACCGGGCTCGACATCTATACCCACGCCGTTTCCGACGTTTATCAGGACCTGTATGGCGAAGCCATCTTTGCCGGCAAAGGCATCTACGAAGTGGACACGCTGCACCAGGTGCTGGACGGGCGCTTCCCCTGCAACTCGCTCCTGAGCCACGATCTGATTGAAGGCGCTTATGCGCGCGCCGGCCTGGCCAGCGACATCGAGTTGATAGACGATTATCCTTCGCACTACAGCGCCTACAACCGACGCAAGCATCGCTGGTTGCGTGGCGACTGGCAGGTGGCGGAGTGGCTCTTCTCGCGCGTGCCCGACCAAACCGGCGCCCGCGTGCTCAATCCCATTTCCGTAATCTCGCGCTGGAAGATTCTGGATAATCTCCGCCGCAGCCTGGTGGAGCCGGCCACCTTCCTGCTTCTGCTGCTGGGCTGGCTGCTGTTGCCCGGCCGTGCGGCGCACTGGACGATTGCAGTGGTAGCCATCCTGTTCTTCCCCGCCTGGCTGGAGTGCGCACTGAACCTGGTGCGCGCGCTGAAGAACCAGCGGATGGAACCGGCGCGCAACGCGCTCTCCGGCTTCGTTACGCAGAACGTAAGCTTGTTTCTGAACCTTACTTTCCTGGCGCACCAGACGCTGCTCTCGCTGGACGCAATTATTCGTGCCCTGGTGCGGCGCATGGTCACGGGCAAGCGCCTGCTGGAATGGGAAACTGCCGCCGAAGCTGAACTGGGCGGGAGGCGCCGCACGCCGGTGGACGCTTACCTCGATTGGACCTGCGCCCTGGCCTTCGGCGTGGCCGTGGCTGTCGCCTTCGTGCGTCCTCAAGCGCTGTTGGCGGCGTTTCCGATTCTCGCGTTGTGGGCGTCCAGCAAGCAACTTTCGAAGTGGCTGAACCAGCCGCCGCGCACCTGCCGCTGCCAGGTCACGCCGCAGGATCAATTGCTGCTGCGCCGCACCGCGCTGCGCACCTGGCGCTATTTCGCCGAGTTCAGCAACGAGGAGCACAACTGGCTGGTTCCGGACAACGTTCAGGAGACTCCTGCAGCCGTGGCCGCGCGCATTTCGCCGACCAACCTGGGATTCCTGCTCAACGCGCGCCAAGTGGCGTGCGAGTTCGGCTACATCACCGTACCGGAGTTCGCGCTGCTGACTAAGCGCACGCTGCAAACGGTTCGCAAGCTTCGCCGCTACCGCGGCCACCTGCTGAACTGGTACGACACGCGCACCCTGGAGCCGCTGTCGCCCCTGTTTGTCTCCTGCGTGGACAGCGGCAACCTGATGGCTTCCTACTGGACGCTGCAGCAGGGCTGCCTGGAGCGGTTGCACCGGCCGGTGCTGGAGCGCAACCTGGCCCAAGGCTTCCTCGATCATCTGCTGGTGCTGGGCGACGCGGGCGGAGTGCCGCGCCGCATCGCCGCTGGACTCGCTTCCGTGGCCCACGAAGAAGACTGGCTGGAGCGCATGCTGGCGCTTCCGGAAACGATTTTCGACCACCTGCCGCAGGCAGCGAACAGCGAAAGCTCGCCCGACTCACAATGGTTTGCCCGCGAACTGGGCCGACGCCTGAAGAATCTGAAAGAAACGGCGCGCTTCTATGCTCCCTGGATGCTGCCCGAGTTTGCCTGCCTACGCACCGATCCGGCGCTGGAGCTGTCCGGGAAACAGATTCCTGTCGAGCGCACGCCGCAGTTCATCGAGCAGCTGGCGGAGCGCCTGCGCCTGGCTATGGAAGATGAGAAGGTGGCGCCGGAGCGCAAAGCACTTTACCAGGCGCTGCTGGCGGTGCTGCCGGATGCGCGGGCGCACGCGCTGCAACTGACTCGCGAACTGGAAAACCTGGCGAACCAGGCCGCTCGCCTGGCCGAGGAAATGGATTTTCGCCTCCTGCTGAACAAGCGCCGCAAGCTGCTTTCCGTGGGTTTCGACGTGCAATCGCAGGAGCTGCACTCCGCCTGTTACGACCTGCTGGCCACCGAGGCGCGTGTGGCTGTGTTCGCGGCCATTGCCAAGGAAGATATCGCCCAGGAAGCGTGGTTCCTGCTGGGCCGCGCGCACACCCTGGCTTACGGACGCCCGGTGCTGATCTCGTGGACGGGAACGATGTTCGAGTACCTTATGCCGGGGCTGTGGATGCGCACCTATCCCAACACCCTGCTGGAACGTTCCCGGGTGGCGTCAGTGCGTTCACAGCAGGACTATGCCGCACGCCGGCGTATCCCCTGGGGCATTTCTGAGTCTGCATATTTCCAGACCGATGAGGCGGGCAACTACCAGTATCACGCCTTCGGCTTGCCGCGGCTGGCTTTGCACAAGGATGAACTCGAGGCGCTGGTGATTTCGCCTTATTCGACTGTGCTGGCTCTTAGCGTGGATCCCTGCGGCGCGCTGAAGAACCTGCACAACATGGCCGAGCAGGGATGGCTGGGTGGTTACGGTTTTTACGAAGCCGCCGACTATACGCCCTCCGTGCAGCACCCGCGCCGCCATACTCATGAGGTCGTACGCTGCTGGATGGCACACCATCAGGGCATGAGCTTTCTGGCTATCGCCAACTTCCTTCATGCCGGAGTGGTGCGGCGCTGGTTCCACAACAATCCTTACGTGCAGGCCACAGAGTTGCTGCTGAACGAAAAGCCTGTAGCCCACGTGAAGAAGCACGCCGAGTATCGCTCGGCAGCTGCGTAAATTCGTCCCTCTCGGGCGGGCGCCTGCAACAGGCGCCCGAGCTGCTTTTCTCCCCGCAATAAAATCTTGCTGACAGTAAACAGAAGGGTTATTCGCCGCATCGTGACAGATGTAAACAGGTGCTTCGCGGGTAAAAAAAAGCGACCGAACAGCGCGCGCATCCATCATTGCCTGTTAGCTGATATTCTCGTTAGCACGCATACCCTGTTGCGCTGCTTTCGGTCTTGTCCACGGTGTGTTTAACCAACCAGGAGGAAGACTCATGGCCACCGCTCCGAAGTTCCGCATTGATGTTGCTATCCACGATCTGCTCATGAATGGCGGTAACCAAGCGCCGCCAACACTTCAGCCCAAAGGACTAACGCTGCCAGAGCCGGTGTTTCCGCAGCATCCGGAGCTGCTTCAAGAAGAAGGCCCGGAGACACCGCCGGAAAAACGCGAATGGAGCCGCGAACACATTTATCGCAAGATGCGAGGCTGGCTGTTCCCTTACATCCGCTCGCGTGTGCTTCCCGGCGACTTTCACCCCATCACCTCGTATTTATTCGTGGAGTACAAATGCAATCTGGATTGCTGGTACTGCTGGGCGTTCGACAACCGGGTGAAGGGCATGAATGATGACGTTGCCCGGCGCTCCATTGACTGGCTCTACGACCATGGCTGCCGGGTGCTGGCGTTGATGGGCGGGGAGCCGCTGCTGCGCCCGCAGTTCGCGCACAAGGTGGTTTACTATGCCGCCAAGAAGGGCTTCTGGGTGTACATCGGCACCAACGGACGTCTGTTGCGGCCGGATGTGGCGGACCGGCTGGGCGATGCCGGCGTGGCCGTGTTCAACTTCGCCCTGGACGCGTGGGATCTTAAGCCAGGACTTCCCAAGGCGCTGGTTCCCGTGCACAAGAATCTGGAGCACGTGCTGCGCAAACAATACGTTTACGGCTATATGGTTTTCTTCAATATCAACATCTGCCGCAACAATCTTGAGGATGTGCGGCAAATCACGGAATATGCGCGCGCTCACCGCGTGGCCACTGATTACCACATCAACGAAACGCCGATGCTGGAGCAGGATGAGCATTTCAAGCACCTGGAAGAGAATCCCACTTACATTCGCCCGCAGGACTGGCGCGAGGTGGATGAGCTGATTGACTGGCTGATCGAAAAGAACCGCGCCGGCTATCAGATGGTGAACTCGGTACAGCGACTGCGCGAAATGAAGGCCTTCATGCGCATGTCGTCAGGCGCGAACCTGAAAGAGTTGGGCTGGTATGGCGACGGCAGCAGCGGGAACGGCGAGGTCAGCAAACTGCTGGCGTCAATGGACGGTGTCGTTCAGGAACCGAACGGCGAACTTCACTTCGACGAGTGGAACTGCCGGGCCGGGCAGAACAACGTCATTATCCGCACCGATGGTACGGTGGCTCCCTGCTTCCCCATGTATGCCGCCACCTACGATTGGGGCAATATTGAAAGGCCCAAATTTGAGAAAGGCGAGCTGCGCGAGATGAAGAAGACCTGCCAGCGGCACTGCTTCTCCACCCTGAACCATAACCTGGCGTATTGTTATAACGACGCGCGGGTGCTGAAGTGGATGTGGAAGCAGGCGCGCAACGGCTTCGGGGCGGGCGCCCGGAGCTTTGAAGACTAGACTTAGTGTGCCCCGGGCCACACGTCAGCGTGGCAAAACAGACCTATGCAGGAGCGGCGGGCAAGCCGCCGCTCCGGGAGCCGTTTTTCCCTTATTTCCCTTCTAACGTGCTGATTGCCTAAGCAAACGGTTCCGGGCAAGCCCTTTGGCCATGCACTCTTGGCATCTCAGTTGCTATCAGTGAGCTGGGGTCTACATGATTTAAAATGCGTAGGTGGTGAGCTGGTGTGAGGACTCCCCGGTACTGGCCCATCGGGCGGGTCAGCCACTGCGGCTCTGGATAACGCCAACGTGCCCGCCATCGTCTTAATTTGCAGGTTCTTCGCCCATCTCCGTGAGCATTACGATCAGGATTCCGAGAGGTAGCAGTACCGGGGTTGGCAGATTTCTTCCCCAGGATGCCGTGCTTCGCGCCGGACTGGCCATTTTTCTGTTCATGGTCGTGGCCGTGGCCGGAGTATTTACCTTTTACTGGGTAAAGTACGCCCGCGTCGTGGACCGGAGGCTGAGCGGCCCGATTTTCGACAATACAGCCAAGATCTACGGCGCACCGGAAGTGATCCGGATGGGCGAGCGCATCACCGCAGCCGAAATTGCCTCTGAACTGCAGCGCGCCGGCTACAGCGAAGAGGGTGCTAAGGCCGTTTCCCGAATTGGCACCTATCGGCTGGAACGCGGCGGAATCGCCATTGAGCCCGGGCCGGAGACATACCACGGTCCCGGTGAGGCTGAGGTTCGCCTGCAAGAGGGCAGGATTTCGAACATCATGGCTGGCGGCAAGCAGGTAGGCGGGTACGAACTGGAGCCGCAGTTGGTCACCGCGCTCTATACCCAGCAGCGGTCCAAGCAGCAGGTGGTTAAGTATCAGGACATCCCCAAGGTGATGCGCGAGGCGGTGCTCTCCATTGAGGACCGCCGCTTTTTTCAGCATGGCGGAGTCAACTACTTCCGCCTGCTGGAGGCCGCGCTGGTGGACTTGCGCGAAGGCCGCCATGAGCAGGGCGGCTCCACCATCACTATGCAGGTGGCGCGCATGTTCTTCCTGAACCCGCAGAAAACGCTCCACCGCAAGCTCATCGAAATGCTGATCTCCATCGAACTGGAGAACCGTTTCAGCAAGGAGCAGATTTTCGAGTTCTATGCCAATCAGGTGGACCTGGGACAGCGCGGCTCATTCGCCATTCACGGCTTTGCTGAAGCCGCGCACGCATTCTTCAACAAGGACTTGCAGGCCATAACTCTGCCCGAGGCGGCGTTGCTTGCCGGCCTGATTCAGCGCCCCAGCTATCTTTCTCCGTATCGGCACCCGGAGCGGGCCCTTGACCGCCGCAACCTGGTGCTGGACTCTATGGTGGAAACCCACGCCATAACCCGTGTCGACGCGGAGCGGGCCAAAGCTGCCCAGCTTAAACTGGCTCCGCTCAACGTAGAAGCCAGCGATGCCCCTTATTTTGTTGACCTTGTAAAAGACACCCTGAGCAGCCACTTCAGCGAGCAGGAATTGACGGAGGGCAATTACCACGTTTTCAGCACGCTCGACCCGGATCTACAGCGGGAAGCGGCCCAGGCGGTGGCGGAAGGCTTAAAAGTCACGGATGCCAAGCTGCTGAAACTGCGCACCAAGCGCATAAAGATCGGCAAGGGCAAAAAAGCGAAATACGAGACCCGGGTGCTTCCCGGGCCGGACGCACAAGTTGCCATGGTGGCGATGGATCCGCACAGTGGCCATGTGCTCGCCTTAGTCGGTGGCCGTAATTATGCCTTCAGCCAGTTAGACCACGCCATGTCGAAGCGGCCCACCGGGTCCATATTCAAACCCTTTGTGTATGCCGCCGCCCTTAACACGGCGCTCACCGGGGGCGTGCCGCCGGCCAACATGGCTGCCGCAGCAGCCAACAGCACCGTTAGCGCTCCACCTCCTACCACCACCAGCGGGACGCCTCAGCCGACGAGCGCC
>DATFDP010000074.1:0-7819 GCA_035252015.1 Terriglobales bacterium
GATATATGGCTTGACCGAAAGTTGCTCGCAGCTATAGTCAAAAATAGGCGTAATACTTAAATACATAAATGCAGGTACGGATTCATGAAAAGCGGAGAAGCACCCACGGAGGAGGAGGTGTTTGTGCTCTTTCGCCGCAAGGTGCAGGAAGCGGAGGTGCTGTCCGCGTCGATGGAACGGCTGCTGCAGGCGCTGCGCTTTACCGGCCGGTTAAGCGTGGTGGTGCAGAACGGGCGCATTCTGAAGTCGGGATACGAGGAGGGATACTTCCGACGCCGGGACCAGGCGGGCAGTATGCTCGCAGAACCGGTCAGCGAAGTGAGTTAACAGAGCCGCAGCGGAGCGGGCTTCCTGGCTACAAGTAAATAAAACAAACAGGTCATCGTAAACGAAACGAGCCCTGTCAGGTTTTGCCGCCACACGGACAAAACCCGGACAGGGCGTTCTTATTTGGAGGCAATTATGGCATCCCAGGGAGATACGTTTGTAGGGCTGGAGCTCAAGTACTGCGAGCAATGTGGGGGATTGTGGCTACGGCGGCGGGGCAGCGACGAGTGCTACTGCGCGGCCTGCGCCCGCTTTCTGGAGGACATTCCGCCGCGGCCGCGCGATAACCGGCGCCGGGGAGGGTCGGGTCCGCTGCGGCGGAAGATGAGGAAGCCGCATCGCGAGCCGGGCACGGAACTGGCGCCGTTGGAGTACGTGGTGGCCACGAGACAGCAGGCAGAAAGGGAAACCCGCGAGAGCGCACAATTCGCGGCGGCTAGCGTAGAACCGCTCCCGATCCAGGAAGCTGCTTATGACCACCAGTGAGGTCGTTCCCGCAGTACGCATCTGGCAGCGGGTGCAGATGAGCCGAAAGTGTTCCCACCCTTTGCAAAAGGCCGCCAAGGGTGGGGCGCCCGCATGCGACCTCGATCCCGGCCTATGGATCTACCGCCAGCGGACAGCCGGCGTGCTGCAGCGCTATTTTCGGCTTTCGCTGGAAATAGGCCGTCTGCCATCGGTGCTGGGACGGGAATTTTTCCGCACCCGCTTCAACCAGCGGCAGAACGTGAGCTTCGAAGATGCGGTGATCTTCGTGCATGACGTGGAGCGCTGCCTGGAGAAGCTGGACGTGTTTTCGCAGGAGGTGCTGGTGTGGGTGGTGCTACAGGGGTACTCGCAGGAGGAGGCATCGCGGCTGCTGGGCTGCGCGCGGCGCACCGTAATGCGGCATTTGCCCGAGGCGCTGGACCGGCTGAGCGAGATTCTGCTGGAGGCGCGGCTGCTCTGAAATAGTGTCAAGAGGCGCCGCGATTCAAGTTGTTGGCAGCAGAGAGAATCACGGCGCCACGGAATGGCACAGAATAGCGACCGAGGTTGCTAAGCTGGAAGTGTATCAACGACAAGTTCACAGCGAGGACTTCAAAGAGAGTACGAACAACATGGAAGACGCAACGCAATCGGAGAAAAACGGGAAGAAGTCAGGGAGGAAGAAACAAGCCGAGCCGAAGATGAGGGAGGTGAGGAAGCGGGCGGTGGCGGTGATGTGTCCCAAGGTAACGGGCATCGCCAAGAAACTGACGGAGATGGCTGAGCAAGGTAATTGCCAGGCGGCGAAGCTGGTGTTCGAGTTTCTGGGGATCTTCCCGCCGCCGCAAGCGGAGGACGAGAGCGACGATACGCTGGCGCGGTATCTGCTGCGGCAATTAGGAATTCCCGATCACCCCAGCGAAGAGGAAATTACGAAAGTACTGAACGGGGGAAGTGAAGCAAACACTGGTGCCGTAGAATCATCCTGATAGAGTTGTTTATGCACAGAGGAGGGGCGAACCGAACGTAATGGACATGACGTGGATAACGGAGCGGATTGCGCTGGGTGCAGCCATCTGGAGCGAAAGCAACATGCAGACGGTGGCACGCAGCGGGGTGACGCACATTATTGACATGCAGATCGAGTTCGATGACACGGAACTGGCACGGCCGCATGGGATTGAGGTGCTGTGGAACGGGACGGATGACGATTTCCAGCCCAAGCCGCCGGAACTGTTCGAGAAGGGGGTGGAGTTCGGGCAGGCGGCATTGAGCGAGAACGGGGGCAAGCTCTACATTCATTGTGCGGCGGGAGTACACCGGGCGGCAATGATGACGCTGGCGCTGCTGGCAGCGATGGGCTGGGAGATGGAGGAGGCCATGCAGGTGATCCAGGGGAGGCGGCCGGTGGTGGATTTTGCCGATGTATACGTTCAGAGCGTTGAAGGTTTTTTGCGGCAACGGGAGCTGTCAAGAGGGGCGGCAGAGGCAAGTGATTCACAGGACGGCAAAAACGGTTCCCGCAGAAAGTCACGAAATAGGAACTGAATTTGATATTCTGAACTAGTAATTCGTAATTTGGAACCTGGCGAGTGAGAGGGCACGCTAAGCGGCGTGCCCTTTGTTTTTCCCACCCTTCTATTGTTCAGCACAAGGACACGAAGGCAGACAGATTGTACAGAGTCCGGCGAGGCAGAACCTGGCCTCACATCCTCTGCCGCGGGGCACCAGTGCCGGAAAAGGCCCCGCTTTGGCTTCACAAACGAACAACGGAGAACTTGGAGCTTGAAAACAACAGTAAGCATCCTGCTGCTGGCGGCAGCAGCCTGGGCGCAGGAAGTAGCAGTGCCGCAAGGCGGCAGCCTGGGCCCAAGCTGCAAACTGAGTGACGTGGCGACCTTGGGGGCGGACAAGTTAGACGGCAGCCACGGGTCGGGGACACCGGCAGCGAACAGTGTTCCGGTGGCAGACAGCAACGGCAAGCTGGCGCCGGGATGGATCCCGCTGCCGACGGGAAGCAGCATCGGGGGAATCTTCATGAGCGCCGACTGCCTGGCGGGAAACCACGTGAACGGCATTGATCCGGCCAGCGGACAATTGAAGTGCGCAGCGGACGCAGCCGATTGGAGCAACGTCGGCAACAAGCCCTCCGCCTTCCCGCCGGACACAGCCTCGCAGGCATGGCAGGACCTGGTGGCGGCAGTGGGCTTGAAGGCGCCCTTGGCCAATGCGGCGCTGAGCGGCACCACCACGGCGGAACAGATTGTGGCCGCGACGAGCGTGCAGGTGGGAAGCGGAATCCCAGCGGTGAATTTCAGTTATGGAACGTCAGCGCCCACGGGAGCGTGCACCGCGGGTATGTACTGGCGACAGGTAAGCGCGGATACGGTTTCGGAATTTTACTGCAATGCTGGGAGCTGGACGGCTTCGGGCGCAGGCGGAGGGGCGAACTGGGGCAGCATTGCAGGCACTCTGGCCAGCCAGACGGACTTGCAGGCCGCATTGAATGCCCGCATGCCTCTGACGGGCGGGACCATGAGTGGCACCCTGGTTCTTGGAGGCACTCCTTCGGGCACGAATGATGCTGCCAACAAGGGTTACGTGGACACCCAGTTCGCCAACGCACTGCCCAGTTCCTATCTGTCCACGGATGGCACATTAGCCGCCAACTCCGATACCAAGGTGGCCTCCCAGAAGGCCACGAAGACTTACGCCGATACGAAACTGGCATCTTCGGCTCTGGATTCCACGCTGATCGTAAGCAAGTTCGGGGGCGGGACTTGTTCTGGCTATTTGAAGTCGGATGGCACTTGCGCTACTCCTACCGGGATCTCCGGACTGACCACGGGTACTTTTCCCAAAGCGGCAACGGGTACGAGTCTTGGAGACTCGGCCTTGAGTGAAGACGCCAGCAACGTAAACTCCGCCAAGCCCCTGGCTATCTCCGGCAACTCCAAGATTGAAAACATTACCGAGACCACGCCAGTACTGGCGGCGGCTGGTAAGGGCGCAGAATCGTGGAACTCGGCAACCCACCGTCCGGCGTATTCCTATGACGCTGGCGCGGCCAAGGATGTGGCATTTGTGGGGGATGCCGTAACCGCCGCGCAACTGCCCAAGCCGACGATTTCTTCGCTGGGCGGCGTGCAGGCTAAAGATTGTTCCGGCACGGGCCACGTGCAGAAAATCAATACCGACGGCAGCATCACCTGCTCGGCGGATTCCGGGGTTGCGGGCTCGGACTGGATCAGCGCCCCGGCAACCACGCACGATAACGACACCGGCACCTACAACAACGATGTCACTTTGACCGTGGGCGGCTGCGCGGGCGGTAGCAAGTACTACTCCAGCAACGGAACTACGGTGAGCCCCTACAGCACGCCGCTTTCCATCACGGTAACCGGCACTACCGTGAAATCGCGCTGCGAGCTGGCGTCTTACTCTCCCAGCGCGGCCAAGTCGTCTACTTACACCCTGCAGGGCGCTACCCCGACTTTCAGCGCCGACACGGGCGCGGCCCAGGATGTCACCATTTCGAAGACCACCACCGGCGGCAAAATCTGCTACACCAGCGACGGTTCGACGCCAGGCGCTTCAACTCCAGGAACATGCAATTCCTCGCCCACCACGGAATACACGGCGCCGGTCCACATCACCGCTTCGACGCTGTTCAAGGCCATTACCACCAAGGCCAACTACGTCAACTCCCTGGTGGGGCAGCAGCAGTACACCATCGGCGGCGGTGGTGGTGGCGGAACCTGGGCGCTGGTGCAATCGGCGCACATGACCAGTTGGTGCCCGGCCAACACCAACCCCTGCACGATTTCGAACGCCAATTCCACGCTGACGGATATTGGCGCTGGCCACGTCCTGGCGATTCTGGTTACCTCCCAGGAAAACAATTCCATTTCCGCGACCAGCGGCGGCGGCACCTCGGTTCATTGCCCGCACTGCCAGATTTTTGGCTCGGCGCGGACTTTGGATGCCTCTTACATACTCAGCAGCAGCGCGGTTTCGGCGGCTACAGGCGTGGCGGTCACCCTGGCCAACGCACCCAATGGCGGAACCTGGGGCATCAATCTGCTGGAGTACTCTTTGACCGGAGCCACCCCAGCTTACGATACCAGCGACACCTTGGCGGCATCCGCTTCTGCTTCCCCGGTCGGAGTGGACCTGACCGGAACCAACCCCAATGGCCGGGGCATCAGCGGCACCAATGACCTGATTATTCAGTGGCAGTATCCTATTGGCGGCAGTTGCACAGCGATTTCTGCTCCCTTTACCAACCCCGCCGAAACCAACTACACCCAATTTTGCGTGGGCGGCAGCATCAACACCGCGAGCGGCGCGGCGCCGACTTATACGCAGGGTAGTTCAGCGACTAGCAAAGAAGCAGCCATCGCCTTTAAGACGCAATGAGAAAACAGATTTTAATCCGGCTGTTGTGCCTGCTGTGCCTGGTTGGCGTGTGCCTGGTTGGCGCGGCCTATGCCCAGAACACGGCCACGCTCACCGCCCAGGAAGCCCTGTTCCCCGCTGTCGCCAATAACCGGGGCACGGTGAACTGGTCGCAACTGTTCGCCGCCACCGGCATTGACCGCACCAACGAGCCGGTGACGGTGGGCATTCCTTTGCCCAACGCCTGGCAGGTGCTGGAAAGCGATACCTCCCGCGCCGTGTCTTTTACTGGAACCAACGGCATCTGGCAGACCAAGTGCGAGGCCCACTGGACCTCGGGCTACTGCAAATGGCTGCTGATTGACGCGCAACTGCCTTCGGTCACCCACGACAGCACCAATACCACGTTCACGCTTTCTACTTCGGGAACGGGGCCGACCTCAGGCCAGGCGGCGCTGGCGGTGGATTCCAACCCCGGTGCGCCCAACACCGGCACCATCACCGTGACCACGGGCACGGGCACGGCCTTTACCATCCGCAAGGCCAGTTTCAACCTGTTCGACATTGTAACTGTGGGCGGCACTCCCCTGGTGGCTACCAATACCAGCGACGGCCTGGTGGTCAGCGGGCCGGTGTATCCGGCGACCACCTGCTCCAGCCCGGCTACGGACTGCACCACGGAGTACAAGTCCTCGCTCGATTCCGCCTCCACGGCGGTGCTTGAGCGCAACGGCCCGGCTCTGGCTATCGTGAAAGCGGACGGGGCGCTGAAAGATTCTGGCGCTCACGCCTATCTGCGCTACACCGTTCGCCTGACCTTCTACGCCGGTAAAAGCTACGTCAGCGCCCGGGTCATCCTGCGCAACGCTGATGACGCTACGGGCGCGGGCAGTTTTGCCTCTGCCTTCAAGGGCATGGCTTCCTGGGAAGCGCGGGTCAAGCTGGTATCGCTCAGCTCGCCGGTAGCCAAGTTCTCCACCGCCTCCAGCAGCGTCAGTCACAATATGCAGGCGGGCGAAGACGCCTATCTTTATCAGGCTTATTCCACCGCGTTTTACGATGGCGACGGCGAATCCAACAACTGGAAGAATCCGCCCATCACCCGCACCTCTCTTGGTTCGGGGGCGAACGGCGATTACATCTGGGCGCAGAACGGCTGGCTGGCCAACTACGGCACCTCGGGCAGTTACACCCTTATTCCTGGCGGCAGCGGCCCCATCACCGACCATAACCACGATTGGGCGGACATTGCCGACAGTGCGGGCAAGGGCGTGCTGATGGGCGCTTATTACTCCACCGCCTACTGGCCTAAATCCTTCGGTTATTTTGGCGGGGGCACGGAAGCCCGCATTGGCATGTTCCCCAACCAAGGGCTCTACACCGGAACCTGCGCCGCTTCGCCCTGCCGCATTCCCTGGTATCAGCCCTGGCCGCAGTACAAGATTGACGACGTTTATTTCAACTTCCATGCCTCGGCCATCGCCGCGCCCGACGCCGAGTTTATGAAGTGGCAGCAGCGCCTGCTGGCCCGCGCCACGGTGGACCACTACAACTCAACCGGCGCCTTTGCCTACTCGCTGATCAGTTCGGCGGACATGGATACTTACACCACCGACCTGGTGAACAATGCCAACCCAGCGGGTTATCTCGGCGGTTGGCTGGCATCCAAGCACAGCATTGATTTCATGCCCGGCGTGTTCTTTATCTGGCCCTGGTCGCAGGGTTCGCAGGGCAACCAGACCGACTTCCGCGAACAGTATCTCAAGCAGTTCTGGCAGCATGGCTTTACCGGACGCTACCTGTGGGCGGAGAACTTCAACCGCTATTTGCTGGAAGAGGCCTTTCCCCGCGCCGACTTTGCCGGCGGCTGGCGCAGTCACGCTTTTACTGACGTTGATTTGCGCAGCAATCCCAGCAAGGTTTCCTCGGCCAACAATAATTTGTCGAACGGCGGCCTGGCCTACGGGGACCGTGACAACTACTGGATTGATGCCGGCAACGGCGACATTCATGGCCACACCTACGGCATCTTTGACTGGTACCTGGCCACCGGCGACCAGACCTATCTCGACTTCATCAGGCAGGCGCAGGTAGATGCCTACCTGAATACGGCCTCTACTTTGTACGCCCCGCCTTTTACTTCTTCCGGCGTGACCATTCCCCGGCAGTGGGGCATTCGCGCCATCCATGCCGCCCGCATGGTGGAGTTTTTTGACTCCATTGGCGACACCGCCACCGCCAACCTGGCCAAAACCTTTGGCGATAATCTGGCGGCTTTGGTCACCGGCGACGTGCAACTTTCGGGCACCGGCGCCAATACCCACGGCACCGATACGTTGATGGGATACGCTTTGCCCATTTACGGCACCAGTCGCACCAGGGGAGAGGTGCTGCTCGATTGGGGCGGAAACTACACGGGCATCACCGCCGGCCACACCAACTACCAGACAGAGTGCAACGCTTACGAAGACGGCAACCTGGGCGGCACTTACGCCACCACCAGCAACGTGCCCTATCAGACTTCCATGATGGTGCAGGGAGTCAAGGAACTGGCCTGGATTCGCGGGCCGTCCTGGGCGAACTACAAATTACTCCGCGACCTGGCTTACGGCTGGGCGAAGTCTTC
>DATFDP010000075.1:0-3887 GCA_035252015.1 Terriglobales bacterium
TGGGCCGACAGCTACAGCCAATTCACCAACTTCCTGGTCGGGCACGGCTGGGCTGTGCTGCGGGCCAACCCGCGCGGCAGCTCAGGGCGCGGGCCTGCCTTCGCCGCTGCCAACAAAAATGACCTGGGCGGTGGGGACTACCGCGACATCATGGCCGGCGTGGATGCCGTGCTCAAGCAGTTCCCTGTTGACCCCGTGCGCATGGCGCTCATCGGCTACAGTTACGGCGGTGAGATGGCCGGCTTTGTCGAAGGCAAAACCGACCGCTTCAAAGCCATCGTGAGCGGCGCTCCGGTAATTGACCAGTTCAGCGAGTACGGCACCGAAGGCGATTCCTGGTACGACCGCTGGTACTTCGGCAAGCCCTGGGAGCATATGGCGGATGCCTGGCGCCAAAGCCCACTTTCCGGCGCCGCTCATGGCCGCACACCTTTCCTGCTGCTGCAGGGCGAAAGTGATACCACTGATCCATTGGGCCAGTCCCAGGAGATGTACCGCGCGCTGCGCCAGATGGGGGTGCCGGTGGAAATGGTGCAGTACCCGCGCGACAATCACGGGCCCCTGGCTATCGGCATGTTGGGCATGCCCAGCATGGAGCCGTGGCACGGCTTCGACGCGCGCCAGAGGCTAGTTCAGTTTCTGGAAAGACACCTGACGCCTGCGCCCACTTCGCAAGTTGCGGGCACAGCGTCAGAAAAGTAGATCTGGAGGAGCAGGTGCTGAGCGATGCCCGCATTGTCGCTTTTGTCCCCAGCCGCGACCTGGAACGCGCCAAGGCCTTCTATATGGAGACGCTCGGGCTCACGTTCGTAAGCCAGGATTCGTTTGCACTCGTGCTGAACGGGAGCGGAACGATGGTACGTATCGCCAAGGTGGGCGAATTCCAGCCGGCTAATTTCACAGTTTTGGGATTCGACGTGGCTAATATCCGGGAAGAAGTGGCGGCACTACGGGTGAAGGGCATTTCATGCGAGCGTTACCCCGGCATGCAGCAGGATGAGGCGGGAATCTGGCACTCGCCCAGCGGAGCGCGCGTGGCTTGGTTCAAGGATCCAGACGGAAATGTCCTCTCACTCACCGAATTCCCGGGCGGAAATCATTGAGAAGCGGCTTGCCCCTTTGCGCCGGGGCCAGACTGCGGCTCCGGTAGCTCTTGTTTCATCTTGCGCCCGCTGGTGAACAGGCTGACTAAGCCCCAAAGGAATAGGACCACAGCGGCGGCAAAACCTGCCAGTCCGGCAATGGCTTTCCAGCCCTTGACGCTGCCCGACAACTGCACCACGCTGCCGCCAACCGGCCAGGCAGCCGTGATCGAGGAGTTCCCCTGAAAGCCGGCAATCAGCACCGCCATAGCAAGAAAAAACACCAGCAGGGCGCATCGCAGAAGGATTTTTGACTTCATGGCTCAGTGCGCAAGCATAACGCAAAAAAGCCGGGAAGCATATGAAAAGCCGGACCTGGAATCTCCTCAGGTGCCGGCTTATCAGTCCCAGGCCGGTGGGGCGTTAGAGCCCGCTCTCCAGCCCGCTACGGGTTGAAGCTGCCGAAGGTATATCCGATGGAAGCCCCGTAGCGGATGGCATGATTGCTGTTGAATTCCACGTTGTTGCGGATCAGGTAAGCCCGCATCTCCGGGCGCACAAACATGTGTCCCCAAACGTAAAGCCGCACTCCGGCGCCCAGCACGCCCATAAAGTGGTTGCTGCTGGTGTAGTTGGTACAGCCGGTGAAACCGCAGACAAAGTAAGGCTGGTAGAAACGCAGGCTCTCCGCACCGATTCCGGCCAGCAGTTCCAGACTTGCTCTGCTCACGCCTCGGACGTAAACCGCGTCTACGTCGTAAAACACCGGCCGGTAGGGAGCAATGCCGGCATAATTCGTTTGCGTAGCGCGCCAGGAAATCTCCGCTCCAACTCCGAAATGTTGCTTGAACAAGAAATCGCCGCTGAACGCAGGGTATACGCCCCCGCCTTCGGATACAGAAGTGCCAGCCGCGTTGGCGCTGCTGCTGGAGGGCGCCGACAACCCACCCAAACCGAATGCGACATCAAACTGCTGGCCGTACGCAGATCCGGCTATCAGAAAAAGGCCACATAAAATCGCAACCGTGCTTAGCTTTCTCAAGTCAACCTCCGCGAATTTTTTCTTACGCTAAACGCAATAGGTACGTAGTCAAAGCAACCAGCATCGTTGAAAGTAGATGCCGGAAAGTTTTTGTGAGATGTATAAATTTCCCACAAGTGAATGAACGACAATGACTTGGGCGTGACTGCCCGTCAGACAAACAGCTATCCTCGGCAAAAAAGTAAAACAAGTTACAAACACTGCCGTTTCGCACTTGTTGCGCGATTGGGGCTCGGTTATTTCAAAGCATCGTCAAGAAAACGGCTGGTCGAGTGTAAAGAATAGAGCCAGCGCTCGCCCTAGAAGGCGTACTTCAGCGACAGCGTAGTGCGATTGTCATGGAAGTAGCGAGGGCTGGTCGGGCCGATGAATGAACCTTCATTGTATTGATCGTAGTTCCAGTAGGCGTTAACACTCCAGTATCTGGCCACTTCATAACTGAGTTCCGCCAATGGCTGATGGTAGGTGAAGTCCAGCGGCCCAAGCGGCTGCAGCGGGTTCAGCAGGGTAGTGGTACCGTTTGTGCTGGTCAGTCCGTAGCCTATCTTGCCCGTAACCCGCCGAACCGGCTTGACCATCAGGTCAGCTAAAAAATAGTGCGTATGGTTCACGTAGGTAGAAAAAATCTGATTGGGATTGTTATTTTCTGCGGGATCAAAGGTTGGACAGCCATTTACGACGGTCCCCACGGGAATAAACGTGTCATTGAAGCAGATCAGTGCCTGCTGCAAGGCGCCGGTGTAGTTGTAGCTCACATCGAATCCAACGCGCTCCCTAGGTAGCAGAGTGGCCACGAAACCCGCGTTCCGGTAGTGCTGCTTGAACTGCGTATCCGACTCGCCATTGCGGCTTTCCCAGATGTTCATGCTTCCGGCGAGGTTGGCCCAGCGAACCGGCCGGTAGCTTACGCGCGCGCGATAGTTCTGCCGCTGCCGTGGGCTGACGCGAGTGAGAAAATTGTCAGCTGTAATGAGTTCCGTTTCGAGATTGATGCGCAGCGAAGTCCTCGGCCGAAACCACACGCCAAGCACGGGCCCAAACTCGTTCACGTCTATGCTGTCGCCTTCGAATTCCGGCAGACCAGACTCCGGGTCGGGCACCGTCTCCGGCTCTGCCTTGAAAACATGCCGGTGCCGCAGCCGAAAGCCAATATGCATGCCGACGTGCTTTGAGGCCTGGTACTCCGCCTGGATGAAGTTGAGGAAAGATTTCTGCCCCAGAAAGTTGGCGACGAAAGCGGTAGTCGTGTCGGTCGGACCGAGAGGGCTGAGCAAGGTCACGGGCTTGCCAAGCCCGACGGTCGCTGTGGCCAGTGAATTCCAGGTGCCCGGGATATGCCAGTTGTCGTAGCGGAAATTATCGCTCAGACTGAGCGTCTTGGTGAGTTCCACCGTAACCCCGAGATCGGCAGTGGCGGCTATCCTCCGCACGTGCGCCGGGCCGGAAAAGGTGAACTGCCGTTCGTTAGTACGCGTCACCAGGCCGTCAAAAAATTCCAAAAAGGGCGAGTTCAGGTCGGCCGAACTATAGGTGCCGCGTGCGATCAAATTCACACGCTTAAAATAGTTTGATTGCAAGCTCAGGGATTCCGTCGGAGTGCTGGTCCGCACTCGCTGGCTACGGGTATAGGCAAAGTAGCCGTTACAGCGAGGATTGACGGCGCCATTCTTGAACACAGGCGTGCAAGGCTGGCCGGCATCTGAATTGATCGGCAAACCCAGGGACACGGGCGTGCCATCGGGTAGCAGAAAAACATTATATGG
>DATFDP010000076.1:0-6048 GCA_035252015.1 Terriglobales bacterium
TCCCCAGCAAAGTTCTTCAGCACGTAAATTTCCGCAAAATCGCCGCGACGCCGCAAACCGGCCAGAGTCGCCAGCTGCCACTGCCGGCTCCGCCGGCAACGGCGGCAGTTACCCACATCGCCGGGAAAAAGGACGCGATTGACCAGCAGCGGTCCCCCGGCCATACCCAACCCGGCAAGATGCTGGCGCAAGCGCTCGGTTTCGCGGTCCGGAAGAGGCTCGGGGAGCATCACAGTCCACACCCGGGCGCGTTGGCTGTCTTGCAGGAGAGACGCCAGTTCGCGGACGCGCTGGCCGAAAGCGGCGATTTCCACCGCCACATCCTTGGCGAGGGCTAGTGTACGGTGGGCTGCGAGGGTTTTCAACAGCAGGCGGGCCCAAAGCTGCATACGCTGAGGCAGGCGCAGCAACTCCAGAGCGTGGCCGGTGGGCGCCATGTCAATGATCACGGTTTGCGCGCCAGCCGCCAGCAGGTCAAGGATGCGGAATACAGCGAATACCTCGTCCACACCCGGAGGGACAATGTCGAGCAGGGCGGTGAACAGGCGCCGCTCAAAGGAAAGTTCCACATGTACTCCCGATTGTTCCAGGGAAAGGGCCTGGTCAATCTTGTCCTTCACGCCGCGCACCCAGGCGGCGAATTCGGCGGCCGAGTCCATCTCGGCGGCGGTGAACCGCGGGTCGCTCAGAACCGGCCGCGGCTGGTTGGAAACTTCCTGCTGAAAGATCTCGTCGAGAGAGGGCGCGGGGTCCACCGAGCAGATGGTTACCGGTTGCTTAGAGCGGGCAGTTCGGCTGCGAAAACCCAGGCCGGCGGAAACGGTGGTCTTTCCTACCCCACCCTTGCCCAAAACCAGGGTGAGCCTCGAGTCAGGAATCGGCCAGGACACTTGACGCAGGCGAATCTCGGAGGCGGACGGGGGCTGAACTTCAGGAGGCGGTTTATGCTTTGCCTCAAATACTTGCTGGGCAAAGACATTGAGGGCGGCTCCCTGCACCGGCGCTCCCCAATCCTCGCCCACGAGCAACGGGCGGTGAGGGTAATGCTGGCGCAGGATTTTGCGGGCAGATAAGGTCAGAGCCGCTCGGCGCCGGCAGAGAGAGCACTTGCCCGCCCGTAGGACAGCCCGATTCAGAACCACGGCGGAAATCTTTACTGGCAGTGAAGAGTTCTGCAACGCTTCAGTGACCCGTAGGGCCTCGTTGAGGGAGAACTTCTCTGGGGTCGTGACCAGGAAGATTTGGGCATCACGGCTGATCGCCTGCCGCACGGCTTCCACGATGGATCGCCAGTCCCTGAGGAAGCGCTGGGGGCCGCTCTCTACCTTGCCGCCAAAATGGGCAGCCAGAATCTGGTTTCGGCTGCCGGCAATCTGCAGAAAATCCAGGAGGCGGGCAAACTGTTCGGGCAATTGCAACAGGCGCAGGGTGTGGCCGAAGGGAGCAGTATCGAGCACAATGCAATGGTATTTGCCGGAGGAGAGGGCTTGCTGCACGGCCAGCAACGCGGAAATTTCGGCCAGCCCGGGCAGGGCCGTATCCAGCAGCGGCTCAATCTCTTCGCGGGAAAATATAGTGCCGCTCTCGACCGTTGCCAGCAAAGCTTCCTTGTATTTGTTTATAAAGGCGCTGAATTCCTTTTCCGCATTCACCTGCCAGAGGAAGAGCCGGCGTCGTCCGGGCAGAGCAACCGCTTGCGGGCGGTCGCCCAGACGCGTCCCGAACAGGTCCACCAGAGAATGCGCCGGGTCGCTGGAGATGAGCAGCACCCGGTTTTTGCCTTCTGTTGCCCTCCGCACGGCGTAGGCGGAGGAAACCGTGGTCTTCCCGACCCCGCCCTTGCCGATAAAGACACTCAGGTCCGCCACGCCCGTATTCTAGCCATGGATGCCCATTTGAGGCGATTTGCACAGTGCGCAGAAGTGGGGTGCCAAGGTACACTGTCCTGGAACTTAGAGGGGTTTCAGAAAGCAGGCCCTGCCCCAGGCCCTGAACCAGACTCCGGTGAAAAAGCGGAAATCAACTCCTCCCAACCACAAGGGTCCGCGGCTGAAAGCATTGCCGCCAAATGCACCCGCTGCTCGCGACGAAGGTCCGCGCTTAATTCCCCTTACAGGGGGAAAAGATCACACTGGATTAGAACATTTCCTGCGACTGGCCGACGTAGCCTTGGGCCGCAAAAAGCGCGATCGCGATCGCCTACCCTGACACCTTCCACAGCTTTACTGCACGGTGAGTTGTAGCCCTGTCGAGCTTTGCTGCGAGCCGGAAATAGCGTGCACCAGCACGGTGTAGGTCCCGGCGGGCGTAGCTCCGTTGCTTGGAGTGGGTGGGCTTGAGTTGAATGGAGAAGGCGAGTTTTCAGAACTGGTGCCCCCGCCTCCGCTGCAACTCACCAGGGAGATGCAGAGCACCAGGGCGAGGAAGATCAATAAGAGCTGCCATCTTCGACCCCGGCCCGGAACCAACAAGAGCGGGAAAATAGGAATTATCAAAGCGAGCCACAAAGCAAAGTGCTTGCGCTTGGGAAGAAAGGCGACGGTGCCGGTACTAGTATTGACGGTCACGGTTGTGGTCACACCTCCTGACTGGGCGGTCGCCGTGGCGGGGGAAAACGTGCAACTTGCGCCGGCAGGCAAGTTTCCACACGAGAACGAGAAGTCCTGGCCAACTGCCGCGCCAACGGGGTTGAAGCTCAGCGAATAGGAGGCCGCCTGGCCGGGAGTAACACTGGCCGTGGCCGGCGAGGCCACCAGCGCTCCGGCCGCCGTAGTCTGAGGCGGCGCAAAGGTCTGGATGCCGAACACACTATTAGACGGCACGCCGGCATTGAACTTGGAAATCAGCGTGCCATTGTCGAGGTCGAAGCGCACCACGTCGGAAGTGCAATAGTCGGCGGCCCAGAACGACGTGCCGTCGCTGTCCAGGGCCAGCGCTGACCAGCAGTCCTCGCCCGGCGCATCATAAGTCTGCAGCAACTTGCCGCTGGCGTCGAAACGTTTGATGTTCTTCAAATTGGCCACTACTACGCCGCCATCCGGCAGAATCCGCAGGGCCAGAGCTTCCGTGAGTTGAGAGGTAAGTGGCGGCATTTGCTGCCGGTTGCAGACATTGAAGCGCAGCACCGAGGGCCCCTGCGAGGTGTAGTAAATGGTGCACTGGTCAGAGGAAAGATCAATCCAATCGGTGCCCTCCTGTTCCACCGCCGGTTGATAGACCGCAGTGATGGTTCCATAAGGATTCAGCTTAACGATGGCGTGGCTGCAGCCGGTTTCACCCACGTAAGCGTTGCCCGCATTGTCAAACACGATGGATTCAGGTTTGCAGTTGTAGCCTGAGCCGAAGCCGGTCGCAGGTCCTAACCCCGGAAACTTGCTGACCGCGTTGGCGGTGAAATCGGTCACGTACAGATTGGAGAAAGCATCAAACGCCATCCCTGTGGTTGAGCCGCCCATGTTGGTGTTGAGCGTCGCCATAGGTGAGCCATCCTTGCCGAACTGCTTCACTTGGCCGTTATTGATTCCAACAAACAATGAGGGCGGGTCACTAACGTTCACGCTCACGCTTCCCACGTAGCCGTTGCCAGAGGTGTCCTTGGCTGTAACCACTGCTTTAAAGTTTCCACCGGAAACATAGGTGTGGCTTACAGTCGCGCCACCCTGGTAGTAGCCATCGCCGAACTGGACGACCACACTGGGATTGCCCTGAGGATCGGTGCAATTGGCGGTTACAGTCACCGCGAGAGGAGCCTTACCGCCGCCGGGGGTGGCTTGCGGCGAGCATTGCAGGGGAGGCGAAACGTGAACCGTCTGGCTGGCGGAGCCCTGACCAAAGGCATCGAAGGCCGTCAGGACGACAGTAAAGGTTCCGCTGGAATTGAACTTATGCAAGACCGTGAAGCCCGGGTCTACAAGCGTGATATTGGTACCGTCGCCCCAATTTATAAATACCTGGCTGATGCTGTTGTCCGGCGAAGTGCAGAGCCCGGAAGCGCTAACGCTCAGAGGAGCAGTGCCCGAGGCGGGGCTCACATTCAGCGTGCATGTGGGTTGTGCCAGCGCTGCCTCCGCCCATAACAGGGAAAGCAGGGCGACGGTGATGAGCATGCCGCGGCGCATGGTCTCCTCGCGTAAACGGGATCGAAGGGCGTTGGACAGCAGGCGCACGTCAGAAGTGGCAGTAACCTGATTGAATTTGGTTTAGCCACTCTGACGCGGATGGTCGCGGCGTGTCAAGGGAGAGAGCTTAACTTGTTGGGCTCCAGCGAGAGATGGAAAGTGATATGACGATTTCTCCCCAGTTAGCGGTTCGGGCACACGCACCCGCACGCGGATCCGGTGGGTCAACCGGCGCTAAGGCTCGTGTTATTCCCTGAGGCGGCGCTGCTCCGCCCTGTGCGGGATTCTAAATAGGGCATCAGGAGTGCGTCTTCAGTGCCAGCCATACCGCGCGCCCGCCCAGTCGGCCTGTACGCTTTGCCTTCTTTCACGCTGCACCCACCCCGGCTTGCGCCGGGTTCGAGTTCTTCTGGAGCAATCGCCATTGTCCGGGTGAGATCCCTTCCCACTGGTGGAAAGCGCGGAAGAAAGAATTGGCGTCTTCGTAGCCCAGGAGATAGGCAGTTTCATTCAGCTCTCGAGATGAGTGGAGCAGGTAGTGGCGGGCCAGTTCACGACGCGCCTCGTCCAACAGACGCTGAAAGGTAATACCTTGTTCGGTTAGCCGGCGCTGCAAGGTTCGAGTGCTCAGGTGCAACTCTCTCGCGAGGTCTTGTATTCCTGGACGTTGACCGGCGAGCAACTGCTTCAAGATTCCTTTTGCTTGTTCGCTGAATGTTTTCTGTGCGAGTTGCTGACTCAGCTCCGCCTCAAGCTGCGGCGCCACCGTCGCCAGCAAATCAGCGTTGTATGTGACAAATGGAAGATCCATATCTGACTTGCTGAATATCAGCGCATTTTGCGTAGCCTTGAAGCTTACCGGGCAGCGGAAATGTCCCTCATACATTTCGCCGTGCGTGAGTGCCCGTTGAAAGTCGACTCTCTTTGGATGTAGCGGCCGCCCAGTACCTCGCTGTCCCAGCGTAAGAATCCATGCGAAGCACACGTCAACGAGCAAGGGAGGTTCTTGCTCGTGCGCTAACAACCAGACGAACTTGATTGCGCATTCATCGCCCCGCACGACCAGACGAATCTCTTCTGGACACGTGAGCTGCTTGTAGCGCGCCGAACGCTCGACGGCGTCCCGGAACGACCGCGCAGAGAGCGCCGCGAGCTTTATCGGATCGTAGCGCTCGACGCGCTCCTCAGTCCCGAGCTTCAAGCCAATAGCAGGATCGTTGCTGGCATCCGCGATTCCCCGATGCAGCGCAAAGAACTCCTCGGTGCTGACAAGAATTCTCTCCAGCTCGAACAGGGCTGTTGGCAGACCGGCTTGCCGCAGGACTGTATCCGGCGAAAGGCCCAATTCTTTGAGCTTTCGCGGCAGCGTACTTGATACTCGAAATCGGTTATTCATTGCGCACCTAGCAGCATAGCTCTGCTGCCTTCCGTTGTCCCCTCCTAGCGAACGTGAGTATCACCATGGTAGGGGCTTACCATCGCGGAAGAAACCACCACTGGGGCCATTCTGGGGCAGTGTCGCAGCCCAGACGATTCCCCCTGCGCCCTCCTCAACAGAGCGAGGAGCACCAGCGCCGCCCATATCCGTCGCAACCCAGCCAGGGCACACGGCGTTTACCAGGATGTGTGCGCTACGAAGTTCGGCTGCGAGTGTACGGGTCAATGCATTTAGACCAGCTTTCGTGACTTGATATGCAGGCGGACCAGCGCCCATGTGCGCCAACGATCCTGATTCTGACGATACATTCACGATTCGCGCTGCTCGGCTCTTCCGCAGCAGTGGCAGAAGAACTTGGCATATGCGCCACGGTCCTAGCAGATTGCTCGCAATCGCCTCCATTACGGTGCCGTCGATGTCCGCATTCTCGGCCGTCTCCCAAGTGTCGTAATTAACGGCCGCGTTGTTGATGAGGACATCGAGGTGGCCGTA
>DATFDP010000077.1:0-7900 GCA_035252015.1 Terriglobales bacterium
CCGCGGTGCAGGGTGACGAATTCGCGGATCTGGTTGTGGTCGCCGATTTCGAGGCGTGTCTTTTCGCCGGCAAACTTCAGGTCCTGCGGCGGCTGACCAATGGAGGCGTAGGGGAAGATGCGGTTGTTGGAACCCAGCCGAGTGGGACCGGCGAGCACCACGTGAGCCACCAACTCGCAGTTTTCGCCCATTTCCACTTCAGCGCCCACTACGCAGTAAGGCCCGATGCGGCAAGAGGACGGGATTCGGGCATCGGGATCTACCAGCGCGGTGGGATGGATCGTTGGCCGCACCGAGCGCGGCTGGCGTCGGATGATAAGTTCGTCAGTAGTCTTAGTTGGCGACACTATTCCCCACTGTTCTCCTGTGGCTCTGTCTGAGACTTGCCTTCGGCCCGCGAGCGGTCCACCAACTGGCAGGTGACCACGGCCTCGGCAGCCAGCTTATCGCCGACATATGCTTTGCCCTGCATGCGGACCGCTGTCTGGCGCCAGGCCAGGACCTCCACTTCAATGCGCAACTGGTCGCCGGGCACTACCGGGCGGCGGAAGCGGGCGCGCTCGATCCCGGTAAAAACCATCAGCTTGTGCTCCCGATCGGTAATTTCGGTAAGTAGCAACGCTCCCCCGGCCTGGGCCATGGCTTCCACGATCAGCACCCCCGGCATAATGGGGAAGCCGGGAAAGTGGCCGGCAAAGAAAGGTTCATTGGCGCTGACGTTCTTGATGGCCACAATGCGCTGCTTGCGCGTCAGGTCCACAACCCGGTCTATCAACAAGAAGGGGTAGCGATGCGGCAGGATGCGCTGGATGGCGGCAACGTCCAGGGTGGTGCGCTCCGGCGCTTTCGGCTCGGCAGTTGGGGGTGCCGTTTGCGTCATGCTCTGTTCTCGGTGAAAGCGACGATTATACTGCAGGAGAACGAGCTGACTCACCACAGAGACACAGAGACACAGAGACACAGAGGCATGGAGGAATCCACGATTGGAGATATTCGGTTGACGATTTGATCGCGTTCACTCGTACGTGGCGGAGCAGTCTGCCCCATGTATTTCAATTTGGCAATCATCATTCTTCAATCTTCAATCGCTGAGGAGAGAGATGAGGAGCAAGAAAACAGAGCCTGAGGCCGGCGCCCTGCTCGGTTTACTGCAGCAGCGCCGCGAGGCGATGGTTGAAAGCCTGCGGCAGATGGTGGAACTGGAGTCGCCCAGCGACAACAAGTCGGCGGTGGACCGCCTGGGGGAATTTCTAGCGGAGCAGTTTGCGGCGGTGGGGGGCCAACCCAAGTTCCATCGGCAGAGCGAGCGCGGCAACCATTTGCAGGTGGATTTTCCGGGAGCGAACGCCCGCCGCCCGGTCATGCTGCTGGGGCACTTCGACACTGTCTGGGCGCTAGGCACGCTGGCCAAGATGCCGTGGCGGGTGGAGAAGGGCCGGGCTTGGGGGCCAGGAAGCTACGACATGAAGTCGGGCATCACGCTGATGCTGCACGCACTCGCCGCCTTGCGCGTCGTGCGCGGCGAACTGCCGCGCCCAGTGACTGTGCTCCTCAACACGGACGAGGAAGTAGGCAGCAAGACTTCGCGCGCCATCATTGAGCGCCTGGCTCGCGAGTCGGCGGCCGTGATGATCATGGAACCTTCAGCCGGCCTAAAAGGCGCGGTCAAGACGGCACGCAAAGGCGTGGGCGAGTATTGCCTGAAAGTAACCGGCGTCCCGGCACATGCGGGCATCTCGCCCACCGAAGGCGCGAGTGCCGTGGTGGAACTGGCTCACCAGATCGTAAAGGTTTCAGGCTTCACGGATTTGAAGCGCGGCATTTCCGTGAATGCCGGGGTGGTGGAAGGCGGCACGCGCAGTAACGTGGTGGCAGCGGAGGCCTCCGCCCTCTTGGACGTACGTATCGCCCGCGTGCGTGATGCTGCCTACGTCGATAAGAAACTGCACGCCTTGCGGCCAGCGAATAAGAAATGCCGGCTGCAGCTTACGGGGAAGATCAACCGTCTGCCTATGGAGCGGACCAATGGGGTAGCGGCGCTATACGCCAAGGCGCGCGAGGCTGCTGCGGGCCTCAACTGGAAACTGGAAGAGGCCAGCACCGGGGGTGCCTCTGACGGAAACTTCACCGCCGCGCTCGGCGTACCGACGCTGGATGGCCTAGGCGGAGTGGGCGAGGGCGCGCACGCCTTCAACGAATCGGTGATTATTGAGGAATTGCCCCGCCGGGCGGCGCTGATTGCCATGCTGATTGAGGCGGCGTGACTAAAGCCGGCGAGCTGACTGGCTTTCTAGCTGGCTGGCCGAAGCGCTGTAAGCCAGCTACGCAGCTACTTTGACTCTGCTCCCCAACTGCCCTAAAATCTGAACAGGGGAGTTCCTGCAAATTATTGCGCTGGAAAGCGCGCCGGCTTGCCCCTTCCGGCGGAGGTCCACATGATAGGCAAATTAGGTTTGCCTGAGATCCTTCTGATTCTGGCCATTGCTCTGCTGATTTTTGGCCCCAGCAAGCTGGCCGACCTGGGCAAGGGCCTAGGCGAAGGAATTCGTAATTTCAAGTCGGCCGTTAAAGACGGCGAACAGGGCACGCAGGAAAAGAAGTAGCGCTGTTTCAGGTGTCCTTCCTCTCGTGATTCACTCACGCCGACAGGTCCACGGCGGGTGAGTAGCCAGATTCCGATAACTTGTACCAGGACTTCCGTCCGGGGCTTTCCTATTCCGCGCTTTCGGCGCTCAGTGCCTTTCAGTTTGATTTCGTGTATTCGCCAGGGCACGGAAGCGTTCTTCTTACCTAATCAGCCGGCGCTCGCGCAGCATGCGGTAGACCAGCGGCACCGGCAAGCCCACTACGTTGAAGTAGCAGCCCTCGATGTGGGGAATCCAGCGCGAAGCGCGCCCCTGAATGGCATAGGCCCCGGCTTTGTCCAAGGGTTCCCCGGTAGCAATGTAGTCGCGGACGTCGTCTTCGCTAAGCTCGGTCATCCAGACGCGGGTGGTCTCGGAAGCAACAAGGTCCACGGCTGACTGCGTACAGTCAACGGCAGAGTCTTTCTGAACACTGGCCACTGGCCACTGCCCACTATCCACAAGACACACTCCCGTAATTACAGTGTGTTCTCGCCCTGAGAGCAGGTGCAGCATGCGCTTGGCGTCGGTACTGGGGTCAGGAGCATCGGCCGGCTTGCCCAAGATTTCGCCATTTACGAAGACGACGGTGTCGGCGGCCAGCACCCATTCGCCCGGACGCTGACGACGCTGGGCAACCGTGCGCGCCTTTTCGCGCGCCATGCGCTCAGCAAACTGCTGCGGAGGCTCGCCGGGATGAGGGACCTCAGGCAAATCGGCTGCCTCCACCGTGAACTCGATTCCCGCAGCGCGCAGCAGTTCTTGCCGGCGCGGCGAAGAGGAGGCCAGGATGAGGGGCATGACGGCATTGTACTTTCACCGACAAGAGCAGCACTTAGCAATTAGCAGTTGGCATTTAGCCAGTGGACTTTGTTTTTGAGGGGAGGACGAGAAGGTTCAGGGCCAAATGCTAATTGCTAAGTGCCAATTGCTGAAGACTGACAGTTTAGAGCTTGCCTCCGCTAAACCGCCGCTCGCATCCAAACTCCGATGAAATCGGCTACCCTGAACGTTATGTACGGAGCAACGCTGAAAAACGGCAGGGCTGAGTTTCGGGTGTGGGCTCCACATGTCCGGCAAGTCACCCTGCGCCTGATGGGTGGCCGCGACTTGCCTATGCAGCGCTCAGCCGACGGCACTTTCAGCCTGCAAGCGCCTGCTCAAGCTGGCGATCGCTATTTCTACATCCTCGACGGCCAAAAACCCCTGCCCGACCCGGTCTCACGCCTGCTCCCAGAGGGTGTCCACGGACCGACCGCCATCGTTGATCCGAATACTTTTGCCTGGAGGGATTACACCTGGCGCGGGCTCGACCTGCGCGACTACATCATCTATGAGCTGCACGTCGGCACATTCAGCCCGGAAGCCAGCTTTGACGGCGTCGTCCAACGGCTGGATTACCTAAAGTCATTGGGCATTTCGGTGATCGAACTGATGCCGGTAGCCGCGTTTCCCGGTACGCGCAATTGGGGCTACGACGGCGTCTCCATGTATGCAGTGCAGGCGAGCTATGGCGGGCCGGAGGGCCTGAAGCGCCTGGTGGATGCCGCCCATGGCGCCGGTCTGGCGGTCATGCTCGACGTGGTCTACAACCACCTGGGAAACGAAGGCAACTACCTGCGCCTTTTCGGTCCCTATTTCACGCACCATCACACCACGCCCTGGGGCGATGCCATGAATTATGACGACCTGGGGTGCGAGGGAGTGCGGCGTCACGTGGTGGAGAATGCCGTCTATTGGATTCGCGAGTACCACCTCGACGGGCTGCGGCTGGACGCTACGCAAACCATTTACGACGACTCGCCTCTGCACATCGTGGCGGAAATCCAGGAAAATGTGCAGCGCTTGGCCGCCGAGCAAGGCCGCAAAGTATGCGTAATTGCAGAAACCGACGAGAACGACCGCCGCTACGTGCTGCCGCGCACCCAAGGCGGATTGGGCGTGGATGCAGTCTGGAGCGACGACTTCCATCACGCTGTGCACGCTTATCTGACCGGCGAGCGCGAAGGCTACTATCAGGATTTCGGCAGGAAAGAGCAGATCGTGCAGGCGTTGAACGAAGGCTTCGTCTTCCAAGGTGAGCCGTTCAATTTCTGGAGGGGCAACCAGCGCGGGACTTCATCTGCCGACATTCCCCTTCCGGCTCACGTTCTTTGCACGCAGAACCACGATCAGGTGGGCAATCGCGCTCGGGGCGATCGCCTGGGCGCGCTGGTGCCGCGCGGAGCCTGCAAGCTGGCCGCCGCGCTCCTGCTGCTGGCGCCCGAGACGCCGTTATTGTTCATGGGCCAGGAATATGGCGAAACGGCGCCATTTCAGTTCTTCACCGATTACGGCGATCCCGTGTTGCAGAAGGCGGTGCGCGAGGGCCGGCGCAAAGAGTTTGAGCACTTTGTAGCCTTCGGGGGCGAGGTGCCAGATCCGCAGGAACCGCAGACGTTTGAGCGGTCGAAGCTTCAGTGGTCAGTGATAAGTGGTCAGTGGCCAACAGGCAGTGCTCAGAAGAACCAGCACGCAGGCATGCTGGAGTGGTATCGCAGGCTGATTGCGCTGCGGCGGGATGTGATAATCCCCGGCGAGCGCACCTGCCGGGCGGAGTTGGTGGAGGGGGCCATTGCGATGAGTGTGCCGGCCGGCGAGCCCAGGATACGTGTTATTGCCGAATTCCCTGATTCGCAGCGACAGAGCGCGCCGGCAGGATGGAAGGAAATACTCGCGGCGAATGAGGATGGATACCGGGTGCGAGTATTCAGGAAGTCGTGATGCAGCACGCAGAGTGTATGGCCTCACGTGGGCGGCCTGGAATAATGCACAATGATGCGATTCGTTTGGGGATCCAATGAAGGAGGCTGCGTGTGGTGAAGGCACATTTGGGAGGCGCTGCCGAAGCACTGCTTATCATCACCGGTTCTATGGGATCAGGCAAAACCGCCGTATTGGATGAGGCCTCGGATATTCTGGCTCTCCGCGGGATTGCCCATGCCGGCGTTGACTTAGATAGCCTCTTGATTGTGCATCTCCCATCAGGTGTTCGCGACGATGATGTGATATACCGCAACCTCCGCTGTGTATGGGAAAACTACGCCGCTGTTGGCGTGATGCGACTTCTGTTGGCGTGTGCCGTAGAGCGCCGCGACGAACTGGAACGCATTCGGGCTGCGGTATCGGCCAAGAAAATCATTGTCTGCCGCCTGAACGCGAGCATAGGAACAATGCAGGAACGTGTTGGAGCCCGAGATTCAGGCCAATTGCAGCGCCGCTATGTTGCACGGGTAGCGGAGTTGAATACTTTGCTGGATCGGGCGCAATTGGAAGATTTCTCGGTGGTCAATGAGGGGCGCTCCATAACCGAGGTTGCGCAAGAAGTGCTTATGCGCTCAGGCTGGCTTTAAGACGACCCTGCTGAGCCGACATCGTTTGGGCACGGCGCTACCTGCTAAAATTGAAATGTTCCCACCACCCCGATGGACCGCGCCAGTATCCGCAATTTCGCGATCATCGCGCACATTGACCACGGCAAATCCACGCTGGCCGATCGCCTGCTGGAGTTGACGGGGGCGCTGTCAGCGCGCGAAATGCAGGCCCAGGTGCTCGACGCCATGGACCTGGAACGGGAGCGCGGCATTACTATCAAAGCGCACGCGGTCCGCATGATGTATCAGGCGAAGGACGGAAACACTTACCAGTTAAACCTGATTGACACGCCCGGACACGTGGATTTCTCCTACGAAGTTTCGCGCTCACTAGCCTCCTGCGAAGGCGCGCTGCTGGTGGTGGACGCCTCGCAAGGGGTCGAGGCGCAAACTCTGGCTAATTCCTACCTGGCCATCAATCATGGGCTGGAAATCATCCCGGTAATCAACAAGATTGACCTGCCCAGCGCCGACATCGCGCGTACGAAAGAAATGATTGAAGGCGCGGTTGGCCTGGATGCCGCCGGCGCGCTGCTGATCAGCGCCAAGACCGGGCAGGGCGTGCCCGAGGTGCTGGAAACGATTGTTCACCGCATACCACCACCCAAAGGCTCGCCAGAAACGCCACTGCAGGCGCTGATTTTCGACTCCTGGTTTGATCCCTACCGCGGGGTGGTGGTGCTGGCCCGCGTTTTTCACGGCACGCTGCGCAATGGCCAGAAAATTCGTTTGTGGTCGAACGGGCGCGTTTTCGAAGTGGAAACCCTGGGCGTGCTCACCCCTAAGCCGGTCGAGATTGACATGCTGGAAGCGGGCGAAGTGGGGTTCCTGATCGCGAACATCAAGAACGTCTCTGATACCAAGATTGGCGACACCATTACCGACGATGCGCGCCCGGCCATCGAACCTCTACCTGGCTTTGAGGACATTAAGCCCATGGTCTTCGCCGGCCTCTACACCGTGGACGCGCACGAGCACACGGCTCTGCGCGAGGCGCTGGAGAAGCTACGGCTGAACGACTCGTCCTTCTTTTTCGAGCCGGAAAGCTCGGCCGCCCTGGGATTTGGCTTCCGCTGCGGATTCCTGGGGCTGCTGCACATGGAAATCATCCAGGAACGCCTGGAGCGCGAGTTCAACCTCGACCTGATCACCACCGCCCCGGGCGTGCGATACAAAATTACCCGGACCGATGGCGAGGTGGTCGAAGTGGACAATCCCTCGCGCTGGCTGCCGCAAAGCGAAATCCGCAAAGTGGAAGAGCCGGTGATCCTGGCCACCATTCTTACTAACGAAGAGTATGTGGGCGGGATTCTCAAGCTCGTGGAGGAAAAGCGCGGGCGGCAGAAGGGTTTCGAGTACGTCACCTCGAACCGGGTGATGCTCAGCTACGAACTGCCGCTGAACGAGATTGTGCTGGACTTCTACGACCGGCTGAAGTCGGTTTCGCGCGGCTATGCTTCGCTCGACTATCACCTGGCGGGCTACTGGGAGTCGCCCATGGTCAAGCTAGATATTCTGGTTTCGGGCGATCCCGTGGACGCGCTCTCCACCATCGTGCACCGCGATCACGCCTACGAGCGCGGGCGCGCGCTGGCGGCCAAGATGAAGGAGCTGATTCCCCGGCAGATGTTCGAGGTAGCCATCCAGGCTGCTATCGGCGGCAAGATCATCGCCCGGGAAACCGTGCCACCCATGCGCAAGAACGTGCTCGCGAAGTGCTACGGCGGCGACATCACACGCAAGCGCAAGCTGCTCGAAAAGCAGAAAGAAGGCAAGAAGCGCATGAAGCGCATCGGGCGCGTGGACATCCCCCAGGAAGCATTTCTCGCCGTTTTGCGCGTGGGGGAAGAGTAGAACTTCAGT
>DATFDP010000078.1:0-3152 GCA_035252015.1 Terriglobales bacterium
GCCTTCTGCTCGGCGCGCGCTGCCCCTCCACTCCGCTAGGTGCAGGCTCGGTTGCGGCCGGAGGTTCAGCTATGGCCGGGACTGGTGGCGCTTCGTCGGCTGGCTTCTCCTCTGCTTCCAGTTCCGGCGCTGGTGGCGGCAACTCGCTGGTAAGAAAGTTCGGCTGCAGCGGCGGCAGACTTTCCCCTTGGTCCGCGCTGCTGCCTTTCTTTTTTCGGCGGCGGCGCATACGCTCCCGAATCCACTTGCTCATCTTCCGCCTTGTAACACATCCCTTGCTTGGTGAGCAATGTAAGCTTCGGTGCTTCGCACAATGCACAGCCCACGTGTGCCAGCCATCACAAGGACCCGTGCTGCGCTAATTTGCCCGTCCAGCAATACCGATGTTACGATTTTTGGTTACACAAGCGGCTCTCAACTTACCCTTCAGTTCGCACTCATTGGAGGCATTATGGCAATCAAAGTAGGCATTAATGGATTCGGCCGCATTGGGCGCAACGTGCTGCGCACCGCTCTCACCGACCGCAATCTCGAATTTGTGGCGGTGAATGACCTGACCGATCCCAAAACCCTGGCCCACTTGCTTAAGTACGACTCCATCCTCGGCAACCTTAGCAACGACATCAGCGCCGGCGGCGACTGCATCCGCATTGACGGCCGCAGCATCCGCGTTTTTGCCGAGATGGACCCGGCCAAGCTGCCCTGGGACTCGGTAGGAGCCCAAGTGGTTCTGGAGTCCACCGGCCGCTTCAACAATGCCGAAGATGCCAAAAAGCACCTGCGTGGCCCGGTGAAGAAGATCATCATCTCGGCTCCCGCCAAGAATGAGGATGTCACCATTGTTCTCGGTGTCAACCAGCAGGTTTACGATCCCGCCAAACACCACGTCATCTCCAACGCTTCCTGCACTACCAACTGCCTGGCGCCGGTGGCCAAGGTGGTGAACGATTCCTTTAAGATTGTCAGCGGCAGCATGACCACTATTCACTCCTACACTAACGATCAGGTCATACTGGATTTCCCGCACAAGGACCTGCGCCGGGCGCGTGCCGCCGCCATCAGCATGATTCCCACTTCCACCGGAGCAGCCAAGGCGCTGCACCTGGTGATCCCCGAGTTGAAGGGCAAGCTCGACGGCTTTGCCATGCGCGTGCCCACGCCCAACGTTTCCGTGGTGGACCTGGTTGCCTACGTGGAGAAGAAGACCACGGCAGAGGAAGTGAACGCGGCCATGAAGCAGGCCGCCGGCTCCGGCTCGCTCAAGGGCTACCTCGGCTATGAAGACGCTGAGCTGGTTTCCGTGGATTACCGCGGCGACTCGCGCTCTTCCATCGTGGATGCGCCTATGACGCGCGTGATCAACGGCAATCTGGTGAAGGTCATCGCCTGGTACGACAACGAATGGGGCTATTCATGCCGCGTTCGCGACCTCATTAACTTCATCGGCAGCAAGGGCCTGTAGAGAAAATGTGGAGCCGGCGTTCCGTCGGCAATGCACAAGGGCGGCTCTGTCGCCTTTGCTAAGGAGTTCGCTGTGAGCACTCATCGACAACCTGTTCTGCATCGTGAAGGCATCGGCAAACTTTCCATTCGCGACCTGCCCTTGGGTGACCACCGCATCTTCATGCGGGTGGACTTCAATGTTCCGCTCTCGGAGGATGGCGGCGTGCTCGACGATACCCGGATTCGCGAGACTCTGCCCACCATCGAGTACGCGCTACGCCATGGGGCGCGACTGATCCTGGCATCGCACCTCGGGCGTCCCAAGGGCAAAGTCAACCCGCGGATGAGCCTGAGACCCGTAGCAGAGCGCCTTCGCATGTTGCTCGATACCCAGCTCGGGCGCGGCGAGAACGTCGGTTTCGCCACCGATTGTGTCGGCGTGCAGGCCGAGGAAATGGCGGGCAAACTGGAAAAAGGGCAGACCCTGCTGCTCGAGAATCTGCGCTTCCACCCGGAAGAGGAAGCCAACAACGAGAAATTTTCCCGCCAGTTGGCCCATTTGGCTGACTTCTACGTCAACGACGCTTTTGGCACGGCGCACCGAGCCCATGCATCTACAGTGGGCATCACCAAGTTTCTGCAAAAATCCGCTGCCGGCCTGCTCATGGAAAAGGAGTTGGAGTATCTGGGCCGAGCTATGCAGCATGCGGAACGCCCCTTTGTGGCCATCCTGGGGGGGGCCAAGGTAAGCGACAAAATCGGCGTAATCCGCAACCTTATGACCAAGGTGGACGCTCTGCTCATCGGCGGCGGTATGGCCTACACCTTCCTCAAGGCTCAGGGCCAGGAAGTAGGGAAATCGCTGGTGGAGGAAGATAAACTCGACCTTTCACGCCAGATACTGCAGGACGCAAAGGCCAGAGGTATGAAGTTCCTACTGCCGGTGGACCACGTGGTAGCGCAGAAGATCGACCCAACCGCGCTCACCCGTATCGTCACCGAAATTCCCGCCGATCAGATGGCGCTTGATATTGGCCCCAAGACCGTCGAGCTTTTCAGCGCCGAGGCTGCCGGCGCCCGCACCATCGTGTGGAACGGGCCTATGGGGGTGTTCGAAGTGGAGCCTTTCTCCCACGGCACCAAACGGCTGGCGCGAGCTGTGGCTGAAAATGCGGGCGTGACCTCGATTGTCGGCGGCGGCGATACTGTCTCTGCTGTGCACGATGCCGGCGTCGCCGACCGCATTACTCACATATCCACCGGCGGGGGCGCCTCGCTGGAATTCATGGAAGGCAAGAAACTCCCCGGTGTGGAAGCGCTGACCGACGCGCCGTAGCGCATATTTGAAGAGACGTTGCAAGCAACTTCTCTACCAATATTCGTTTCTGCTCGCGCCATCGCGCCTGCCGGTAAGAGGTAACATCTGTTTTTTCGCAGGAGTGGGCTTAGAAGCCTTTTGATTTTGGGTGGAGCAGGCCTTTAGGCCTGCAGAAACAGGGCTCAGAATAAACGGCTTTGGCCGCCGAGGTACTTACTGCACATATTAGCTGCGGGAAGACCATTGAACTACCTCAGGGGCTAAAGTCCGCTATAGTTGCCGCTTTGATGCAGGCCTGAAGGCCTGCGCTACCCAGTCACCGCCGGTGCCACAACCATATGCCACGCAAAAAACTTATTGCCGCGAACTGGAAGATGTACAAAACGCCCGA
>DATFDP010000079.1:0-8821 GCA_035252015.1 Terriglobales bacterium
GAACGGCGCAGAAATCGTTTTCAATCCCTCAGCCACCGTGGCCGGGCTCTCCGAATATTTGTGGGAGCTGGAGCAGCCGGCGCACGCGGTGGCTAACGGCTACTTCGTGGGCGCCATCAACCGCGTGGGCGAAGAGAAGCCTTGGAGCATCGGCGAGTTCTATGGCAAAAGCTACTTCTGCGATCCGCGGGGCAAAATTGTGGCCCAGGCCAGCCGCGACAAGGATGAACTGGTGACGGCGGATCTGGACCTGGACATGATCACCAAGGTTCGGCAGACCTGGCAGTTCTACCGCGACCGCCGCCCGGAGACATACACGCAGCTCACGTCACAGTCCGCATTCAGCGCCGCCGCGGACTGAGACATCGCCATGGCCACTCCGTCTTCTTCGGTACAATCGCGCCTCGCCGGCAGTTCCCTCTACAACCCTGACCTGGCGCCGGTTCCGGCCGAGCGCCGCACCTGGAGCACCTACAACTACGCGGCCTTGTGGATTTCCATGTCGGTGAACATTCTCACCTACATGCTGGCCGCCAGCCTAATCCAGGGCGGCATGGACTGGAAGCAGGCGCTGGCCACGGTGTTCGTGGGCAATTGCATTGTGCTGGCGCCGATGCTGCTCAACTCGCACCCGGGGGCGCGCTACGGCATTCCATTCCCCATACTGGCGCGGGCGTCGTTCGGCGTGCTGGGGGCAAATGTGGCGGCGCTGCTGCGCGCCATTGTGGCCTGCGGCTGGTTCGGCATTCAGACCTGGATTGGCGGCGAAGCCATTAACTCGCTGCTGGCGACGCTATGGCCGCAATGGAAGCAGGTGCCACTGGCGCCCTGGCTGTGCTTCTTCCTGTTCTGGTTGATCAATCTTGTGGTGATCATCAAGGGCGTGGAGTGGATCCGCGTTCTGCAGGGGCTAAGCGCTCCGGTGCTGATTGGAGTTGGACTTCTGCTGCTGGCGTGGGCTTATCGCGCCGCACACGGTTTTGGACCCATGCTGGCGGCGCCGTCGAAGTTCGCCAACTCTGCCGATTTTTTGAAGTTCTTTGTTCCCGCGCTGAACGGAACCGTCGGCTTCTGGGCCACGCTTTCCCTGAACATTCCCGACTTCACCCGTTTCGCCCGCGGCGTGCGACAGCAGGCCGTGGGTCAGGCGGTGGCGTTGCCAACCACCATGGCGCTGTATTCCTTCATCGGGATCGCGGTCACTTCGGCAACGGTGGTGATCTATGGCAGCGCCATCTGGGACCCGGTGCAACTGCTCAGCCGGTTTCACTCGCCCTTAGCGGTGGTGCTGGCACTCCTGGCCATCCTCCTGGCTACGCTGAACGTCAACATCGGCGCCAATGTGGTTTCGCCGGCCAACGATTTTTCCAACTTGCGGCCACGGCTCATCAGCTTCCGCACAGGCGGCATCATCACCTGCTTCGCGGGCGTGGCCATGATGCCCTGGAAGCTGCTGGCCAACTACAAGACCTTTATTCTCGGCTGGCTGGGAGGATATGCCGCGCTATTGGGGCCGCTGGCCGGCATATTGATCTGCGACTACTATCTGGTGCGGCGGCGCTTGCTGGCCGTAAACGACCTTTACCTGCGGGGTGGCGCCTACGAGTATTCAGCTGGTGTGAATTGGCGGGCGGTAGGTGCGTTGGCGGCTGGCGCCGGGGTGGCATTATCGGGATTGGTGATCCCGAGCTTCCGCTTTTTGTACGACTATTCCTGGTTTGTGGGCTTCGCTGTGGCTTTCATTGTTTACTACGTATTGATGTACTCACTGAAGAGTGCCGAAGCGGTGCCGCAGTCCTGACCAACTGCAAGGTCAGTCCGCAGGTGCGGCCTGGGGAAAACCAGTTCACCCCAATCAGGCGCTTGTTTGCTATAGTGCCCGGCATCTTACGAAAGGGAAGGAGCTACCTCCATGCCCAAAATCAAAGTTCAAAACCTCACCCTGAACTACGAGCAACAAGGATCAGGAGAACCCCTCATCCTGATTCCTTACCTCACCGCTGATCATGCCTGTTACGCTTTCCAGGTACCTGAGTATGCGAAATATTTCACCTGCATTTCTGTGGATCTCAGAGGAACAGGAGAATCAGACAACTCGCCTGCCGCTTATTCCACGGAACTTCTCGCGGACGACATCGCAGGTTTCATGCAGGTGTTAGGCTTACAGGCGGCGCACGTTTCAGGTGTATCTCTCGGCTCGGCAGTAGGAACGTGGCTGGCGGCGAAGCATCCCGCGAAGGTGAAATCACTCTCCCTGCACAGCAGTTGGCCGAAGACCGACCTCTTCGTGAAAACTGTGGTCGAAGGCTGGCAGACAATGGCCAAAGCCTTGCCCAGCGTGGCCGAAATGACGATTCGCGGCATCTTCCCCTGGTGTTTTACCCCCGAACTGTATGCCACCAAGCCGGAGTACATCCAATCGCTCGCAGATTTTGTACGGGGGAGACCGGCGCAGTCTTTAGCTTCGTTTATCCAGCAGTCGGACGCCGTAATCACTCATGATGCCGAGGGACAACTCGGCAAGATCACTGCGCCGACCCAAATTACCTTCGGCCGTTTCGACCAGGTCACCTCCACTCGATTTGCCGATCGCCTGAAACATGGCATTCGCCATTCCGAGCTGCTGGTGTTTGAGGGGTGTTCGCACGCGCCTCTGTATGAGAAGGTGGAGGAGTTCAACGGCAAAACCTTGCAATTTCTGCAACGGTACGCCACAGCCGCGCCGCGAGCCGCCGCGGTGTGATGGGGCGCATTGCCGCGCGACAACTCTATGATCAGCGCCCACCTAATTGGCGCTGATATTCGGCTTCATCAAAATGGCCTTTGGAGTCGCTGATCAAGCCGTCGGCCCCGATCGTCCATTCCTCATATCCACTGATCTGAACGGCGTTACCAGTGCCGCCCGGACCGATGTTAGTTCCGGTGAGCGTCCAGCGAAACACTGCCTGCTTGTCCGCGATGCTGATTCCATTCATGCTGACAGCCATGTCCGGGAAAGCGGTCATGAAGCCCTGAGCGGCGGCCGCGATGGCGGCGCGGCCCACGGCGGGACTGGCGGTGTTGATCTTCAGCGACGCAGCCGGGCTGAAGAAATCCGCCACGCGGGCTGCATTTCGACTTCCCCAAGCCGCAGCGTAGCGCATTGCGAACTGGCGCAATTGGTTGTACTTTCGCCGGCCACCGTCCTCGCTCATGGCTGTAAATTCTCCTCAGGACCCGGGCAGAAACCTAGATCTTGTGTAGACGATGATCATGGTTTTCGGCTGACCGGCTCCCCGCAGCGTAAAGTAAGTCTTCCGTCGGGAGCGACGTTGTATCTCGTGTGATCTATGACTTGGCCTTTCACTTTTTCAGTTACCCTAAGGTGCAATCGCTCACGCGCTTACCAACCGACATCGAGCCAGGCGCGACGTCGGGACCCTTTGCTTCGTAATCCTTGCCGTCGAATTTCAAACTGAGCTTGTCGCAGGCTACCGCTGTGGCAAGGCTGCGCTCTGACGTCCTACTTTGGACACCACTTGGCGAGCAAACGCGTCCAGTTGCGCTTCCTCGTCGCCCGACATTAGGTAGAGGTTGAATTGCGTGACGCCGGCGGAAGCAAGGGCGTGTAACTTGTCCACTTGGCGGCCGGCCGGGCCCAACAGGCAGAAGCGATCCACCACTTCGTCGGAAACAAACTGCTTGTTGTCGCTCTCCACTTCGCAATGGTGGCGGTAATCGTAGCCAGGGCGGTTCCGCACATAGGACACGAGAGCAGGGGGTAACTCCTCGGGCTTGTAGCGGGCGATCAGGTCCACAACGTGGTTGGAAACCAGAGCGGGGAACCAGCGCACGTGGTCGCGTGCGGACTTTACATCGTCTGACACCCAGGCGGGCGCGGCGGCCATGATCTGGATGTCGCCACGTTTGCGGGCGGCCTCTTTGGCGCCCTGCCAGACAAAGCCCAGGCACCAGGCGATGAGGTCGGGATCGGCGAACTGCAAAATGATGCCATCGGCGATGTGACCCGCCAGGGTCAGCACCTTGGGTCCATAGCCTGCAATCCACACCGGCGGCGAACCCTGGGCCCAGGTGATCTGCGTGGGCTGGCCATCGTACTGGATCTGACGACCGGAGGTTAGCGCGCGAAAATCTGCAATCGCATCTTCCAGATGCGCCGAGGTCGACGGCTTCTTACCCAGCACCCGGCGGGAACTGTCGCCTCGTCCGATGCCCAGTTCCATGCGCCCGCCGGAAATCACGTTGAGCGTGGCGTAAAGGCTGGCAGTCACGGTGATGTCGCGCACCGCGGGATTGGTGACACAGGTGCCCAGGCGCAGCTTGTGGGTGTTGGCGGCCATCAACGCGAGCAGGGGGTAGGGATCCTTCCAGAGGATATGGGAATCGAAGATCCAGCCGTACTGGAAACCGAACTGCTCGGCTTGGCGGGTGAGCCCGAGAATCCGGTCTACGGACAGGTCAGGTTTCAAAGTGAAGCCGAACTGCATAGCCACCCCCGCGGAGGGCGAGTTTAGCACAGGTGTAGAATGCTTCCCGGCTTTTAGCGCGAGCGTAATCACACGCTAGCACCGGCTTTCCGCTTTCTTGCTTCACCGGAGGTGTCATTTGGCTTCAAAAACTATCGGCGCCGGCGAAAAGACAGGGCTCTCGCGGCAGGAGATCCTTCGCAAGCAAAAGGAGTACATCTTTCCGGCGGTTTTCAATTACTACTCCGACCCGCTGCCACTTGACCACGGTTACATGCAGCACGTGTGGGACGTGGAAGGCCGCAAGTACCTGGACTTTTTTGGCGGCATCGTGACCGTGAGCGTGGGGCACTGCAATCCGCGGGTGACCGGGCCCATGAAAGAGCAGATTGACAAGCTACAGCACGTTTCCACCTGTTTTCCCATGGAGCCGATGGTCACGCTGGCGGAGAAGCTGGCGCAGATCACGCCGGGGGCACTGAAGAAATCATTTTTCACGAACAGCGGGACCGAGGCCAACGAGACGGCGGTGCAACTGGCGCGCATGCACACAGGAAATTTCGACGTGGTGGCGCTGCGCCATGGCTACAGCGGGCGCTCGGCGCTGGCCCGCGGCCTCACCGGTCAGAACACGTGGCGGCGAGGCACCATCCAGGTGGGTGTGGTGCACGCCATGAATCCTTATTGCTACCGATGCCCGCTCGGGCTGAAGTACCCCGACTGTGGCGTGGCCTGCGCACACGATCTGGAAGATGTGATCCAGACTTCCACCTCAGGGCAGATTGCGGCGTTCCTGGCCGAGCCTATCCAGGGCGTGGCCGGCTTCATCACGCCTCCCAAAGAATATTTCAAAATGGCGTTTAATATAGTGAAACAGTATGGCGGTGACTTCATTGCCGACGAAGTGCAAACTGGCTGGGGGCGCACCGGGGAGAAGTGGTTCGGGATCGAGCACTGGGAGGTGGAGCCGGACATCATGACCGCCGCCAAAGGGCTGGGTAACGGTGTGCCCATCGGGCTAACCGTCGCGCGCCCGGAGGTTGCCGATGCCATGCAGGGGCTGACGATCTCCACTTTCGGCGGCAATCCGGTAACCTGCGTGGCCGCCAAGGCGGTGATTGACGTTGTGGAAGAGGATGACCTGCGCACGAACGCGGCAGTAGTGGGCGGATACTTCCGGCAATGTCTGGAGGAGTTGCAGCAAAAGCACACCCTGATCGGCGATGTGCGCGGCATGGGACTGATGCAGGCCATGGAACTGGTGGAGGACCGACAGAGCAAGAAGCCGGCAAGCGCGGCCACGGCCGCGCTAATGGAGGAGACGTGCAAACGCGGGCTACTGGTGGGCAAGGGCGGGCTGTGGGGCAATGTGATCCGCATGTCGCCGCCGCTCAACATCGGCAAGGCCGATGTCGAGGAAGCGGCGCGCATTCTGGATGAGAGCTTCAGCGTGCTGGAGAAGAGGTAGAGAAGTCCGTGGGCTTCGACACAATCATCGCCAACGGGACAGTAGTCACCGCGACCGACACCTATGTTGCCGACGTGGGTGTTTCCGGCGGCAGCATCGTGGCAGTCGGGAAGAACCTGCTACGCGAAAATACACGGCAGATCATTGATGCGGCGGGCAAGTACGTGATGCCGGGCGGCATTGACGTGCACACTCACCTGGACATGCCGTTCGGGGGCACCACCAGCTCCGACGATTTCGAAACCGGAACGAAAGCAGCGGCATTCGGCGGAACGACCACGCTTGTAGATTTCGCCATCCAGTACAAAGGGCAGGCTTTGCGCCATGCATTCGACACCTGGATGAAGAAGGCGGAGGGCAAAGCGACGTGCGACTATGCCTTCCACTGCATCATTACCGATTTGCCCGATTCACGGTTGCCGGAGATCAAGTCGCTGGTGGGCGAAGGAGTGACCAGTTTCAAGCTTTTTATGGCCTATCCCGGCGTGTTCATGCTGGACGACGCCACCATTTTCAAGACCTTTCAGGCTACTGCCAAGCAGGGCGCGATGGTATGCATGCACGCGGAAAACGGGGGCGCAATTGATGTGATTGTGAAACAGGCACTGGCTGAGGGGAAAACGGCTCCCAAGTACCACGCCCTGACCAGGCCGACCACGGCGGAAGCGGAGGCGACAGCGCGCGCCATTGCGCTGGCCGAAATGGCGCATGCACCGGTTTACATTGTGCATTTGAGCTGCAACGACGCGCTGGAAAGAGTGCGCGAGGCGCGCGACCGTGGGCTGCCGGTGCACGCGGAAACCTGCCCACAGTACCTGTACCTTTCCCTTGAAAACTTCGATGTGCCCGGCTTCGAGGGCGCGAAATATGTGTTCACGCCGCCGCTGCGGGAGAAGTGGCACCAGCAGAAGTTGTGGGAGGGGCTGAAGCAGAACGCGTTGGAAGTGGTCTCCACGGACCACTGCCCGTTTTGTTTTAAAGAACAGAAGGAATTGGGGAGGAATGACTTTACGAAGATCCCTAATGGCGGCCCAGGAATCGAGCACCGACTTAGCCTGGTGTATAGCGGAGGAGTTGCCGCTGGGCGCTTCAGCGTGAACCGGTTTGTGGAGCTGGTTTCCACAACGCCGGCCAAACTTTTCGGGCTTTATCCGCACAAGGGAACGATCGCTGTGGGAGCGGATGCGGATCTCGTCATCTTTGATCCTCAACGTAAGCACAAGATCAGCGCCAAAACCCATCACATGCGGGTGGATTATTCCATGTTTGAAGGGATCGAAGTCACGGGCATGCCCCATACCGTAATCTCCCGCGGCGAAGTCATTGTGCAGGGGGACAAATTCCTGGGGCGGGCTGGGCGTGGGCAGTTCATCAAGCGAGCCGCGTACGGGGGGTCATAGACGTGCGCAGCCGGCGGTATTGAACAGGTCGCGACGTCGGAAGAGGTAACGAATGTTTGCGCTGTCCAAGCACTTTAGGGACGAGCAACTCGGGGAACTCCTTCGGCGTGGTCACTATTGGAAGGGCAGTTTGCCAGTTCCACCCTGCGGAACCTTTGGCTTAGCTTTAGCTGGAAGCCGTGAAGCACCGGACCTGGTTGGCTTAGCTCTCGCGAAGGAGTTGCCACAGCGATTTACGTCTTTAATGTCAGCCATTCAATCGGCTCTATTTGAACACTACACACCGTATAGAGAAGCAATTGATGAGGGCAGAGAAACCGGCAGCCCGTGTCCGCTACTCGTGAACCCAGAGGCAGTATGGCCACATGTCAGTCCTGCCCACATCCTGGTCGAGCCCGGTGGACGTGTCGCCACAATCGAAATCGCCTTCAGGGTCGCATGGGACATTGAGCACACTGTCGGGGCCCGTTTTCAGGAATGGCAATTCATCGAACTAAACGGAAGTGTACGAGCACAATAATCGGCGTCTGACGGTTCACGATTCACGGGGCTGAAGCGCATTTTCTTGCCCCAGTCTCCGTACGCCTGAAGCCGAACGCTTCTAGACAAATTGACCCAAAGGAGCGGCTTCTTTCGCATTGCCGCGCGTTCCAAAAAGCGCACTGTCTCTCGATTCGCGCTCCCCCGTCGACAAGCTCTGGGCAGGCTCTCGCAAATTCCGGCCTCGTTCGCATGGGTGACAGACGTAAACGGAAACCGCGGCAAGCGTGTCCATTCAGTCCGGAATCAGTGCGGCCAGTCAGCGCAAAACCGGGCGCGGGATCAGCGCGTCACCAGGCCAGTGTGCCGGGTAGGGGAGGCGGGACGGCAAACCTCCTCGGTGTTTATGAGGCGGGCGCCACGAGCCGCAAGCTGAGACAGGGTCCTACGACCCGCTTCCCTGTCCAGCGTTTCGATGGCATCCACCACCACGGCGGTGCGGTGGCCGCGGTCGAGGAGGCCATTGACTGCCATCTGAACGCAATACTCCGTGACCACACCGAACACGACGAATTCTGTATCGCGGGAGAAGCGATCCACAGTAGCGCTGACATGAGGATTGGTAAAAACGTTAATGTTCTGCTTTTCGAACAGGACCTGCTCGCACGCCAGCAGGTCACCGGGCAAGGCAAAGGAGTAATCGTTGGGAACGGTGTAGATTTTTCCGGCGCGAGCCTCGGGAAGCAAATCGGCGCCTGGCGTGCCGCGCAGGCAATGCGGGGGAAACTCAGCGAACTCGGGGTCATTGGGAGAGTGCTGGCAGGCGCTGGAAATCAGGAAAGCGCGCCGGTTGCGGGCCAAGTCAACCAAACGGAGGATGTTGGGCAGAAGGCGCTCCGCTCCCTGGACGTAAAGAGCGCCGCCGGGAAGCATGAAATCGCGTTGCAGATCCACTTGCCAGAGAACGGTTCCCACCGGGACGGGCACGGGCGGCGCTCCTTCCTTGA